>NZ_CP039371.1:4800000-5139177 GCF_005080685.1 Pseudomonas putida | reverse complement strand
GGCGGCTGTCATCGGTGGCGAACACGGGCACGGCGGTGAATTGGCCGCCGTATTTCAGCGTGGTGTTGGAGATACGCAGTTTGACCGCGCCATGGGCCTCGGAGTAGTCGTCTGCAGCGCGGCCGTCGTCGTTGATCGGGAACAGGCCCATGCCGGCACGGCCGCGGCCGGTGTCGAGCTTGATGCCGAGCAGGCCGATGGCATCGACGCCAACGCCTACGGTGCCTTGGGTGAAGCCGGACTCGAAGGTGCCGATGAAGCCTTGGCCCCATTCTTCGTTGCGGCTCTGGCCGCTGTCGTTGTTGCGATAGTCACGGCTGAAGTACAGGTTGCGCAGCTTTACGCCAGCCGTGCTGTCTTCGAGGAAACCCTTGGACTCGTCTTGCGCAGAGGCGAACGCCAACTGCGAGGTCCCTGCCGAAACGGCCAGGGCGATCATGCTCCACTTCATCACGCGCATCGTGATTTGCTCCTTTGGTTTTAGGAAGAGTACCGCTGCGCCCAACGTGTTTTAGTTATATGGGGCAGCTCTTTCTTGTTATGTCGGCGAAAATGTATAGCACGCTGACTGTTATTGGCGATATGACGAAAAAGATCCTTTCGGTAAGTTTATTCGCATGTCGCTTTAAAGTATTTCCATGTCGCAAATCACACCCCTGCATTCAGGGCGTACAACGCCAGCGCTGTCTCTTTCACCGTAACGAAACTGTAATAGGCGTTTCGGTTTCGGAAAACTCCCTGGGTAACCAATGCCGCTGTTGTTATTTGTCGCGTGCACCTGTCGATGCAGGTGTCGTGCCGACTTGGCGTGAAGGGAATGCAACAAGCGTGCTCAAAATACGCAACACTTCATGAAATTTTCACAAAGTGGGGCTGGAGTGGGGAAAACCTGCCGAAAACACGGGCTTTGGGTTGTCTTATGGTGTGCCATAGTTAGCTTGCTTACTTTTGTTCAAAGGTGCCATCCAACTCAATGTGTTACCGACAACTGTTGATCCGCAGTGGTGGATGTAGCGGTAAGTGCAGTTCCGCCCGCTGGGTGGCCTCATTTTGGTGCGAAAAGTAGCGCAGTGTTACCGCCTTCGTGCATGCCTGCCTAAAAGCGTGAGCGAGGGGGCGCAGAAGAGTATCCTTGCGCACAGGTTGCCAGTGCTCGCTGGCCAGATTTTCCCCGAGGAGGTTTACCGTGTTCGTCCTGGATTCACGTTTGCAGCAGGATTCCCTGGTGCTGGGCGATTTTCCCCTGTGCCGGCTGTTGCTGAGCAAGGATGCCAACTATCCGTGGTTCATCCTGGTGCCGCGCCGTGCCGACATCAGCGAGGTGTTCCAGCTCGAGGGTGACGACCAACAGCAGCTGTGGAGCGAAACCAGCTACCTGGCCGAGGCGCTCCAGGCGGCGTTTGCCGCCGACAAGATGAACGTCGCGGCGCTGGGTAACGTGGTCAGCCAGTTGCATATGCATGTAATCGTGCGTTACCGCGATGACGTGGCGTGGCCGGCACCGGTATGGGGCAAGTGCCAGGCGCAGGCCTACACCGACGAACAGGTGGAAGGTATTCGCCAGCGCCTGCGCGCCGTGCTCGATGCACGATTCGAGGAGGCTTGAGGTGTCGCTGGAGGATCGCATCGTCGAACTGGAGATGCGCCAGGCATTTCAGGACGACACCATTCAGGCGCTCAATGACGTGATTGCCGTGCAAGGCCAGGCGATCGAGCGCCTGCAGTTGCAGATGGCCGAGCTGATCAAGCGCTATGAGGAGGTGGTCGGTCAGTATGGTGCGGAGGAAGGTGAGGAAGCGCCGCCGCCTCATTATTAATGCAGCGGCGCTTTTGCGGCGCCGGCCCTGGGCTTGCCCCGGGGCCGGCAAGGATCAGCGGCGCGATACCGCCACCACGTCTTCGGCCTGCAGGCCCTTGTCGCGGTGCATTACCGAAAACTCCACGCGTTGACCTTCGACCAGGATGCGATGGCCTTCCCCGCGAATCGCGCGAAAGTGCACGAAGATATCGTCACCCGAGTCTCGGGAAATGAAGCCAAAGCCCTTGGAGGTGTTGAACCACTTCACGGTGCCGGTATCGCGTTTGCCGGCGTCCTGCGGCGAGCTTTGCGCGCTGCGGGCCTTGCGTCCAGTGCGGGCGAAGCCGGCGGCCAGGTGCAGGACCACGGCCAGGGCAGCGCAGACCAGGGCCGCCAGGTTGCCCAGCTCCGGACGTGCCAGCAGGGTCAGGGTCTGCAGCACCACGGCCACTACCAGCAGGGCACAGGCCAGATGTTGCAGCTGTTGCCGGACGCCTCGGTAGTAGAGGGGCACGACCGGGGCGAGCAGCAGGTTGAGCAGGCCGAGCAAGGCCAGGTAGACCGCGTCGGGTTGTTGCAGGAAGGGTGTTGCGTCGGTTTTCAGGCTGGGTATGAGCGACAGCAGCAAGGCCGCTACGCCCGTCACCAGATGGACGATCTTGAACATGGGATTGGCTCACAGTCGATAAGGCCGGTCACAGAAAAAAGCTGGCGGCACGGTGCGCATGAGGTGTAGGCGCGAACACGTGTTGGGTCAGCCTATGCACCCGGCAATAGCAGTCCGCACGGGTGGCACGGTGCCTATTTAACCGCAAAGCCGGGGGCTTCTCAAACCAAGTCGCCGAGCGACCGTTACCTTGCCCTGTGTCACGGGCGGGGTGTGGTAACTGTTGCTACAGTGTGCGGTGCCTGCTTGATCACCAAGCCAAATGGAAAGGGGAGATTCATGGCAATTGATATCGGTATCAGTGAAGAAGATCGCAAATCCATCGTCGACGGGCTTTCCCGGTTGCTGTCGGACACCTATGTCCTGTACCTGAAAACCCACAACTTCCATTGGAACGTCACCGGGCCTTCGTTCCGCACCCTGCACCTGATGTTCGAGGAGCAATACAACGAGCTGGCCCTGGCGGTCGATTCGATCGCCGAGCGCATCCGTGCGCTGGGTTTCCCGGCGCCGGGTTCATACGCCTTCTACGCCAAGCACTCTTCCATCAAGGAAGAGGCCGGCGTGCCGCCTGCGGATGAAATGATCCGCCAGTTGGTGCAAGGCCAGGAAGCCGTGGTGCGCACGGCGCGGAGCATTTTCCCGGTGGTGGACAAGGTCAGTGATGAGCCGACCGCCGACCTCCTGACCCAGCGCATGCAGGTCCACGAAAAGACCGCCTGGATGCTGAGGGTACTGCTCGACGGCCAATAATCGGCGCTTCGCGCAAGAGCCCGGCGACACAGGTGTCCCCGGGCTTTCTTGCCTGATCAGGAAGGTTTTGCCGCTGCACTCGCGACGAGCCAGGGCGCTTCATGGGCGGACTACAACCGCTGATCATGGAGTGTGCTGGTGGAATGCAAGGTGCAAGTCAATAAAGGAAGGGCAGGCCAGGGGCCTTGGCCCGGTCGCCAGTGCGTCGACCCGTTCGACACGGATTTCGACATGCGGCAGGCGTTGCCGGTCTCGCGATCGGTAAGACTCAATGGTTTTTCCACCTGTCTGCGTCTGGAGGCCGTGTACTGGCGAATCCTCGAACGCATTGCCGAAGTCAATCGCTGTTCGGTCAGTGCCGTGCTGTCCTACATTGACCGAGAAGTGCACCTGCGTCAGGGCGGTGTGCGTAACTTCAGCGGCCTGATCCGGGTGATCTGCGTTGCCTGGCTGCTCGACCCACCTCGTTTACGCTAATCGCCGGGCGGGCTGCGCAGCGCTCCTTAACCATATATAATCCCGCTTTTTGCTGCCTTGGCAGCCTGCGTTGTGGTTGACGAGAGACACCCATGCCCCTTTATGACTATCAATGTGCATCCTGCGATCACAGGATGGAAGTACTGCAGAAGATCAGCGCAGCGCCGCTGACCGACTGCCCGGCCTGTCAGGCGCCGGCATTGAAAAAACTGCTGTCTGTACCCGGCTTTCGCTTGAGCGGCAACGGTTGGTACGAAACCGACTTCAAGACCGGGGCGAAGAAGAATCTGGCAGGCGGCGACAAGGCCGACTGAGTTGAAGTGCATTAGCCGGGTCTTGCAGTATTAGTCCCAAGGGGCGGTCAAGGCCTTACCGAATTACACGAATCACGAGAAGCGAAACCACCATCATGATGCGCAGCCATTATTGCGGCCAACTGAACGAGAGCCTGGACGGCCAGGAAGTCACCCTTTGCGGCTGGGTCCATCGTCGCCGCGACCACGGCGGGGTGATCTTCCTCGACATCCGTGACCGCGAGGGCATGGCCCAGGTCGTATTCGACCCGGATCGCGCCGAAACCTTCGCCGCCGCTGACCGCGTGCGCAGCGAGTACGTGGTGCAGATCACCGGCAAGGTGCGCAAGCGCCCTGACGGCGCGGTGAACGCCAACATGGCCTCCGGCGCCATCGAAATCCTAGGCTACCAGCTGAACGTGCTCAACGAAGCCGAGACGCCGCCGTTCCCGCTGAACGAATATTCCGACGTTGGCGAGGAAACCCGCCTGCGCTACCGCTTCATCGACCTGCGTCGCCCGGAAATGGCCGACAAGCTGCGCCTGCGTTCGCGCATCACCAGCAGCATCCGCCGCTACCTGGACGAGAACGGCTTCCTCGACGTCGAGACGCCGATCCTCACCCGCGCCACGCCGGAAGGCGCGCGCGACTACCTGGTACCGAGCCGTACTCACGCCGGCAGCTTCTTCGCCTTGCCGCAGTCGCCCCAGCTGTTCAAGCAGTTGCTGATGGTGGCCGGTTTCGACCGCTACTATCAGATCGCCAAGTGCTTCCGTGACGAAGACCTGCGTGCCGACCGCCAGCCTGAATTCACCCAGATCGACATCGAGACCAGCTTCCTCGACGAAAGCGAGATCATGGGCCTGACCGAAGGCATGATCCGCAAGCTGTTCAAGGAAGTCCTGGACCTGGAGTTCGGCGAATTCCCGCACATGACCTACGAAGAGGCCATGCGCCGCTACGGTTCCGACAAGCCGGACCTGCGTATTCCGCTGGAACTGGTCGACGTTGCCGATCAGCTCAAGGACGTCGACTTCAAGGTCTTCGCAGGCCCGGCCAACGATCCCAAGTGCCGCGTCACCGCCCTGCGCCTGCCAGGCGGCGCGAGCATGCCGCGCAGCAAGATCGACGAATACACCAAGTTCGTCGGCATCTACGGTGCCAAGGGCCTGGCGTACATCAAGGTCAACGAGCGCGCCAAGGGTGTCGAGGGTCTGCAGTCGCCGATCGTCAAGAACATCCCTGAGGCCAACCTCACCACCATCCTCGATCGCGTTGGCGCCGTGGACGGTGACATCGTGTTCTTCGGCGCCGACAAGGCCAAGATCGTCAGCGAAGCCCTGGGCGCGCTGCGTATCCGCCTGGGTCACGACTTCGAGTTGCTGACCTGCGAGTGGGCACCGATGTGGGTGGTCGACTTCCCGATGTTCGAAGAGAACGAAGACGGCAGCTTCACCGCATTGCACCACCCGTTCACCGCGCCGAAGTGCACCCCCGAAGAGCTCGAGGCCAACCCGGCCACCGCGCTGTCGCGTGCCTACGACATGGTGCTCAACGGCACTGAGCTGGGCGGCGGTTCGATCCGTATTCACCGCAAGGAAATGCAACAGGCCGTGTTCCGCCTGTTGGGTATCGAGGCGGCTGAACAGGAAGAGAAGTTCGGCTTCCTGCTCGACGCCCTGAAGTTCGGTGCACCACCTCACGGTGGCCTGGCCTTCGGCCTGGACCGTCTGGTCATGCTGATGACCGGTGCCCAGTCGATCCGTGAAGTGATCGCTTTCCCGAAAACCCAGAGCGCCGCGTGCGTCATGACCCAGGCCCCAGGCATGGTCGACGCCAAGGCCCTGCGCGAGCTGCATATCCGTCTGCGCGAACAGACCAAGGTCGAGTAAGCGGACCCCGGGCGCATCCACATGGATGCGCCTTTGCGTTACGGCGCAGAATTTTTCGTTGCGCCCCGTCAGGGGCGCACTTGTTTGTGTTTCAAAGTATTCGGAGTCGTTATGGCTGGTCATTCCAAGTGGGCGAACATCAAGCACCGCAAAGAGCGCCAGGATGCCAAGAGAGGCAAGATCTTCACCAAGTGGATCCGCGAGCTGACCGTCGCCGCGAAACAAGGCGGCGGTGACCCGGCCTCCAACCCGCGCTTGCGCCTGGCCCTGGACAAGGCCCTGGGCGCCAACATGAGCCGCGACATCATCGACCGCGCCGTGGCCCGTGGTGCCGGCACCAACGAAAGCGACAACGTCGAAGAGCTGAGCTACGAAGGCTACGGCCCGGGCGGCGTGGCGATCATGGTCGAGGCCATGACCGACAACCGCAACCGTACCGCAGCTGCCGTGCGTCACGCCTTCACCAAGTGTGGCGGCAACCTCGGCACCGATGGTTCGGTGGCCTACCTGTTCGAGCGCAAGGGGCAGTTGAGCTTTGCGCCCGGCGTGGACGAAGACGCCTTGATGGAAGCCGCGATGGAGGCCGATGCCGACGACGTGGTCAGCAATGACGATGGCTCGTTCGAGGTGTTCACCTCGTTCAGCAGCTTCTATGCCGTGCGTAACGCGCTGGAAGAGGCGGGCTTCAAGGCTGCCGACGCGGAAATCGTCATGCAGCCGACCACCAGCGCCGAACTGGACCAGGAGGGTGCGGAGAAGGTGCTCAAGCTGATCGACATGCTCGAAGACCTGGATGACGTGCAGAACGTCTACTCCAATGCGCAGATTTCCGACGAGATCATGGAGAATCTCGGCTAAGGTGGTCTGGCGATTCGCGTCAGGCCTGTGAGCTTGTTACCGCCTGTACCGGCCCTTTCGCGAGTGAACTCGCTCCTACAGGTACTGCGCCGCAATTGAAATCGGTGCTGTACCTGTAGGAGCGGGTTTACCCGCGAAAGGGCCGGTACAGTTTGCACATATGTATCCGTTAACACGACAGGCGTTATGACTCTGATTCTTGGTATCGACCCCGGCTCGCGCATCACCGGTTACGGCGTGGTACGCCAGACCGCTCGAGGTTGCGAGTACGTGGCATCGGGTTGTATCCGCACTGGCAGCGGCGAGCTGCACGAACGGTTGCAGATCGTTTTTCGCGGCGTGAGCGAGGTCATCCGCCTGCACGGCCCGATGACCATGGGCATCGAACGGGTGTTCATGGCACGCAACGCCGATTCGGCGCTCAAGCTCGGCCAGGCGCGCGGCGCGGCCATCGTCGCCGCCGCCGAAGCGGGCCTCGAGATCGCCGAGTACAGCGCCACCCAGGTCAAGCAGGCCGTCGCCGGTACCGGCGGGGCGAACAAGGAGCAGGTCATGCTGATGGTCATGCACCTGCTCAAACTCACCCAGAAGCCGCAGATCGACGCCTCCGACGCCCTGGCCATCGCCCTGTGCCATGCCCATACCCGTTCCAGCCTGGTGCCTCATGGCCTGACCACGGCGCGGCGGCGTGGCGGGCGCTTGCGTCTTTAGGCGCTTCATGCGCTGATACACATTTTGTTCGGGTGAAGCGTTCACCCGTTGCATTTGCTGATAGGGTTGAGCGGTCTTCGACCGGCTCCCCGAGAGGAAGGATCGGAACGTGATTGGACGTTTGCGCGGCACCCTGGCGGAAAAACAGCCGCCGCACCTGATTATCGACGTCAACGGCGTGGGCTATGAGCTGGAAGTGCCCATGACGACCCTGTATCGCCTGCCCAAAGTGGGCGAGCCAGTGACCGTGCACACCCACCTGGTGGTGCGCGAAGACGCCCATTTGCTTTATGGCTTCGCTGAAAAGCGCGAGCGCGAGCTGTTTCGCGAACTCATCCGCCTCAACGGCGTGGGGCCGAAACTGGCCCTGGCGCTGATGTCCGGGCTGGAAATCGATGAGTTGGTGCGCTGCGTGCAGGCCCAGGATACTTCGGCCCTGGTACGTGTGCCCGGCGTCGGCAAGAAAACCGCCGAGCGCCTGCTGGTCGAACTCAAGGATCGTTTCAAGGCCTGGGAAACCTCCCCGGCCATGTTCACCCTGGTGTCCGACAGCCCGTTGCCGGTCAGCAGCGGCTCCACGGCCGAGGCCGATGCGGTCAGTGCGCTGGTGTCCCTGGGCTACAAGCCGCAGGAAGCGAGCAAGGCGGTTTCGGCGATCAAGGACAAGGCCGGCCTGAGCAGCGAAGAGCTGATCCGTCGCAGCCTTAAAGGGATGATTACCAAGTGATCGAAGCCGACCGCCTGATCGCCGCCAACGGGCGCGACCGAGAAGAGGTCCAGGACCGGGCAATCCGTCCGCTGCGCCTCGACGAATACATCGGCCAGCCGGTGGTCCGCGAGCAGATGGCGCTGTTCATCCAGGCTGCCCGTGGTCGTAACGAATCGCTCGACCATACGCTGATCTTCGGCCCGCCCGGCCTTGGCAAGACCACCCTGGCCAACATCATCGCCCAGGAAATGGGCGTGTCGGTGAAGAGTACTTCTGGGCCGATTCTCGAGCGCCCGGGCGACCTGGCGGCGATGCTGACCAACCTCGAGCCCCACGACGTACTGTTCATCGACGAGATCCACCGCTTGTCACCCGTGGTCGAGGAGGTGCTGTATCCGGCCATGGAGGACTTCCAGCTCGACATCATGATCGGCGAAGGCCCTGCGGCCCGTTCGATCAAGCTCGACCTGCCGCCGTTCACCCTGGTTGGCGCCACCACCCGGGCCGGCATGCTCACCAACCCGCTGCGCGATCGTTTCGGCATCGTCCAGCGCCTGGAGTTCTACAGCAATGCGGACCTGGCCACCATCGTCAGCCGGTCGGCCGGTATCCTGGGCCTGGCCATCGAGGACCAGGGCGCCTTCGAAATCGCCCGTCGTGCCCGTGGCACGCCACGTATCGCCAACCGCCTGCTGCGCCGCGTGCGCGATTATGCCGAGGTGCGGGGCAAGGGCCAGATCACCAAGGCGGTCGCGGACATGGCGCTGAACCTGCTGGATGTCGACGAGCGCGGTTTCGACCATTCCGACCGCCGCCTGCTGCTGACCATGATCGAGAAGTTCGACGGCGGCCCGGTGGGCGTCGACAACCTTGCCGCCGCTATCAGCGAGGAGCGCCACACCATCGAGGACGTGCTCGAGCCGTACCTGATCCAGCAAGGCTACATCATGCGCACCCCGCGTGGCCGCGTGGTGACCCGGCATGCCTACCTGCACTTTGGCCTGAATGTGCCTGGGCGCTTGGGCGACAGTGGAGAATTTTCCGATTCCGGCGATGAATGACAGATCGAAACCGGCTTTTCGTGGTCCTAGCGCTGGCATGCCGAAAGGGTGCTGGCAATCCGACATTGATGAAGAAAAAACAGTTGCCGCAGCGGATTGGCAAGCTGAGGAGTAAGCACTAGAGTATGCGCGCGCAAAAAGGCCTGGAACCATTCGCACACCGTTGTCGCGTCTATTACGAAGACACCGATGCGGGCGGCGTGGTGTATTACGTCAATTACCTGAAATTCATGGAGCGCGCGCGCACCGAACGCCTGCGGCACCTGGGCTTTTCCCAGTCGCAGTTGGCCGAGGACAACCTGTTGTTCGTGGTCCATTCCAGCGAGGCGCGTTATCACGCGCCGGCGCGCCTGGACGACGAGCTGCGGGTAACCGCGCAAGTACTTGAACTCAATCGCGCCAGCCTGCGCTTCGTGCAGCAGGTGTGGCGAGAAAAGGATGAAACGCTGCTCTGCGAAGGGCAGTTCCTGGTGGCCGCCGTGCGCGCCGACACTTTCAAACCCCGAGCCATACCCCCGGAGCTGCGCGACGCCTTTGCGGCGGACGGCTTGGGTCATCAATCGAATGCAGGAGAATAAGCGTGGAAGCTAACGTCGTCGACCATACCTCCATGTGGAGTCTGGTCAGCAATGCCAGCGTGGTAGTACAGCTGGTGATGCTGACCCTGGTGGCCGCCTCGGTCACCTCATGGATCATGATCTTCCAGCGCAGCACCATGCTGCGCGCCGGTCGTCGTGCGCTGGATGCCTTCGAGGAGCGCTTCTGGTCGGGCATCGACCTGTCCAAGCTGTACCGCCAGGCAGGCAGCAACCCTGACCCCGATTCCGGTGTCGAGCAGGTATTCCGCGCCGGTTTCAAGGAATTCTCGCGCCTGCGCCAGCAGCCGGGCGTCGACCCGGACGCGGTGATGGAAGGCGTTGGCCGTGCCATGCGCGTGGCCATCTCGCGTGAGGAAGAGAAGCTCGAGCAGAGCCTGCCGTTCCTTGCCACCGTGGGTTCGACCAGCCCCTACATCGGCCTGTTCGGTACCGTATGGGGCATCATGAACTCGTTCCGCGGCCTGGCCAGCGCCCAGCAGGCGACCCTCGCCACCGTCGCTCCCGGTATCGCCGAGGCCCTGGTGGCTACCGCGATCGGCCTGTTCGCGGCAATTCCCGCGGTCATCGCCTACAACCGATTCGCAGCACGCAGCGAAGTGCTGATCGGTCGCTACTACACCTTCGCCGACGAGTTCCAGGCGATCCTGCACCGTAAAGTGCACACCAGCGAAGAGTAAGCAGGTACTAACCCCATGGCCCGAGTTCGCCAAAAACGCAAGCCGGTCGCCGAGATGAACGTGGTGCCCTACATCGACGTGATGTTGGTGCTGCTGGTCATCTTTATGGTGACGGCCCCCATGCTCAACCAGGGCGTGAAGGTCGACCTGCCCAAGGTTTCCAGCGAAGCCCTGCCGCAGGACAACAACGTCCAGATCCTCACCATCTCCATCAAGGCCGACAAGACCTATTACTGGAACCTCGGCAGCGAAGTCGATACCGACAAGCAGATGGACAAGGCCATGACCTTGCCGGAAATGACCGGCGCAGTGACCAAGATCATTGCCGCTGGTCGCGACCAGGGCAAGCAGACACAGGTCTTCATTCGTGGCGACAAGGCTGTCGACTACGGCGCGGTCATGGGTGCCATGGGCGGGTTGCAGAAGGCCGGTGTCGGTAACGTTGGCCTGATTACCGAGGCGCCCTGATGCAACAGCGAGAGCCATCCGCCTCGGAAAGCTACTTCTGGCCCAGTGTCTGGGCCATCGGCCTGCATGTGCTGGTGTTCGGGATGCTGTTCGTCAGTTTCGCCATGACGCCGGAACTGCCGCCTTCCAAGCCGATCGTTCAGGCTACCCTGTACCAGCTCAAGTCCAAGAGTCAGGCGACCACCCAGACCAATCAGAAGATTGCCGGGGAAGCGAAGAAAACCGCCTCGCGCCAGACCGAAGTCGAGCAGCTGGAGCAGAAGAAGGTCGAGCAGGAGGCCATCAAGGCCGCGGAACAAAAGAAAGCCGACGCCGCTCAAAAGGCCGAAGAAGCCCGCGAGGCCGCCGAGGCGAAGAAGGCCGAGGATGCCGCCAAGGCCGCCGATGCCAAGAAAGCCGCCGAAGCCAAGAAGGCCGAAGAGGCGAAGAAGCAGCAGGCCGACATCGCCAAGAAAAAGGCTGAAGACGAGGCCAAGAAGCAGGCCGAGGAAGAAGCCAAGAAGCAAGCCGCCGAGGAGGCCAAGAAAAAGGCCGCTGATGAGGCGAAGAAAAAAGCAGCCGAGGACGCCAAGAAGAAAGCGGCGGCCGAAGATGCGAAGAAGAAGGCAGCTGAAGAGGCCAAGAAAAAGGCCGCTGCAGATGCCCAGAAGAAGAAGGCACAGGATGCAGCCCGCAAAGCGGCGGAAGACAAGAAAGCCCAGGCCCTGGCCGAGCTGTTGTCCGACACCACCGAGCGCCAGCAAGCCTTGGCTGACGAGCAGGGTGACCAGGTGGCCGGCGACTTCGACGACCTGATCCGCATGCGCGCCGCCGAAGGCTGGGCACGTCCACCTTCCGCGCGCAAGGGCATGACGGTAGTCCTGCAGATCAACATGCTGCCGGATGGCACCATCACCAACGTCAGTGTGTCGCGCTCCAGTGGCGACGGCCCGTTCGACAGTTCGGCGGTGGCAGCGGTGAAGAACATTGGTCGTTTGACCGAGATGCAGGGCTTGAAGCCGAACGAGTTCAATCCGTACCGTTCGTTCAAGATGACATTTACACCTGAGGATCTAGCGTTGTGATTAAACTCCTTCGAGGAATGCTGGTCATGCTCTGCTGCGTGGCTGGCATGGCCATGGCAGAGGAAAAGAACATCCTGGTCACCAGCGGCAGCGATCGGGCCACGCCCATCGCCGTAGTGCCGTTCGGGATGCAGGGTGGCAGCGTACTGCCGGAAGACATGGCCGATATCATCGGCAACGACCTGCGTAACTCGGGCTACTACTCGCCGATTCCGCGGCAGAACATGATCAGCCAGCCCACCCAGGCCAGCGAAGTCATCTTCCGTGACTGGAAGGCCCTGGGCGCCCAGTACGTGATGGTCGGCAGCATCGTGCCTGCCGGCGGTCGCCTGCAGGTGCAGTACGCGCTGTTCAACGTCGCCACCGAGCAGCAAGTGCTGACCGGCAGCGTGACCGGCGGTACCGATCAACTGCGCGACATGGCGCACTACATCGCCGACCAGTCGTTCGAAAAGCTCACCGGCATCAAGGGCGCGTTCTCTACCCGCATCCTGTACGTGACTGCCGAGCGCTTCTCGACCAACAGCACCCGCTACACCCTGCAGCGTTCGGACTACGACGGTGCGCGTGCGGTGACCCTGCTGCAGTCGCGTGAGCCGATCCTGTCGCCGCGTTTCGCACCGGATGGCAAGCGTATCGCCTACGTGTCGTTCGAGCAGAAGCGTCCACGTATCTTCGTGCAGAACATCGATACCGGGCGTCGTGAGCAGATCACCAACTTCGAAGGCCTGAACGGTGCGCCAGCCTGGTCGCCGGATGGTTCGCGCCTGGCATTCGTGCTGTCCAAGGACGGCAACCCTGACATCTACGTGATGAACATGGGCTCGCGCCAGATCAGCCGTGTCACTGCCGGTCCCGGGATCAACACCGAGCCGTTCTGGGGCAAGGATGGCAATACCCTGTACTTCACTTCCGACCGTGGCGGCAAACCGCAGATCTACAAACAATCGGTCAGTGGTGGTGGTGCCGAGCGTGTAACGTTCGTCGGTAACTACAATGCCAACCCGAAACTTTCGGCCGATGAAAAGACTCTGGTAATGATTCATCGCCAACAAGGTTTCACCAACTTCAAGGTGGCGGCCCAGGACTTGCAACGCGGAAGTGTAAAGATTCTCACGGAGACCAGTCTTGATGAGTCTCCCACTGTTGCGCCCAACGGCACCATGCTAATCTACGCCACCCGCCAGCAGGGCCGGGGAGTCTTGATGCTCGTGTCGCTTAATGGCCGCGTGAGGCTCCCACTTCCTACCGCTCAAGGCGAAGTCAGAGAACCGTCCTGGTCCCCTTACCTGAACTGATTGCGGCGTAATACGTTTTGCTTAACACACTGGGGTTTCATTAGGAGTTTCACGATGGAAATGCTGAAGTTTGGTAAATTCGCTGCGCTGGCTCTGGCCATGGCCGTAGCTGTAGGTTGCTCCTCCAAGGGCGGCGACAACG
Organism: Pseudomonas putida; assembly: GCF_005080685.1. Classification (NCBI taxonomy): domain Bacteria; kingdom Pseudomonadati; phylum Pseudomonadota; class Gammaproteobacteria; order Pseudomonadales; family Pseudomonadaceae; genus Pseudomonas; species Pseudomonas putida. The sequence continues at coordinate 5,125,710 of NZ_CP039371.1, read as the reverse complement.
CTGGTGAAGGCGCTGCTGTCGATCCGAACGCTGGCTACGGTGCTAACACCGGCGCCGTTGACGGTTCCCTGAGCGAAGAAGCCGCCCTGCGCGCAATCACCACCTTCTACTTCGAATACGACAGCTCGGACCTGAAGCCAGAAGCCATGCGCGCTCTGGACGTTCACGCCAAGGACCTGAAAGCCAACGGCAACCGCGTTGTCCTGGAAGGCCACACCGACGAGCGTGGTACCCGCGAGTACAACATGGCTCTGGGTGAGCGCCGCGCCAAGGCCGTTCAGCGCTACCTGGTTCTGCAGGGCGTTTCCCCTGCTCAGCTGGAACTGGTTTCCTACGGCGAAGAGCGTCCAGTTGCCACCGGCAACGACGAGCAGTCCTGGGCTCAGAACCGTCGCGTAGAACTGCGTAAGTAAGTTCTTATGCGTATGTGCCGTCGTGTTGTAACCGTCCTCGCACTCAGCCTTCCGCTTTCGGCGTGGGCTGCGGTCCCTGTAGTAGATGACAACGCCGGTGGTTATCCACCAGCGGGTTATGGCACGAGCGGCGCCTATGCCGGGTCAGGGGCTTCGGCCCCTGCCTCTGCACAGGGCCAGCTGTTCATGCAGCTGCAACAGATGCAGGATCAGATTTCCCGCCAGCAGGGCATCATCGAAGAGCTGCAGAACGATGTGGCCCGCATGAAGCAGGAAAACCTGGAGCGTTACCAGGATCTGGACCGTCGCATCAACAGTGGTGGCGCGTCAGTCGCGAACCCTGACAATTCTTCCTCCGGTGGCGCATCCGATGCCGCCGGTGCAGCAGCGGGTGCCGCCGCCGGCGCCGCTGCACAACAACCGGCCGCCAGCAGCGAGCCGGGTGATCCGGCGAAAGAGAAGCTCTATTACGACGCTGCTTTCGACCTGATCAAGCAAAAGGACTTCGACAAGGCCAGCCAGGCGTTCAATGCCTTCCTGCGCAAGTACCCCAACAGTCAGTATGCCGGCAACGCCCAGTACTGGTTGGGTGAGGTCAACCTGGCAAAGGGTGACCTGCAAGGTGCCAGCCAGGCTTTCGCCCAGGTCAGCCAGAAGTACCCCAAGCACAGCAAGGTGCCTGATTCGCTGTACAAGCTGGCCGACGTCGAGCGCCGTTTGGGCCATACCGACAAGGTCAAGGGCATCCTGCAACAGGTCATCACCCAGTACCCCGGCACTTCCGCCGCGCAACTGGCGCAACGCGATCTGCAGAAGCTCTAATCGGCAGCTTTTTAAAAAACCCGCGCTTGTCGCGGGTTTTTTCGTTAGAATCTCAGCCCTTTTTCTTACACACGCCACCCCGGATAACGCTATGTCGAGTTCGCGGTGGTGCCTGACGGAGGCGGACAGCCTGTTTAGCTGTCACGCCCGTGGCGATCATGCAAGACACACTACGCATCACCGAAGTCTTTTACTCGTTGCAGGGTGAAACACGAACGGCCGGGCTGCCCACGGTATTCGTGCGCCTCACCGGTTGCCCCCTGCGCTGCCAATATTGCGACAGTGCCTACGCCTTCAGCGGCGGCACCCTGCGCACCCTCGACTCGATCCTCGAGCAGGTGGCCGGCTTCAAACCGCGCTATGTCTGCGTCACCGGTGGCGAGCCATTGGCCCAGCCGAATGCCTTGCCGCTGCTGCAGCGCCTGTGCGACGCCGGTTATGAGGTGTCGCTGGAAACCAGCGGCGCACTGGATATCAGTGGCACCGACGTGCGCGTCAGCCGTGTGGTCGACCTCAAGACCCCAGGGTCGGAAGAGTCGCACCGCAACCGCTACGAGAACATCGAGCTGCTGACCCGTAACGACCAGGTCAAGTTCGTCATCTGCTCACGCGAGGACTACGACTGGGCGGTGTCCAAGCTCATTCAGTACAACCTGGCCGAACGCGCCGGCGAAGTGCTGTTCTCGCCGAGCCATCATCAGGTGAGCGCCACCGACCTGGCCGACTGGATCGTCGCCGACAACCTGCCCGTACGTTTCCAGTTGCAGTTGCACAAACTGCTGTGGAACGACGAACCCGGACGTTGATTGAGAGTAAACAGACATGACTGAGAAACGCGCGGTAATCCTGCTGTCCGGCGGCCTCGATTCGGCCACGGTCGTCGCCATGGCCAAGGCCGAGGGCTACAGCTGCTACACCATGAGCTTCGATTACGGGCAGCGCCATCGTGCCGAGTTGAACGCGGCAGCTCGCGTCGCCCGCGACCTGGGTGCGGTGGAGCACAAGGTGATCGGCCTGAACCTGGACGGCATCGGTGGCTCGGCCCTGACCGACAGCAGTATCGATGTACCCGAGACCCCCGGCGAAGGCATTCCGGTGACCTACGTGCCGGCGCGCAACACCGTGTTCCTGTCGCTGGCCCTGGGTTGGGCGGAGGTGCTGGAGGCGCGTGATATCTTCATCGGCGTCAATGCTGTGGATTACTCCGGTTACCCCGACTGCCGCCCCGAGTTCGTCGAAGCCTTCGAGCGCATGGCCAATCTCGCCACCAAGGCTGGCGTGGAGGGGCAGGGCTTCCGTATCCAGGCGCCACTGCAGAACATGAGCAAGGCGCAGATCGTCCAGGCTGGTATCGCCCGTGGGGTGGACTACAGTCTTACCGTGTCGTGCTACCAGGCCGACGACGACGGCCGCGCCTGTGGCAAGTGCGACAGTTGCCGGCTGCGCGCCGAAGGGTTCAAGAACGCCGGGGTACAGGATCCGACACGTTATTTTTGAAAAAAAAGCGCGTGAGGTGTTGATTTCCCGTTAGAAATCAGTATTATACGCGCCATCCAACGGGTCGTTAGCTCAGTTGGTAGAGCAGTTGGCTTTTAACCAATTGGTCGTAGGTTCGAATCCTACACGACCCACCATATTCACAGCGGTTCGTGAGTTCTAGAGAGGGGGGCTTCCCAGCCAGTTTCTAGTCTTGCAGCCGTCTGGAGCGAACCTTAGGCTCGCTGCAGCGTGATGTCAATATGGAATAGCCCGCCGCTTATGGCGGGCTTTTCCGTTTCTGGGTCAAAAAACTCAAAGACTTAGTGCATTTTTGAGCTGTCACAGCTCTATGAAATGATGTCGTGAATGGATCCCAAATCCCGCGCAGCCAAAGGCATGACGCCAGTTTCCTAGGATCATGACTGGGGCAGAATTTTCCTGCTTTAAACTGCTTCAGCTATCGGAATGGTGGCTGATTGCCATTCGTCGATTTGTCTTACTCTATGGGGATGCCCTCGCGCTAAACGCACGTGCTGCTCCAGTTGATGAAGAGCGCTCGAATGGTTTAGCACGCATGCTCGAGGTCATCAGGCTGAACAGTAGGGTGGGACAAAAGAGTTCCTCGGGGGGGAGCGGAATCTGAGAGCTGGAACAGATCTGTTCGAGGGGGTATTGATGTCCTGGTTCAGGACCGCCCCCGCCATGATGACTCTGCTCAACAGTCCTTCGCCGACCGGATTCGATACGAGCCTGGGTTTGACCTGTTCGTGAACCGGGCGCGGCGCTTTCATCTGCGCGACGGATCAGGTGCAATGCACCTTGCTGCAGGCTGCGCTCATGCAGAACGTCCCGCATGTGATCGTAGTCGGCTTCGATGTAGCTCATCGTCGTAGCGATGTTCGAATGATTCAGCAAATTTTTGGTGAGGTGGATGTTCCTTTCTGGCTGCTTCATCAGGTCGGTCGCCAGCGTGTGCCGGAAACGATGCGGGGTCATGCGAACCCCAAGCCTGTCGATCAGCTTCTTGTACATCGCTTCGACCTGATCGGAGTTCATCTCCTGCCGTTTGTAAAATCGAGAGAACCGATTGACGTTGAACAATTGATCTTCGGCGGCGAAACCAGCTCGGGCTGCTTCATCTACGAGGCGCCGAATATGCGGTGCTAACCCGTCCATGATGGGAATGCGGAACTCGCGGTGTGTTTTCTCAGTTTCGCCGCGGACTAAGACTAGTTGCCGATCCCAGTCCACATCCTGGAGCCGGATGCACAGCAGCGCATTCAGCCGAATTCCGGTGTAATAGAACATCTCGAAAGTGGCCAGCCAGAACCATGCTGGTGTGATTTTGGCGCGCTCGCCGGTTGCGGTCTCCTGATCTGCGAGGCTTTTCAGCCAGCGTCGGGCCTGGTGTATAGCCTCGCCGGCAATGATCTTGCTCGGTCGTTTCGGTGCTATGACAGTGGTTTTCTTGAACGGGTTAGCCCCAGCGTTCGTGAGGATTCCGTACTCAATGCCGTAGCCCCAAATCGTGCGCAGGTGGTTCGAGTATGTGTTCCAGCTGCGCTTTGACAGACCTCCCTCGATGACCCTGTTTCGCCAGGAGAGGATGTCTCGGCGATCGATGGTCTCGATGTCGACAGCTGTGCCGAAGTGTTTTTCAAAGGACTTCATGGCCGCGCCGTAAATCTTGGCGCTGGCCTGCCTTAGGTCATGGTCGATCAGGTACTCCTGCAGCAACTCTTGAGGCGTCATCTGTCAGCCCCTTCCACTACCCTGCGCAAGCTGGGGTTATTCAAGGGCTGCTCTGGGAATAACAGCTTCGGATCGAGAAGCAGATACCCCCTCAACTGGGTGGTCTTCCTTGGACCTATTACATCGTAGGTCCAGATGTTCAACTGCTTGGTGGTTTTCTGGTGGCTCTTCTCTTTCTCAAATGCGCGTTGTACATGCTGCCAGGCCGCTGTCCCTGGTTTACCGACGGTCTTCTCAAGCTCCGGGTGCTCCAGCACATATCGCTTGAAGATCCCAGGGGTAACAAGCATTGCTGTGTCGTCGACGGTGTGGATCAGGGCCTTGGTGTCGTTGATGATCAATTTGTGGGAGGCGACGCCTGCTTGTAGCCAAGCGATGAAAGCCCCTCCCAGCGAACTACTCGTAGGCATTGTGGTTACATCTTTTTGTGCAGCATTCCTTGCTATGGATGCTAGAGAATCGTCAGCCGGCCCTACCTCATCGTGTCCTTGATGGGGAGGGGAGGCGGCTGCTGAGCCTGGGCTAGCACTTAGCTTTTCTGATGGCGCAGTGATATTACTATACAGTGACAGAAGTTCTTCGCGCTCAGACGATTGGATTCCTTCGCTTGGTGTTGGCTGGACCAAGGCTCGAGGCCGTGCTGGGGGTTGAGCTGCGTCACCCATGGAGCCGACTGGCTCATCCGGTACCGCACAGACGGTTTCCGCACTGCTGCCCACCTGCGTTACTGTCTCCGGTTCCTGCTCCAGGGTAAGGGTGCCCGCATATTGAGGGGGGCGATCGTCAGGATTCGGCCAAACGAGTGCCGGCGAGACTTTTAAGAAGGTGAAGCTGTTCTTCCAACCGCGGCCGTTGTCGATGGTGGCTTTCCAGATTGCCTTATCCTGGGCATTGGTCTGGATGATTGCCTGGTCCTGCAGCATGTTGAAGAACGGGGCATTGGAGCTAGGCACTCCCTCAATACCTTGGGTCAGCATGTACGCCCGGAGCTGGTCTGCTGCTGGTTTACTCACCAGCCAAAGCGCATCCTGAGTCAGCCAGCCATCTGCAGGTCCGTCCGGGTGATTGAGCTTGAGTTTCTCCCGCACCAGGAATCGCAGGCCGTCGGCGAGTTGCCGCTGCAGTGATTGTTTGGGGGCTGTAAGCGCGCGCTCCGGATTTCCTCCCAGTTGCTGGGCAACGGAAGCTTTGTCTGCCTGGACCACAATTTCGCCGAGGATACCGGCGTGCTCGTATTGACCTGCGAGGAGGTAGATCAGCTGCTTCCACAGTTCAGGGAAGCCACTGAGCCAGTCCAGGATTCCGTTGTCCAGGACCTGCATATACACAAGGGCTGAAGCAGCACCGTGTAGCTGGTACTCCCTACCTTTGACGTACTTGAACCGGTAGGGGCGGCTCATCGGTCCGTGCCACGGGTGCCACGCTCGGCCATCCTCGAGCTCCACGCGGAGGTCAACAGCGATCTTCCCCAAGTCGTGTAGCAACGCGCCGTAGGCAGCCGCTGCAGTCCAGGCTTCTGCTTGAGCAGATTGGGACTCGGGTGGAGCGCCTATTGGCAGCAGGTGCGTCTGCCGGATCTTCAGGGCGTAGGCCATGATCTCAAGGCCATGGTCCAGCAGCCCCCAAGATGCGCGTGGTGGTGATTCTCAGATGCAGGGAGCAGCTGCACCAGCTCAGCGTAGCGCTCGAGCGGCTTGAGGTAGAGGGTGTTGAACTGAGCTCGCGAGAGCGAAGCCCGGCGCCAGATGTTCTCCAGGAGCTGCTGACGGAGTGGGCTCTGCAGGAGAGCAGTAGCCTTCGCCGGCAGATGGAAGCCCTGTGGTGAGGCTTCTGATGTTGGTTTAGCCGGTTTGCGGCTCAACCAGGAGAGGAGTTGCATAGATTGCTCCATGGGGTGTGCATGGAGCGGGCTTTTCGTTGAAATGGCCTCTTGCTATCTACCTTAAATTATTTCCAGGTGGGCGTATCATTTTGAGTCAGATGGCCATCATCCATCACTAAAAACCTACCTCATCTTTAAGGTTGGTGACTGTGATGTGCTGGGTGTGTGGTCTGGTCTGGAAGGAGCAGGAAACAGGTTCGGCGCATATTCATGCAGAGCTTGAGTCTCGACCACGATTCCTGCCTGGCTTACTCCAAGAACTGTTGAGAATGTTTCTAGGTTCATCCCGTCGCCGCTCCCGACGCGACCGTCTGATTTTTTATGTGCGGCTAGTAGCTCAAGATACATATAAAATTCTTCCTTGGTGACACCTTGTTCTAATATGTTTGTGGCGTCGTAGTAGTATTTTTCTTCGTTGGTGTCAAAGTAGAGCTCTGCTCTCAAGTCAAACTTGCTATCTTTGATGGCCCCATAGATGAAGTAGTGGTGCCTATACTCTCCAAGTTCCTCTTTGGCTTTGTTGTAATCCAAAAATAAAGATTTCTCGGTGGGTAATTGATCGCAAGTTCTTTTGAATTCGACGAGTACGAATTTATCCGCATTGCCAAAAACTGTATCGCCCGCCCAGCTCTCATGTACGCCAGCCAATGGGGCCGCAAATCCCATTTGTCCATTGAGTACGAGTTTGGCCACATAAGCATATTCAACAGTTTTCTCAAACCATACTGGCGTGTTTCGCATCTTTATCCGTGTCCTTTAGCTAAACAGCCCTTTCGGGTAGGGCTTTTACCCTTGTGATCCATTCCATTACCCATTCAAACCCATTTGTTTCTGAACCATTTCCCTTTTACTACTGATGCAGATGGTTCAAATGCTGAGTAATCTCCATCGCGTCGTAGAGAACCCGTAGGATTTCAACGACCTGGTCTGTCTCAGTGCGGTAGAACACGATATGTCGAGGTATTATCCTGCGGCCGTCAGTCATCTGCAGCACGTTGAATGACAGGTGAAGGCTGCGAAGGCCATGGGAAAGCTCATCACGCATCTTGCTGACTACCGGCGTCGGCTGCTCAGCTAGGGCGAGGAGCGTTTCCTGTAGCAGGTCTTGATACCGATTCCTGATGGACAGACCGTGTCTTACCTCAGTGAAGCGAAGCGTATCGGCGATGTCGATGCGTGCCTGGGATGACATGCGAACCATGGCCCTGCTCATTCTTTATCGCCCGCTATTCTTCCAAGATTGTACAAGTAGGCTGCCAGATTGGCCGGATCGATTTCATCGTACTGGCCTGCTTCGACCTGCATGATGCCCACTGATGTTGCGTTCCGCAGCGCTTCTAGCCTGGCTGCCTCAGCTGCTTCACGCTCAAGCAGCATCCGGATACCAGCACGAACGACCTCGCTGAAGTTCTGGTACCGGCCAGTGTTGACTAGATCCTCAATGGACTGCTCCATCGGCTTGGGAACGACGACATTGTGTGTGGTCATGGATGCGAACCTGATGAGTGCTGATGGCGTTTTATGCCATACCTCTTGCGAAAATGCCAAAGGTGTCGTATATCTGATGGCAAGATGCTCTCACAGAGCAAGGAGATGGATCATGGGCGCAGTCACAAAGAACTCGATATCCTTCCGCTTGGGGCGGGCTCTGGGAGGCGTGGCGCGCTTTTGCGTGCATGATCGGAACACAAAGGTGCGTTGGGTCAAAAGGGCTGTGCTTGCAGCTATATCCCTGTTCGTCTTTCTTAACTCCCTTAATTGGCTGGCTTCAGTTGCCATCTGGATCGGTATCATTGCATTGGCAGTATACGGGTACAGAAGTCCTGGGAAGGCTTGGACTGATGATGAGTGGGAGAGGTTTGAAGCTCCTTATGGTCGGGACATCTGTGGTACCCCGGTAGATATTTGGGGGCGGCCTTTGGATGCTTATGGCCAATCGCCTGAAGATTAATGCTCTTTGCTTTCATGGTCATTCAGCTTAATGCTGGAGTTAAGCCGCCAACTCAAGTTGGCGGTGTGGTTTAGGATTTTATAATTGAGTCACCTCCTCGTTTTACTGCGGACTCCATAAACTTTCCGCCCCTCTCTCCAGCACCCTGTACCCCCTTGGTGCCTTCAGCTAATCCGCTCAGCACACTTCCGGCCTTAACTCCTGCCCATCCTATAGCAGTCATCCAAAACGCAGGAAGGACTATGAACATTGCCCCCATGACAAAATTTAGTATCGCATCTTGAGTTGTAGTATTTAGCCCCATCACCGGGTCAAATGACATGTGAGGAGATCCGGAACCATACAGAGCGTCGATGACAGTACTATCGACCCATCGGGCGAGTTGGAACCAGAAGTCTACGAAGATCAGCGCAAACATGGTGACAGACATTGTCATCGCTACTTCAAGTCGATAAGCGCCTATGATCAGCACAATTGGAATACAGATCACCAGCGCCATTTTCAAGAAAGCCATGACCATCGGTAGGGCTTGTCGCACAACGTCCATACCGGGGAAGTAGGCGAGGGAGCCTAATGCAACACCGAGCGTGCCTGCGCCGCGCGCCATACCGTTCCAGATCGTGCCATCAATCTGGCCGCCATAGTCGGTGTAGACATTGCCGCTGACCTGGCTGGATGGCGACACGATCTGCCGAATCATAGAGTCGGTCACTTCCTCTTGGGACAGCCACTTTGCCCACCCGAGGAACTGGTTCAGCAGACTAGGATCGACTTGGGCTTTCAGTCGGTCCCGCAGGCCGATGGTCCCGTCTGACCACCACTGTTTGCAAGTGGGGTATCCCCCACCACCGGTAACCTGGGGCATGCCGTCATCTCGTTTCGTGTCATACGGCCAGGATGTACGGGGTGTTCTGGAGTAATCCGTGTCGTAGTAACCAGCCGTGTTCAGCAGGTAGTGGGAACCGATCCAGTTCAGATCCTGAAGGGCCTTCTGGTCCTTGGCGATCGATGCAATGTCGGGCTGACGCATAAACAAGCGCGCGCGGGAAGGACCGAAACAATCGTGGGTGAAGTCTGCCACCTCCTGTGCGAGCAGGGGATTGTCGATTCTCATCGCGTCGACTTCCATACGCATCTGCCTGAGATCTGTACCGCATGGGATTGCTGCAACAGCACCGCTATTCAATCCCTTGGACAGCGCGTGTACGAGGGCCCACCACACCGGCACCTTGGCGCTCTTGCCGGCCAGCGAACTGAATGTCGTGTTCCAGCCGGTCTCCGAGGGTGCCGGCGTCAGCACCTGGCACTGCGTCCCTCGCGACTGGTCGAACTGCAGAGTGTCAAACCCCACCGAGATGGCTGGCACAGCACAGAGTGAAACGACCACATACCCGACGTACAACTGGGTTTCGATGCGCGCCAGGGAGAGCACCCCCTTGTTGCCCTCGTCAGCACCTTCTCCTCGTACCTTGATCCATTCACGGGCCACGACGATGATAAAGGGCAAGGCGAACAGGCCCGTGTCCGAAATCATGTCCCAGATCCCGTTGTTAATGATCCACCCTACCAGGGTGAGGTAATACTCGAGGTAGTCATTCGTGTAGAGCGTCATAGGACCTCCGACCAGGTGATTGGCGCTTTCGAGATCTCAAGGATCACGAACAACAGGAGTACCAGAGTCTCAATCCGCTGAACCCCCTTCGATGCCTGCTCTACCTCGGTCTCAGGCAGGCGCGCTTTGAGCTTCACCCAGGCGAAGACGATGCTGCCGTAGAGAGCAAGTCGCCATAGCAGCAGTGGCAAGTAGTTCCCCTCGCGCCACTTCAACCAGGTGTCGAACACGCCCAGATGATTGACCGCGATGATGCCGAGCAACACGCAGAGCAACAGCATCACCACACTCAATAACACGCCTTTCAGGAGGAGTTTGAGAGGGTGGATTTTTTTCTCGGCATCTTCGGACATGATCACTCCTCGCCGGCAGGCTTCTGCAGTTGAAGCAGGCGATCCTGTTCAGGCGCCGCTTCGTAGATCGATCGGGAGTTTTCGGCGCGTGACCTGCTGCGCTCGATGATCTTCATCGGGGAGTTGTTGGCGAGCTGCTGTCGCATGTCGAGCTCGGTCTTGAGGTTGGTGATGAGTTGCTGGAGCGTGTCGACCTGGCCGAGTGTGGCCTCAACGGCCAGCTTGTTCGCATTCACGTTGGGTTCCTTGCTGCCTGTAATCAGCATGCGCTGCAGCAGCAGACCCTTCTCAAGGACATCCGCTAGGGCAACCTCGGATGCCAGGCGGGAGGCCAACACCGCCTGATCTCGCTCGTCACGAAGAGCTGTAACTACGCCGCGGGTAATGGGGAGGGAGTCGCTGCTTGCCTCACGTAGCTTCTCGGAGGTGATCTGTGTCCCGGGCTTCAAGAGCTCCTGCAGGGCAGCAAGCTTCTTGTCGTATGTTTCCTGGATCAGCGGCGTTAAGCCCACACCCGGAGTCGAGGTGGTGGTGCAGCCTTCACAGGTCTGCAGCTGCTGCTCACCCAGGACTCGGTTTGCGAATTGAGCGGCTTCGGTCGGAGATTCCCAACTGCCGCAGACCAGTCCATTAGAGCAGCTGGACTGCGGGATGCTCGAGGTGTCCTGAGCTGCGCGATTGTTGAGGAGGTTGTATCCCGCTTTGGCGACGTCTCCAACCACCTTGATGGGCTGCTGCCCATTCCCACCGGCCTGTTTTCCGCCGACCCACGTCACGCCATTCGATCCTGGTGCTTCTTCGACCTGGTCGACGACTGCCACGGCATCGTTGCTGGTTGCCAGGGCTTCCCCCATCTTCTGACCCTCGGCAACCTTGCCCCACCCCATCTGGCCGCCTGCAATGTCGGCCATCCGTTCGGCCATCGCCCGACAGGTTCCCTTCGAACGGTCGTAGTCGAGGCGAGCTTGCAGGATCCCGTTAGTCAGCAGGTTATAGAGGGCGGGATTGGCTCGTTGCAGAATCAGTGCCGGCAGTGATGTTACAGCGCCGGTCGCGTTCTGAATGACGCTGCTCATAATCTGCTGGAAGCCCTGGGTTGCGCCGTTCAGCTGGTTTTGCAAAGTGTTGCTGAGGTCCATGTTTCCGCAGACCAGGTTGTTCTGCCAGCCGGCGCCGACGGTGATGCTTTCCATCTGGCCAGCACTGCCCATCTGAACAGCGCTGCCACCGCCGATACTGTAGAGCACGTCGTCCCCGATCACGCTGCCCTGGGATTCTACCTTGATTGGGTCAGCGGCCTCGGCCATGCACCAGGTGCTGCTCATGCCAGCTGCGAGCATGATGGCGATGGTTATTTTGTTCATATAGCTCTCCAGGTCATATCTCATTGGAAGTCAGTGCTGCCCAGGAAGGTCTGGCCCTTGCGCTGGCAGCATGAATAGGGCCTCCACAGGGCCCAGGCATAGGCCTCGTCGATGGCTTCGGCATCAGGGCCAGGGGAGGGGAACACAGCACAGCTTGGGCTCATGGTTGGAGTGAGTTGTTGCCATTTGCCGGTGCTGGCGTCCCCTTCAATCAGCTCGCCAGCGGGCCAGTAGCCTGGCTCCATCATCCCAAGCATCGGCTGGTAGACATGGGGTTGGCCGTTGCGAGTAGTGATGTCTCCCGCGCGCTGCGCGATCACTGCTGCTGCTTTGAAATCGTCCGTTTGATGAATGAAGCCGCTGCGTGGGTAGACGCTTCCCCACAGGTCGCCAGAAAGCGTTCCTCCGACTTCGCGCTTGCCCGGTACCAACGCCTCTGGATAGACAGATTCGGGGACACCGTAGCGCCATGCGAGAGTGTCCAAGGTGCTGAGCATGTAGGGGACCAAAGGAGTCGTTGCACCATGGCAGGAGTAGCCCATCGAGCTGACGAACCTGCTGAATACTGCAGCTCCGGGATGGCCTATGACATCAGCCTCCTTGAACTTCGTGATGTTGTTTTCGGCGATGTGGTTGGTGGTGCCATCGTTGCCGGCCTGCGCTGTGGCGTTTGGTGCCCCCATCGAGCTCACCTCAGCCCATGGGTTCTCTCCGGTGTTGGCATAAGCCGATACCACTGCGTCCGGGACGTAGTGCCTGACTTTGGTCGAGGTCTTCACCGTGCATCCGTACGGCGTACAGAAGAGCCAGTAGCAGATGCCAACCACTTTGTATTCCAGACAGGTAGGCGAGGTGGTGGAGGCGAGAATCGCCGCCGAGCTGATGGCTGCGGAGGCTGAGAAAGGTAGCGCCGAGGTTAGAAGTCCAGCTAATGTGAGTCGCGAGATTCGCTTCATTACCGTCCCCTTGCCTGGTTGATTGCTTGAACGGCTGCAACCACGTCGGGTTGGCCGTACACCACATACCGGCGATCGACAACGATTGCCGGCACCTTTGAGACCCCGACACTCCAGGCATCGGCATTGCCCTGCTGAGCGGCAACCAGCTGCTGCATAAGGGCAGCTCCGGCAGGCGTGCCCATTAGTTGCCTAGCGGCGAGCGCGGCTTGGTGCGGGTTGGGTGGTAACTTCCTGGACAACTGCTCCTCGATGCGCTGTTGATCATCGAGCTTGATGACACGCACATCTGCCGGTACCGAGGTGAGTGGGTGCGCCGCGTCAGTGATGGCCCAGGTCTCTGCATGCGCGGTACCGGTGGCCAGCGCGGCGACGAATAACGGGATCACTTGCGATGAAGGCGGGGGGATATTGAACATGAGGCTGCACCTGAAGTGGGGACGGGTACAGGAAAACGGAACGGCCCGCCAGGCGCAGTAGTAAATAGATATTTGACGGCACTTGGATTTCTTGGTGAATCGTCACACGGGCGTAAGCAAAGCGTTTTCGGTCTGGCAGGTTCCTTTATGTGGCTCCATACTGCCCGGATTGGCACTTACACTGGAACGGACATGCGCAACAGAGGACAAGTATTCTGGGAGTGGGCCGATCCCGATCTGCACTTCAGGAACTTCGATGAGCGGATGGGCGACGGCTCCCTCATTAACATTCAGGTGCGGGTCTCTCGCGAGCACCTTACTCAGCTATTTCTCGGTATCTATGCCCTGGATGGAACGCTTCTACTCGAAGAGGGCCATATGGACTGCAAAGGACAGACGATGACGGCTGCGATGACCTGGGCCCTTCAGCGCGCTTACTCTTGGATGGAGAATCATAAGTCCTCCGACTGATGAACGGTTGATGGCATTTGAGTGGCACTGAGGTATTTTCTACCCTGGCTAAACGAACGGAGTGGCTTAGCTATGGACGCCATACCCACCAACCAAGAAGTGGCAGCCATTCTCGAAATTGATGAGTCATCGGTTAAGGAGTTTCGGCAGGAAACCCATCGCTTGCAGGACGGCGCGTGGTTAATCCAATTTGCTTATTGGATGCCCAAGGAGCTGCGCCAAGGCCTCACAGGTAGTTTCACGCTGACTATCACACTTCCTCAAGATCCTCTTGATCGTCGAGAGCGTCAGTGACTTGCGGTCACTCGGTTTCTGATGGACAAGTCCTAGCACCGGGTGATCTTGTTCGGCGTATTACTGCCTCCAGGACATCCCGCTGCAGTTCGCAAATGTCATCGTTGAGGTGCATCACAGCTGCCGAAAAACCGGTAGCGTCATGTTGGTCGGAAAGCTGCTGATAGAGCTTTTCAAGTCGGACGCTCAAGCAGCTATGTCTGCTGGCGAATCCCTGTAGATCCATCATCTCATTTACCTCTAAGAACGCATTGACTGTGACAAAGATAGGGGCAAATTCGTTCCTCTTCGTACTGTTTTCAACCCCATAGGTCTCAACTAGTGCAATCATTCCCCGTCATCGGCAGGCAGTTCGACTAGATTCATGTCGCGTTCCAGCCGCAGCTCGATCACGGACCCAGGGGCGGGAGCGTACCAGTCGACGATCACAAATTGTCCTTTACCTGTGGCAGAGTCGTACTCCTTGAGTAGACAGTCGTCATCCCATTTCTGCAGAGCCCAGCCTAACTCATCATGCGTGGGTAGTTCTTCTCCGGCCGGATCAAGCTGAAACCATCCGTGACCCAAGCCTGCGCTGGGAAAGAACCTGCTTGGCAGGTTGCTCTCGTCGTCATTGTTGTCGGTGCGCGAAACTGTGAGTTTGATCATTACTCTGACTACTCCTTGCGCTAAATGGCCTGGGCGGCGAGGGCATCAATGACTGACAGCAGCGTGTCGCCTTCCACCGGACCTTCCAGCCGAATGCTCAGGCCAGTCAGACTGTCCGCGACCTCGATCGTGGGAGTTGCGGCTATGCCGCGGCTCCTTGCCAGTGCCAGCTGCCGATCAACCGCTGCATGCACATCAGGGTTCGTTTTAGCGCAGTGGGAAAGATCCTCGGCCGAAATGTCGGGTAGCTCCAGTTGATCTGTGAGCCCCTGTCCATTACTTCGTGTGCGAAGGAAGACCTGGTCGATCGCTTGCCAGAATGCCGAAGCTCCCCCTATCGATCCCGCACATTGAACTACCCGGGCTTCCGATAGTGCTGCAGCTCCGTGGGTCTCGAGAGGGAAGTGATGCCAGGCAAGCTTTACATTCTCTTGATCGCTCACCCACCGCTTCAGTTGAGGGGTGTATGCCCTGCAATAAGGGCATTCGAGGTCGGCGTACTCAGTGATTACCCATCTGGCATCCGATTGCCCGAAATACCAGGTCTGATCTGGGCTTCTGGCATTCGAATTGGTTGCGAGCTGCCACCAGGCGCCTAATCCTGCGATCACCATGAAGACGAACAAGGTGAGGTTAAGCCTACGCTTAGGCATGCTCTCCCCCAAACTCATCAGGATGGGCTCCAGGCTGGCCGAGTTTCTGCAAGGCGACTTGGAGATCCTGAATGGCCCCATCAGGTTGGGGATGCTGCTTCAGCCACTCATTCAACACGGACTGAACCAGAGGAATGATGTCACGACGATCGAGGGCGTTATTTTTGATCTGTTGCAGCTCGTCAATGAGCACTGGTGCGCAAACCGACAGTGACTGGAGTGTGTCGTGCCCGGGCTCTTTGAGCAGCTGGGTCAGGCTATCAATGATGTTCTGGGTCAGAGTATTCATGACTCTCATGCCACGCGCTCCACGGCCTTCTTAGGTTCGGGAAAGGAAATGGGGAAGGGGGTAATACCGCGTTTGCGGTCCAGATCTGCAGCCACCTGCAGCGCGGCGTGTAATTCATCGCATCCGAGCGCCTGCATGATTTCGTAACGTTGTCGTTTTTCTTCCGGCTCTGTCATGGCCAGGGCAAGGCACAAGCTGGGTGGCACCACCCGGAACAGCATCTCGATCCGCTTGGCCAGGACGATGCCCTCAGTGAACTTGCCGTTCTCCTTCCGTGCCGAGAGCATCATCGTCTTCTGCGCGGGCGTGAGCTCACGAAAACGCGCGATTTTCTCCACCTCGTCGGGCGGCATGTTCAAACAGATCCACCACTCAATCATGTTGAGCAGTGCGGATGCTTCTGGGGGGATGTCGTCGACGTTCTGGGTTGCCATCCAGTACCAGGCCCCCAGTTTTCGCCACATTTTGGTGATCTTCACCGAATAAGGGGAAAGCAGTGGCACCTTCAAGGGGATGTGGCCTTCGTCGGTGAAGGCAATCAGTGGCCGACCTTTGAACTGGTCCCGCTCCGCGATGTTGTTGATGGTGTTCAGTAGTGAGATGTAGGCGATAGCCATCTGGGCCTGATAGCCCTCACGCGCGTAGGTGGCCAAGTCGACGATCGTGATGTCCGCTTCCGGCCAGGCGGTACCAGGACGATTGAACATTTCAGCCTCGGTACCCATGGTGAACATCCCCATGGCCTCGGACATCTCCATGAATCTGTTGCGCCGGATTTCAGGGAGCTTGTCGTCGCTGGCCATCGCCTGCAGCGCTGCGCTGATATCTTCAGTGAGCACTGGACGGTTCTCGCTGACACACAGCTCGGCGGCGTTGAGGATGCACTGGCGGATGGCACTGCGGTCAGCCCGAGTGAGTCGAGCATCTTCCTTGGACTCGCCGCCTGTGATCATCAATCGGGCAGTGATCTCAAGCTCGCCCAAGATATCCCTCTGCTCGTCTTCCATCCCCGCCAGGGCGTCGGCCAGGTGTTGGTCCGAGGCATCCACGTCCGAGGCATTCAGGACCTTGACCTGGTCCTTGTTTTTGACGAGTTGCACCGCGTCTACAAACGGGGCGAGGCTCACACCGCTGCCTGGGGCGAGCCGTACCCGGTTGACGGTCAGGCCGAGCCGCTTGGCGAAATCGCCCAGCAGACCGAAGCTGTTGCCGGCCTCTATGATGAAGAACCTTGGACGGTATAGCGCGATGGCTTGCATGATCAGGTAGTTGGCTGTGGCCGACTTACCCGCGCCGGTAGGGCCGAACAAGAACAGGTGGGCGTTCATCTGACGGTCGAGCTTGTTCAACGGGTCGAAGGTCAGCGTTGCACCTCCCCTGTTAGACAGCGTGAAGCCTGGATTACCTGTCCCAGTGGAGCGCCCCCATACGGGGGCCAGGTTCGCGATGTGCTGGGTGAACATCAGCTGGGTGTACCAATCCAGGGCGCGGTTTTCATTCGGATCGAAGTTGCAGGGTAACCACCGCAGGTAGCTGTTCAGGGGAGCTACCTCGTCCTGAGGCTGGACTGGCTGCATGCCGGCGCCGAGGAGAACGTTGCACAAGCTGGTCGTGCGCTCCTCGAGCACGGCTTTATTCTGCCCACGGAGGAAAAAAGCAACACTGCCCCTGTAGAGCTTGTGCTTGCGCCCGAGGATGGACCGTGCCGTTTGTACGTCATCCCGCGTGTGGCTGGATGCCTGGGTGTCGCCGATGGCCTTCCTGGAGAGTTGTTCAAGATGCCCTTCCAGCAGATCCTGCGGGGTCGGCACCATGGTGATGCACAGCGCGGTATCTTCAGGTAGGCGGTCGAACAGCGAGTTCAATGAGTCTGCCTGTTTGGTCTCACCGGTGAGGTGCCCGGTAAGGGGGGCATTTTTCAGGCGATCAAGTATCACAACTCGGTGTGGCATGCCGTCGAACGACCAAAGGCCGCTGTCGACATCCGACCGAGGTTCTCGGAAGAACAGGTTCTCGGAAAAGTCGGTACCGCTGGCCACCGGCAGCTCACCCTCATCGAGCTCGCAGGTTGGTTGACAAACTGTGTCGTAGAATCGACGGATATCCCGATCGGTGGAGCCCAGATGATCAGGGTATGGGTTGAACCAGCCAACGAGCCAGCGCTTGATTGCATGGCCATCCATGCGTTTGGTTGAAACGCCGGCGTTGGCCAGGGAGCCTTTGAGACGATCACAGATTGCCTTGAGGTAGGCGGCAGGCTCCTGTCCCCGAACCACGAGGTCCTGTTTTCTCACCCGGCGGTACACCACCAGGCGGACTTTCCGGGTCTGCCCACGCCACGGGAGGTTGCTGACTGCTGTGTCGACAAACAGCCCGCCCGGCTTCGAGATGGATTCGAGGTGGTGGCGGAATAGCGCAAGATACAACTTGGTGAAATCCGTGTTGTCAGCTCGAGGCTGAACGTAGGCCTGGAGTTTCTGTAGGTAGTCACTCCAGTCCGTTTCGTCTTGGGCATAGAGCTGGACCACCCAGTGAGAACTCTCCAGCTCATCGAAACTGTCCTGAAGGACGCCTTGCAACGCATCGCGAGCTTGTTGAAGCCAGTCGTCGGAGCGCCCCTCTGTGCCGATCGGGACCAACTCGAAGAAAGCCGCCCTGGAAATGCCATCCTCGAGGAGCATGGCCTCTTCGTTAGGGAGGTATTCTGCCCATGGCAGCATGTCCACGAACGAGGGGTTGACCTCGTACATCCTCGACACGTCAGCTTTCGTCGCCGGCCGACGTTTAGGGTTTTGCCAGTCGATAGGTGAAGGGATGCCCATGGACTCCAGGCGAGCAATGTACCGGTCATTCGCAGCCTGGCGCTTTTCCTCGTTGAGCGCCGTACTGCCCGTTGCGGAATAGTCGTCGACTAGGTCGGAATCGGTTGTTGTCTGGCTGAGCACGGGCTCGATATGCGTTGCAGGGCCTTTGCCCAGCAATTTGCTGAGGAACTCCATCAGTACTCCTCCGTCCGCTCGCCTGGCATGGCGTACTGCACGCGTTGATACATCGGAAACACCGTCGTGTAGCCGGGGACTGGAACCGGATCTGTACCAGCCAGGTGCGGGAACACGTACATGACCAGGTCAGGGTTCGGCAGGCGCTTGAACTGGCTATAAATTTCGTTTTGGGGCGTACGGTTGAAGGCGTCAGCGCTTGCCTGTAAGCGAGCCACCTGAGCCTCATCGAGCGGTCGGCGAAGCTCTTGGCGCGCATCCAGCAGCATTCTGCTGTTGGAGCTGCCAGAGCTCCCGCCAGACGTGCCGTGTTGCCACACGTCCATCATGTTGGCTTCCCCGTGGGGGAGCAGCTCGTCTTTGTCAGTCGTGCATCCGCCTAGAATGAGGGCGAGCACGAGCCAGGCCCCGGCCTGCAGGCGGGGCTTAGTCCAGGTATGCGGATACATGTGTGGCTCCGGCGTTGTAATCGACCTTGCGGCCTTTGATCTCGTAGTCGATGGCGAGCTGCTGGTCCAAATGGACGGCGACTTTCGCCCCAGGCTGGACGTATATGGCGGCGAATGCTTCGCCGTAGAGTTTGTTCATCCATGAGCGGATATCGCTCACCCCGCCGGTGAGGATGGAGCCCATGGCGGAGTTCCCCGAGGAGCCCGTGGTACCGAATGACGTACCCCCGCTGCTGAAAGTCGTCGAGTTGTTCTGCTCATCGGTTTTCAGCAGCTTGGCGATGCCGGCTCCTGCGGCTGTCACCAGGGATTGGTTGGTCAGGTATTCCTTGGCGTTGGAGCGGCGTTCACCGGATATGCAAGGGATACCATAGGAGTCGCTGATCCAGCCGAGTCCGCCCTGGATCGCAGGTTGCCCGCTCCCGTTGCTACTGGCCTGGTTGTTGTTTTGGCTGCCGTTGGCCTCTTCTGCCGGCGCAGGGAACGACCGGACCGTGCCGTCGGCGAATACGAAGGTCAGACTCCGCACTTGCCCACGCACGCAGGACAACGTCCAGTCGCCCGAGGCGGTACCGCTGGCGACGGCACCAACGACATCTGGGAGCTCGATGCCGTTTGCGGTCAGGTTATCCGGACCGATCAGGACCTTGAAAGGGAAGGGGTCATTGACTGTTCCATCGATCGGGACCCGGCCAATGAGCGCCGACATGGCTACCGACCCCATCAATGTCGAGTTCTGGGGGAGGGTGTAGACTTTGCGCACTTGTTTGCGGGCATCCTGAGTAGACATCTCAGCTCCAACGTTCTGCGCCGTCGCGCTAAGAACGGTCTGGCCTTTATCCAGGGTGCTGCCAAAGCTGGTAGGAAAATTGAAGCCGCTGGCCGCCTGGGCGGAGCCGGGTTGAAGTGGCTTACCGTTAGCGTCTACGGCAGTGGCATCGGTGGGCTCAACCCACACGAGACCATTGGACTTTGTACCTTTATCGAAACCCGCGCCGTCACCGGGTTGCACGCCTAGCCCGATGGGGAGATCTTGTCCAGCGGCATTGGGGTTCTGTGACAGGTTATCCAACTGACGCTGGAACTGGTCCAGCAGGCCCATGCTCTGATTCTTAACTTGCTCCTGTAGCTCGCCTTTCGCGGTATTCAGCTTGCTGTCGACATTCTGGTCTATGCGCGAAAGCCGGAGCTGGAGCTCTGCGTTCTGGTCCTTGATTTCTTTGTTGTCGGTCAGCACCTTCGCGATCTGGTCTTTCACCTCCCGGCTTTCAGCGACCACGGTGCGGAGGGTGTCGGCGGGGGTGTCACCGTCCACCCCAAGCTTGCGTGCGGTGTCTCCTCCGATCGTGATCGTTTCTTCTTCAGGAGCCTTTACCTCTGCCTTTTTACTCCCCCCCTTGAACGCGATGATGAGCGCGCCGATCAGCACGGGGATGAGCAGGTACTTGAGGAGTGGATTACTTTTCAGACTGCCCACGGCGCCCTCCTGCTTTCGGATCAATTTGGCTGACCGACGACGGCAGCAGGGCGTCTTTCAGCCCCTTTCCTTGGGTGACCAAGTAAAGCGTGGTGGTATCGCTGGCATTTCCACGAGCCCCGAGGTATGGGTGCTGGAATGTCGCAGTGGTGAAGTTGCCCATCAGCTCTGTTGCATTCATCGTCAACTGCTGGGTACTCAGGTTTCTGAGTTTGACCGCTGTGACATAGCTGTTGTCGAGGCGCCAAGCCCCCAGTACCGATGCCTCCACCGGCAACACTGGCAACAAGGTGCTGAGGTCCAAAGCGCGATCAACACGCACCTGGCTAATGCCGGCGACAGGCTCAACGGTCCGGAGTGGGGCGTACAGCATTTGCGCCGCGTAGCGGGTCAGGGCCACCGGCGCAGGAGTCTCATGTCGGGGCGCCGGCGGAACATCCTCTTCCTCCGACGTCGCAGATCGCTTGGTCGGAGCTTGCGCTGAGGTGGTATCGCCGTAGAAGGTGGAAGGGGCCGCACCGGCAACGATCTTCGCGGGCTCGAGCTTAGCTTGGCCCTCTGTCGCTGGTGTCGCGGCAATGTCCACCAACATGATCTCGCCAGTGGCCACGTTCTGCAGTTGCAGCCTGGTCGGTGGAATTTCCTGGTTGGCCAGCAAATAGACGGCGCCGCCGGTGCTCTGGACCCGCAGCTGGCCCACAAGCTGCGGGGGCATGCCTACGCGTACGTTTTGGTCGACGAACACAATGCGCTCTTGCCCGACAATCAATGGGATCGCCATTGGAATGCGGTCCCACTGCATCAGCTCGACCGCTTTCACATCGGCGACCGTGAAGAGGCCAAGAGCAAGGAGCCAGATGCGGACATTCATGGCTTCACTCCAACGGCTTGCAGATCGACCTCGATGCGTTGCGGGTTGGACGCATAGCAGTTCCACATCAACCCAAACGGATTTTTCTCCGGGTTGACGTCAGCCCGGACGATGGACAGTGGATAACGGGTCATTGCACGCTTAACCCGCTCCCCGTTCACCGACTCGTCAGCGAGCAGGTCCAGGTTGACTGTCCAATCGTTGATTCCGATTTCTTTCACGCGCAGCACGCCAGGGTCGGTCAACCCGTGGCCAGGGATTTCTGAGACATTCCGTTCACGGCGGCGCAGCTCACCGGCGTTACGGCGCATCTCGTAGTCTTTCTGCAGGTACTCCTTGCAGCTTGGGGTCACGTAGGAGGCCAGACGCTCGATGTTGTCCTGGTAGTCGTCGTCCCCGTTCTTCTCCCAGCGCTGCATCTGCTGGAAGATATAGAACCCGAAGGCATACACGTTCTCTGGTGGCACCTCCCACCATTTGCGTGTACTGCCGGAGCGGAGGTCCGGCGGCACATGCACGGTCAGGTCTTCGGGGGCTTTGTGCCAGCCGTAGAACGCAAATAGACTGACTGCGCCGAGCACAATGACCGCGATTCGCAAGCTGAGGATGTGTGCTTGCTGAGCATCCACTCGTTTTCGAAAACTCATGAAGATCCCTACTTTCCTGTACGACGGCATGCCCACGCGCCCTTCCAGATGACCAACTGGGGGCCACCGAGGAAGGAGAGGTGTTGAGCCTTGTAGAATTGGAGCTGGCGGTAAAACCATGTATCCGGTCGGCCACGCTTCATTTTCCGGAGGATCCGGCTTGCAACGGTCAGGCCCAGAGCCCCACCGACAAGAGCGCAAGCAATGAAGAGAGCTGGGTTGCCGAACAAGAACGACACCGGGATGCCCAGAAGCACTCCGGCCCCCCACAAACACCGACCGTTCCCCACATTTCATCTGCAGTGAGGCCGCCCATGACGATGGGCTGTCTATTCAGGTTGTGGGGAAGAAAGTCGAGCGTTCCATCTTTCAGGTAAGTGGTCTCAGCCATGTTCCATCACCGGTTAGAGAACGCCAGTTGCCTTGGTCACCATGAAAATGCCTACGCCGATCAGGCAGACACCGACCACGGCGGTGAGGCCCAGGTCTCGCCACTTTTTCTTGCCCTCGTGGATATCGTGGTAAACGCCGTAGGCATGGGAGGCGACCCCAACCATCATGGCCCCGAGCAGGATGAGCCCGATTAGCATGAACCCGTCGTAACCATAGTTCTGCATGGTTTGCAGCCAACTCGTTCCCTCGCCGCGTGTTGGGGCTTGTGCTGCTGGTAAAGCGGCAGCGGCAACGAGTGGATGCAGACCCATAATCAATGCGGCGGCGCTGGTGAGTGACTTGGTTATGGTGCGGATAGACATCGGTTAGCTCCTTGGCTAGCTGAGAACGAGTGTGGCTAGGATCAGCAGCAGGACGATGACCTTGACGGTCGATGCGGCTGCAATGTTTCTGTCGATGTTTTGGGTCGCCCAGCCTCGGTAGATGCTGTACAGCGCCCAAGCACCCCAGAGGGTCGACAGTGCGATAACGGTGCCTACGAACAGCACGGTGCTCGCCTGTGGGGTGACGCCGCTCGCAGCGTTGAAAGCTGCGACTTGAGTGCCGCTCATACTCATTGCATGCGCCCGCCGGTGAGGGTGTATTTGCCCGCCAGCTCTGCCGGATCCCGCGGCTGTGCTCGACTTGGGGTCAAGTAATCTTGCAGGCCCTGGCGAACCCGCTGGATATCGCCGGCTAGGCGTTCATAGTCGAAGTAGTAGCGCTGGCCAGGTTCACTGGCGATCGTGGCGCTGCGTCGCGCCGAGTCCTCCAGCGCATTCAGTTGGCGGATCATCACCTCGATGTTGGCTTGTTCGGATGCGCCGGCAGCCAGGGCGTTGGGCATGAGTGAAAAGCAGCCGCTGACGCTGATCAGCGCGCCAATTAGGATTCGGCGAGGAGATGCAAGGAGGAGGGATGGCTTGTTCACGGCTGTGCTCTGGCAAGACTGACTATGGGCGTCAGGATGCCGAGGCCAGGGGCTGGACTGCCTCAAGAAATACTTATCTGGGCTCCGTAGAATTTTTTCTCGAAGCAGGTCACGCTTTGGTAAAGGAGATGGATCCACTTTGGTGGGGCAACTGAGCGGTCCCGACCAATTACAAAGAGCCGAAGTTAAGCCAGGATGTAGGCATACGGAAAACTGATCTGTGGGGAGTCTTATGGTGCGGAAAACTACCACCTCGCCGGCGTTTGAAGCTTGGGTGTCAGACTATCTAGGTGCGCGTTTCCGAGATGAAGGTTGCTACGACAAAGCGATCTTGGCCGCCGAGATGCTGCAGCACCGACGAGAGGTCAGCTCAATGGAGCTTGTCGAGATGGTCAGGAGGGCCAACGCCATGATGGCCCTGCTCCCAGGACATGAGGATGAAGCCTAGAGCGCCGGATTGCTCGGGCTACTGACCCGGGTTGTAGAGAACTGCTAGCTGATTAGCTCAAGAATTTCCTCCAGGCTTTCTACTACACGCACATCCGATGCGGCATTCAGAGTGGAAATGGACGGGTTCACCAGAAAGCCTTGGCTGGCCCGCCGCAGCATGTTGAGGTCATTGAAGGCATCACCAACCGCTACGACCTGCTGCCCTTGGGCTAGGGCTTCGTTGACATGGTCTTCCTTCCCTTTGCGTGGGTAGTAGTCGCAGCCCGAGACAATTCCTTCGTTATCAACCGTCAGGTGGTGGCACAAGATTGTCGGCTCGCCCAGCTTGTGCAGCAGTGGAGCAGCCAGCTCATGGAAGCAGTCAGAGATGATGTTGACCCGGTAACCGTTGGCCTCCAAGGTCTGCAGAAATGACAAGGCGCCCGTGAAAGGCTCGATCGCTACGAGGATGCGCTGGAGTTCACTCAAAGTGATTCCATGCTTGCGTAGCAAGACGATTCGCTGGCGCATTAGCGCTTCATAGTCAGGAATTTCCCTGGTCGTAGCGAACAGCTCTTTAATGCCTGTCCGTACCGCAATTGCCGGCCACAACTCAGGTACCAACACGCCTTCTAGGTCAATGCAGGCCAGTTTATCCATGCGCTCCATCAGCGTGCCACTCCAGGCAGCACTAGGCTCACGCCCAGCCCGATGAGCATCGTGCCAATCACCTTATCAAGAATATGCTGCTTGGCGAGCATCCGCTGGCGCAGGGCCTCGGCCGAGAAGAAAAGGGCAACGAAGCTGAACCACACCCAGTGTGAGAATGACATGAACAACCCGTAGGCGAAGTTGGTCGCTAGGCTGTTGCTGAGCTGCACCACTTGGCTATAGGTGGCTACCACGAACAGCATGGTTTTCGGATTCAGCGCATTTGTCAGAAAACCCATGGCGAACGCCCTGCTGTTGGATGGTCGCGGGCCATTGGCGGTACCCACTTGCAGGTTTGACTTGCTCGTCAGTGACTTCCATCCCAGGTATATCAGGTAACCCGCGCCTAGGCCTTTCATGGCCATGAATAGCACTGGAGAGTGGGTGATAATAAGGGCGATACCAAGCACGGTATAGAACACATGCACTTGCACGCCGCAGGCAATCCCGAAGGCAGCCATGAGCCCGCTGCTACGCCCATAGGCGTAACTATTGCGGGTGACCATCGCGAAGTCCGGACCTGGGCTGATCACTGCAAGGATGGTGATCGCGGCTACGGCTATTAATTCGTTCATGCAAGGACTCCAGGCGGCATGGGCTAGCCATGCCGCAATAACGTTCAGCGTTTGCTGAAGGTGATGACAAGCACATCCCGGTAGCCTGGCTGCAGCGGGTTGAGCTTGATGATGGGCGTAACCCCATGCATGGTCTGTTCATCGTTGACGATGGCTGCCTCCATCGCCTCGGAGAGTGTGTACTGACTGAGGGGGCGTTTGTGGCGGTCAAAGATGCTCGTTTCGCCGTTAACAACATTGACCCGATTAACCATCATCATGAATACGAAGTTCACGCCGTCACGGTGCACCCCTTCCGGAGTGGGCGAGGCCGCTTGCTCCGACGCATTGATGCGGAACTGATGGACCTCAATGTGCCAGTTGTAATACGGCGCTAGTCGGCTGAAGGTCGTGCAGCACAGTTCCAGTGCTGCCGTCATCACTTTGTTCTGCGTGATACCTGCCTCGACCGGGGCGAAGTGGCGGGCAATGTCGCCGTTGAGCGGGTTGTAGTTCAAACTTTGGTAGTGGGGCTGATGGGCCTCAAGCTTCGGAGAGATGCTGCCAGGCGTAGCACTGTAGGTAGCATGGCGACGAAAGCGATAAGTGCCACCGTCCCTCATGAACATGTCTTGCTCCAGGCGGTTCCAGCTCTGTTGAAAGTCCGTCCAATCTTCCAGTACGTCCGGTTCGATAGCGCTGAGTAGGCCCGCGATCTTACGTGAAGACACGATGGCGAAGTCTTTTTGCGCTACGATTTCACACAGATTGTGAACAGTGTGTTGGCTCGCGAAATAGAAGTCTTGTTGCTGGATTTGCGTTGTGACCCGGTCCATAGCATCCATCAGTAAATCCTCCGTGCTGGCCGAAATTGGGCAGGTGCGCAGCGGAATGGAGCATCGCAATTTGGCCGACCGATGAAAAACGATTTATAGTCGACGTAATCTGTGAGAGATCATCGTCTATATGAAGCTGCCAGCCCTGACGTCTTTTCACTTCTTCACGGTCGCGGCCCAGACCGAGAGCTTCGTTCAAGCCGCGCGCCTGCTCCATGTCACACATGGTGCGGTAAGTCGCCAGGTGAGGCAGTTGGAGGAAGCTATTGGCATCGAATTGTTCGAGCGCCGCAACCGGGCGATCTTTCTCAATGACGCGGGCAGGGAGCTTTACAATGTCACCCGTCCCTTCTTTGAACAGCTCGAAGGAGCCCTCCACCGATTGCAGCGCGAAGCCCGCGAAGAGGTGTTGGTAGTGTCCTGCGAACCGACCATCGCGATGAAATGGCTGATTCCTCGGCTGCCGGATTTCCATGCGTCACACCCGAATCTGCGATTGCAATTGCTCGCTGCTGGGGGACCCATCGATTTCACTCGTGCAGGCGCAGACGTCGCGCTACGTCGAGACGATTTCTATTGGGGGGAGACCATTCACTCCGCGACGATCTGTGAAGAATGGATCGGGCCGGTTTGCGTCCCTGCTTTGTGGACGGCGGGTCAACAATTCGATGACGTGCGCCTGCTGCGAAGCACGACTCGACCCCTCGCTTGGGACAATTGGATGCGGCTGGCAGATGTCGTCCCAGCGGGGGCGACATGGGTGGAATATGAACATTTCTATCTTTGCATCCAGGCAGCGGCGGCGGGGCTGGGCGTCAGCATGGCGTCCTTCCTCATGGTGCAAGATGAATTGAAATCTAGACAGCTTATTGCCCCATTCGGATTCAGACGAGACGGCTCAAGATATTGCCTATTGTCCCCCCGTCCTTTTGATGAGAGCTCCAAGTGCAAGATATTCCTTGATTGGATCACCCAGCAAATGGCAGAAACCATT
This sequence comes from Pseudomonas putida, assembly GCF_005080685.1. Lineage (NCBI taxonomy): Bacteria > Pseudomonadati > Pseudomonadota > Gammaproteobacteria > Pseudomonadales > Pseudomonadaceae > Pseudomonas > Pseudomonas putida. The sequence continues at coordinate 5,099,022 of NZ_CP039371.1, read as the reverse complement.
CAACAGTGCAGAGCGTCTTACTAGTCGGAACAGGATGCGCTTTGTATCTCGCCTCGCAAGTACGGATCGAGTGCCTGTTTCCGCGATCAAGGACAGCCCAGCTACGATCACTTGAGGCAGTATCGAATTTTCCTCGACAGTTTTAGTTGCCCCGACGCTCGCGCTTGAAAAAGAGCAGATATCCCACCGGCATAGGGAAACCGTAGGACCAGGCCTGGGCATTTTGATTGCCCACCTTAATCTCGCCTCGGCACACTGGCTGTGTGCTGACGAGTTCCCAGCCTTCAGCGCCGAGCACGAGCATCTTCTTCTGCAGTTGCTCCTCTTCGGCCAGAAGAGACGCAACGTCGGGCTCCAATGTCTGTTCCGTGCTCTTGAAGATCCAAGCGCCGCTAGTCGCGTTTTTGAATGGGATAGCGACGTACTCAGCTCGGTGTTCGAATTGCTTGCTCATAATGACTCCTTAATGCAATCAACCGCGCGCTTTACGCGCCCCAGGTGCGAGAGCGTCGAGATAGCGTTCCATGATGGACAGCACCAGACTGTTGATCGCGAGGATCTTCATCGCTCTGGTAACGGCCACATACAGAAGGTTCAGTTCATCATCTCGTCGACCTGTATCGATATCAGGTGAGAGCGGATCTGACGTGAAGTCGTCAAAGAGCCCGACAAAATCCCACTCCAGGCCTTTCGACTTGTGGGCAGAGGTTAGGGTGATAGTTGCGTCCAGCTCCTTGTCCACCGTGCATGAGCGTAGAGCCAAGATTCGCTGGGGCAGGTCCGGGTACATGTTGATGATCTTGATCGAGCGGATCATCTCGCTGTCCTGGCTTACCTCGGCGATTTCTATGTACTGGGCATAGTCTCGGTAATCACGGAACAGCTTTTTGTTCTGGACTAGATCGCGCTGTTGGCGACTGAAATAGAACAGGTCCTCGAGGTCGCGCACGGAATAGCTGTCGATACCGCCAACCCAGTAGATTTTGGGCTTCTCGGTGACAAGGCACAGTGCGTTTTCAATCACCCCGATGACGGTTCGATGAATGTATGTCCTGTGCGGCAGCCCGATCGGCAGCGCCTTCTTCACCAACGTCTGCTCGCCCAGTCCCTGCAGCTTCCTGGTTTCTCCCTTGAAGGACAGGATGATGTTGGCGACGTGGGCTACTGCGGGTCCAAATCTGAAGCTCTGGGTCAGGTAGTGCTTTTCAGCCCCGGCCATCCAGCTGGCATTTAGAGCGTCTTCCGCCCCTCTAAAGCGATAGATTTGCTGATGACGATCACCCACGGTTACCTTGCGAATACGCTGAATGCGCACAATGTCAGCTATAACGGGGTTGACGTCCTGTCCCTCATCGAGCATGACACAGTCGAAGCGCTGGCTCAGGTCGGGTTTGCTCAACTGGTACAGCTTCAGATATCCGTCATGCGTGATCTGCACCGCTGTGTCCTGCAGGTCAGTCATTCGCCTCCAGACGTCCATCGCTGCTACGAGCGCCTGTTTCAGGTAGCGCTCCTGGGCGGAGGTAAGCATCGGGCGGTCACGGAAGCGGGGAAAGTGACAACGCTCGATCAGATCGTCGGCGCTGGCCATGTAGTTGTTCAGGGTCGTCAGTACGTCTCTGACCAACTCCCAGTCCTGTGTATCAATTGCACGGGCGATATCGGTCAGCCGCAGGTTTTTGGTCTGCTTATGGCTGAACTGTGTGCCATAGACGGCGTAGGCCAGGCCGTGTGCGGTTTTGTTCACCACGTTGCGCGGAAATCGGCCCCGCGCGGCGATCTCGACCGACTTGTTGTAACAGAGATAGAGAATCCGTAGACGGGAGTGGTGTTGCGCATAGCCCACCAGCGTTGTGGTCTTGCCACTGCCAGCGCCGGCCTGGATAAGGAGTTTCGGCTCATCCGACTGGATGATTGGCGACTGCTCGTGTGTCCATTGCATCGTTCTCTTCCTCACAAATACTTCTTGAAGCTCGCGGCCGTAATGCTCACGGATACGCCAAGCAAGGCAGCGCAGGGGAGTAGTACCAGCATGGGGCTGATGCTGATCGGGAGCGCCAAGTACAAAGTCCAGGGGAAAATAGCCAACGGCATCATCGTTGCCCTGGCCTTGTGGTACAGGTAGCTGGACTCTCTGCCGGCACCAAATTTACGGAGGTCTCGCCGCACCAGACCGTCGACCAGGCCTGTGAGTGCGGCCATGGCAAAAAGCGGTACCGTCATCAGCAGCACGACCAGCCGCACGCAAAACACCAGGACAGTGAAGAGCGCAGCCAGGGCGTAGTTTTGTACCGTTGAGAGGCTCTGCGCTGCCCAATAGCGCATGTCCAGCTCGTTGCGGGGACCGGCTTTAGCGATCGACTCCATGCCTTGGACCCAACTAAGCATCCCGGTCTTCACGACCAGCCAGTCGTAAGCTTGAGTCACCAGCCAGGTCGCGGTGCGCCCGGGCTCTTGCACGACAGCGCTATGGACCAGCCCCTTGGACAACCAGCCGACTTCGCTGACCAGCATTTGCTGGCCGTGCCGCCACCCTGCCTCTGGCCAGAAGAAGTACAGGCATACCCAGTCGACCACGATGGCGAGAAACAGCGAGCTGAACATCACGCCGATGAAGGTAATCGGGAACCAGAAGATCTTGCTGAACAGCGATTCCTGTCGCTCTTGCTGCTGTTCGGCCTTCTTTGAAACGTCGTCTGCCATTGGCTACACCTCAAGCTGCATCATCGATGGCCACCTGGCGGAAATCTTCAACCAGGTCTTCAGGCAAAGCTGATTTCAGCTCTTGGAAGCCAGGGGCTTCCCACCAGTCGCTCGACGACGCCGCCGATCGGCGCATGCCGGCGGCCAGGTCCTGCAGGTTGCCGGGCATGACCTCGTCCGGGTCATTCGCAGGAAGCGGCATTCGAATCTTCCAGAGATTTCCCCCCTCAATGAGCGCGAAGGCCTGCCCCTTGGGTAACCCGACCACGTGGGCGGGCTCAATCATCGGCACACTTGCAAGCTGCACCTGGTCATGGGCGCTCGAGGTGAATGCGGTTTTTCCGTTGACCGAGTCGTTCGCACTGCTCGCTGGCGTGCTGTTGTAGATCTGCACCTTGGGCAGCTGGTTGGTCAGCAGCTCGGCGGTTGCAGTTTCGCGGACGCGGAGCATGAACAGGTTGTTGAAGTTACCGATCACCTGGCCAGCCTTGGCTTTCGAGCCAATCTTCGCCTCGACGTCGCTCACGGTCTGGGTATAGGCGGTGACCTGTATGCCGGCGCCGCCACCTTTGTTCACCATGGGGATGAACTCGTCCCCGATCAGTTCGTTGAACTCATCAGCGTGGAGATTGATGCGAACCTTGCCACCGGCCATATGGCCGGGTAGACCATCATCGATACCATGCTTGTAAATGTGGCCGGCGACGGAGACCAGGTCGCTGAACATCGAGTTGCCCACCGCTGCCGCGACCTCGGTGTCGGACAGCGCGTCCAGACCTATGTAGACGACCGCTCGCTTCCGAATCACTTGCATCCAATCGAAAATCGGTCGCTGGTCAGCAAGATCCAGGTAGTCGGGTGCGAGGAGTTCAGCGATACGCCCAGTGGTGAGTTTCTCCAAAAGTGGCAGCAGGGACGCGACGATCTTGTCGAAGTAGGTCTTGTCGTAGCGCACGGCGCTGCGCAGACCGTCCATGACGGAGTCGTTGATGCGTTTCTGGGTGAGATACATGTCGATGGCCACGACGCGCAGCGGGCGGTCTTTCATGGCGAAAGACAGGTTCTTGCGATCGATCTTCCCTTCAAGCTCGACGATGGTTTGCCAGGCCTTGGGATCATGTTCTGCGAAGTACTTCTGCGCGTACTCGATGAACAGCTCGTCGATGTTGATGACGTGACGGCGGATCTGTTCGTAATCAGGGCGACGACCGAGCGCGACCAGAGACTGGGCGATGATGTTGACGAAACGCCAGGCGAACTCTCGAAACGCTGCAGAGTTGCCCTCACCGGAAAGCTGGCCAGCGATGCGAGTGGCCACCTCACTGATTCGTCCGAAGCGGCCGATGGCGTTGTAGCGTGCGGAAATATCTGGCCACCCCAGATGGAACACGTAGAACTCATCAAGGCGCCCGGCGCGCTTGCACTCGACGTACATGCGCTTGAGCAAGTCAGCATCGCCTTTCGGGTCGAAGACGATCACGACCTCGTGGTCGGCCTGCTGATCCGCTTGCCGTCGCCGGCTCCAGCGATGGGCGGTTTGGCTCCTGCGTCCCATACGGACGCGCGGTCCGCGTCGATGCGTTCGGCGAATGTCCTGCGTGATAAATACTTCAGCCAGGCGAGTCTTTCCCACCCGTGTGGTTCCCAGCACCAATGTATGGCCTACGCGCTCCCCGAGGGGCAGGCTCACGTTTTGCTCATCAGGCTCGATTCCATGCAGTCTCGGCAGGCCACCTACTGGTGGCAGAGGCCTAGCGGGGTTCCAGTTGGAGTCCCAGCCAGTGAGCTTGGTGATCAATTTCAGCGGGAACGGGGCGAACTCCAAGCGCTCCTCCAGCCAGCGCGCCCGCACATATAGGTTCGTCGGTTCGACGTAAGCCGCGAACTGGGGAAGGTAGGTGTCTGCCAGGCGCTGTGTGTGCTTCTGTGTCCACCGGAATCCGCGGCCTATGAACAGGCGCTCGTTGCTGATCGGCATTTCAGCGCTGGTCATTGTGTAGTGAGGAAGCCGCCTGAGGTTCGCCTGGTAGCGTAGGACTCTCCGCGCCTGGAGCAGCCGAATGGTGCCCAGATAAATAAAGCCCAGGGCGGCGACAATCCCGAATAGTGGAGTCAGTGCAAAAGCCCAGGGAGCGCCGATGCAAAGCGCAGCTGCCACATAGCAGACTGCAGTGCTGAAAAGCTCCACCGGAGGCCGGAGCAGGGATTCAAGGGTGTATGCTGCCATCTCATGTCCTCGCGGTGTAGGTCATGGCGTCAACTTCGGCGCGCGCATGCTCAACCTGGTCCGGTGTCAGCCGCTCGGCCAGGCGCTGGGCGAATGCGTGTTCATTGCGCTCGGAGATTCCTGTCAAGCGGCCACCGTAGAGCTCACTCACATGGCGGACCTGCTCGATCAGTTGCTCCCGGCCGGGGCGGTGCAGGGGATGGCTGATGATCAGTGTGAACACCGGCGATAGTCGTGGTAGGCGCATTCCTGTTCTCACTGCTGAAGGGTTGTAGCCGTGATCAGCACGGGGTAGTGCTGCAGTCCCAGGCGAGCAGCAATATCGCTGGCAGGTACAGGCATTACCTGCAATCCAGGTGCCCAGCGGCGGATTTCTTGCAGCCGTGCAGAGTTGCTGACATTCACGGCGAGTCCCACTGCCTGGAGGCCTTGAAGTGCTGACAGTTTCTGTCCGAGCCAGGCCTGGGACGTTGGATCATCCCCGACGATGAACATCGGCTGCAGGCCTGCCGCGTTGATTGCACGTCCCTGTACGGGGCCTGGACTCAGTTCTGGAGTCGACACCGGGAATGCCCCACCCGACCGGACGCCAGTTGCAGCCGGGGGAGAGTGCGTAGGCTCAGGCTCGATATCCTGGTAATAGGGCAGAGCAGATGATCCGCCGCGGTCCTCCACCACTGTGAGCACCGCTTGTTGGTCAGCATTGGAGGGCAGGGCAAGGCTGGTTGCGATCGCAAAGGTAAGGGCTTGGACGACGTGTGAGCGCCATGCCTGGTAATAAGTCATGGGTTCTGTACCTCGAACTTGATGCCGGTGACCCGGCTGAGATGTTTCGCGAAGTAGCTACGGTATTTCGCAGCCGGGGCTCCCCCAGCGGGGCGGTGATACCGCCCCGCCGCATCGATCCAGCTTCCACCTTTGGCCTTTTGTTCAGCCAAGATCTGAGCGGTCACCGCCAGGTTTTTGTATGGGTCCAGGCCTTCGCAGGGATAGCTGTAACGATGCCCGTTGAAGCGAATATTGGTCTGTCCCAGCCCCACATCGACCCGAGCAGGCCCAGCCTTAACAATCGCGATCATCAGGGCTTGGCAAGCATCAGCTCGTGTGGCGAAGCGATAGCCGGTACCGGCGACATTCAACGTCCATGGCCAAGGCACAAGCTGCCCGCGCAGTCGTGTGCCGCTTTCCTGCAGCGCCACTGAATAGAGAACAACGGGAGGAACCCCGTGTCTGATTGCGATCGCCTTGTAAGCTTGTGGTGGATCTTCTGCGCCCCATGTGTTGCCGGCGAGCAGCAGCAACGGCAGAAGGCTGAGCCGCCACCCGCTCATTGACGACGCCATAATCCATTCACCTGCGTCACGGCAGCTGGTAGCGAGCCACCGAGCCCGAGTCGTACCCAACGGCCCTGGTCATGATTGAGGGTGATCAGTCGGCTTTTAACGCTGGAGGGGTCAATACCCGCGAGAATTGCCCAGCGGCGGATCCGTTCATCGTCGTTCTGACTACCGACGAAATATAGGTCAAACGGCGTCTGGGATGCCTGCAGCCGTTTGACCTGGTCGATGCATGGCAGGCAGTCGTCTTTGACGAAAAGTGCCATCCGTCCATTGCCCTCAAGAGCAGGGCCACTGCCAGATCCGGCATGGCCCGCAGGGGAGGTCGAAATTTCGATGGCTTTGATGCCAGGGAATAGGCGCTGGTACGCCTCATCGTAAGCTCGCTGATAGGCGAGCTCCCGATCGACTCGCTGACGCTCTGCTTGGACTTGCAGCTCAGCGAACCGACGCCGTTCGCTATCGGATCGGGCCTCGATTCCCAGCGCCGTAAGTGGATCAAGCCCTGGCGAATACACTCCTCGTGGGCCCTGCATCAGCTCTTGATATCGTTCGTACTCCTTGGAGGTTAGGCCCCACTCCTGCGCGACTCTGTCATTGAGCTTGTTCTGCGACAGGGGACTTTCGCTGGTTAACTGGTGAACACTGGAGGCGGGTCCGCCAGCTGCAGTAGGAAGTGGCGCGGCTTCAAGGCCTATTGCGGTAAATGCGCAGGCGCAGGCGATGGCTCGAACGATCGGTAAGTTCATGATGTTTTACTCATGGCTGGATGCTCAGGGTTCGGGTTGTTCCGCCCGCGTCGAAGGTTGCGGTTCGTTCATTCACAGCCTTGAGGCGCCAGGTGCTGCCGCTGACCACTTCGCCAGGCCGAATCAGGTAGATCTGGCTCAGTCGCGTGCTACCGGTGGGGGCAACAGACAGGAAACGCTCTCCGCCTCGATATTCGAGGCCGACCATCTGAAAGGGTGGGGGATCTTGCGGGATGGGTGGGGCTTTAACTGGTGCGGGCTTCGGCTTCGGTCTGGAGGCGGGTTTGCGGGTTGATGCAGTCGCCTGAACCTGGGGCGTGCCCATTTTCTGCAGTTTGCCGTTAAGCGACTCAAGGTCAGCTTTCAGTACCAGGAGATCGCCCGCAGTCGCGGATGAGCGAGTGACTTCTGCTGCAGCTTCGTGGGCTTGCTTTGCAGTGGCTTGAACAGCATCGATCCGGCTCGAGAGCGCTTGTTGGCTGACACGGAAATCTTCCATCGTGACCAGGGGTTTGCCTGACACAGTATCGAGTCGATCGTCGATCGCGCTCACCCTGTTCTGGAGTGCATCGATGGATACTTTTTCTGCTGCTCCATTCACGGTGCGAGATAGGGTCGACAGCTGGTACTGCTGGTACGCAATGATTGCGCTCAGGATGAGCAGTCCCGCAGCGATAGGCAGATGTTTTCGGATCGGCAGTTTCATGGGGGTCCTCTCGAAGCCGAGTACACCCTCGCGTAAGCACGATTCTGTTTCAGCAGAAAATGCTTAGCCCGCCCGCGCGGATTTTTTTGTTTGACGATGACTCCAGCCCGGCACTTCGCTGGACTGCGCCGTAGCTCGATACAGCAGGTTTATCAAGAACTTACGCGCGTCCATCATATGCCGGTGCTTTCTGAAACTTGACCCGGTTTTCCCTCGCGCCGCTCCTATCTGGCTCTTGGAATTCGGGTCGTTCCAAGGAGTCATCATGGCGAAGATCAAGCTCACCAAGACCGCCGTAGAGTCGGCGCAACCCCAGGCCAAGGACATCGAACTACGGGATACCGTGGTGCCGGGTTTCCTCTGCAAGATTACCCCGAAGGGCCGCCGGGTGTTCATGCTCCAGTACCGCACGAACTCCGGGCAGCCCCGCAAGCCCTCGCTGGGCCTGTTCGGGGAACTGACCGTGGAGCAAGCGCGCGTCATGGCGCAGGACTGGCTGGCCGAGGTTCGCCGGGGCGGCGACCCCGGCGGCGCCAAGGCCGAGGCACGCAAGGCACCCACGGTCGAAGCGTTGTGCAAGAAGTTCATGGAGGACTACTCCAAGAAGCGCAACAAGCCCAGCACGCAGCGCGGCTATCAGGCGGTCATCGACCGCTGCATCGTCCCGCTGATTGGTCGCAAGAAGGTGCAGGACGTGAAGCGGCCCGACATTGCCGGATTGATGGAAAAGCTGGCCTACAAGCCGGCCGAGGCGAACAACGCCTTCGGCGTCCTGCGCAAGATGTTCAACCTGGCCGAAGTGTGGGGCTACCGCCCGGACGGCACGAACCCGTGCCGCCACGTCCCGATGTTCCCGCCCGGCGAGGAAACCCGGCTCATCGTGGACGACGAACTGGCGCTGATCTTCCGCCAGTTGGAGAAGCTGGAGGCGGAAGGACTGGAGAACTACGTCATCCCGCTGGCGATTCGCCTGCAATTCGAGTTCGCCGGCCGCCGCTCCGAAATCTGCATGCTTGAATGGGATTGGGTCGATCTGGAGAACCGGCGCGTGGTCTGGCCCGACAGCAAGACCGGCGGCCTCTCCAAGCCCATGAGCGCGGAAGCCTATCGGCTGTTTTCGACGGCGCCGCGCCGTGAAGGCTGCCCCTATGTCCTGCCGTCGCCCAACGACCCGACCAAGCACCTGACCTTTGGCGAGCACTACGGCGGCTGGTGCCGGGTGCTCAAGGCCGCCGGCGTCCCGCACGTCGGCACGCACGGCATCCGCCACCGCTCCACGACCGACATTGCCAATTCGGGCGTGCCGACCAAGGTAGGCATGAAGCTGACGGGCCACAAGACCGTGGCGATGTTCATGCACTACGTCCACACCGAGGACAAGCCGGTGCGGGATGCGGCCGAACTGGTGGCGAGTCGGCGGCAGGCCATCACGGGCGCGCGGCGCCCTGCGGAGGCCACGGCATGAGCAAGAGGACGCTTTCGGTGGCATCCCCGGCTGCCTTGCCGACCGACTATCCCCGTTCCGCAATTTCCGAGACAGTGTCTGGGAAATTCGGCCTCGCCGAGCTGGCCAAGGTCTTCACGCTGCCGTGGTCGGCCTATGCGCTGCTGATTTCGGTCAAGGATGCCCGCGTGACCGGTGGCCGGCATCCCGTCCTGTCGGCTCTGATTGTCGTGCCGGCGTCACGACAATCGGGCGGGTCATCCCTTCTATCTAGGTGCTACACCGGAGACTGGAAAATTATGCCCGTTTCGGGTATAGTTTGGAGGTCGAAGTGACGGACATCCTCAAGCGCAAGGACTTTGCACGCTGGCAGTCGGGCGAGAAGCTGTCCGATGCCGCGTTGTGCAAGGCGGTTCAGGAGATGGAAAGCGGTCTGATCGACGCGGACTTGGGCGGCTCCCTCTACAAGAAGCGGGTGGCCCGCCCCGGCGGTGGCAAGAGCGGCGGTTACCGCACGCTGGTATCGGCCAGGATCGGCAGCCGCTATGTGTTCCTGTATGGGTTCCCGAAGAGCGACAAGGCGAACATCACGCAGGACGAGAAGAAGGCGCTGCAATTCGCCGGCAAGGTGTTCTTGGAACTGTCTGCTGAAGCCTTGTCGAAGGCGTTGCAGTCGGGTGCTTTAGTGGAGGTGCATTGTGAGCAAGATCATTGAATCGCTGCGTGGCGACCTGGCTGCGCTCCACGAAGTGGGCGCGATCAGCAAGGTGACGATGCGCAAGTTCGACGCGATCTGCCCGCCACCGGTGCGGGAGTTCGGTGCTGCAGACATCAAACGCCTGCGCGAAGCCTTGAAATTTAGCCAGCCGGTGTTCGCGCTCCACCTTCACACCACAGCCTCGACGGTGCGCAAATGGGAGCAAGGCGAGACTCGCCCGGCCGGCCCTGCCCTCAAGCTGCTCAACGTCATTGCAGACAAGGGCTTGCAGGCCATCATCTGATGCCTGACTAGGGAGACAGGCATTGGCGACGCGAATTGACCCTTTCAGCTCACAGCATCTTGAAGCCGCTTGCCGTGTGCTTGCAGATACCGAGCGGGGCCTGAGCGGAACGCAGATCGAGCGCCTGCTGCAAGAAATAGAGGTTGCCGACACGTCACCCGGCATCACCAAATGGAAGCGGTTGTTCAATGCGCTGGCTGGCGCGCAGAACCGGCACCAGATCGGGAACCATCTCATCATGTTCATCAATCGCGCGATGAACCCGGTGAACTACGCCCGCGACCCCGCGACGTTCACTTGGCGGCGCGACGAACTCAATGTCGTCCTGGCCTTCTCCGGCTTCTACGTGCGCGAAGACGGTAAGGTTGGACACGCCGACAAGGCCACGACGCTTGATGCCGCGCGCGCCCGAGCTGGACGACTCAAGGCCGCGCTCGAAAGCCGCGTCGTCCACGCGGAAGTGCTGAACTATTGCCGTGCCGAGCTGCTGGACGAAAACTACTTCCATGCCGTGTTCGAGGCAACGAAAGGCGTTGCGGAGCGGATTCGTTTGCTGTCGGGCCTGAACGGCGATGGCGCCGACCTGGTGAGCAAGGCATTCGCAGGCCAGCAACCCGTTCTCACCTTGGGACCGCTCAGCACCGAGTCCGAAAAGAGCGAGCAGAAAGGCTTTGCTAACCTGCTGATCGGCCTGTTTGGCGCCGTGCGCAATCCGCTGGCCCATGCACCCAAGACGAATTGGCCTATGTCCGAGCAGGACGCACTGGACATCCTGACGCTGGTGTCGCTGATTCATCGCAAGCTGGATGGCGCCACGAAAGTCGCCGCCGTATCGCCATAACGGAAAGAGAAGAATGGACGAGGCGATCGTTGTCTTCTCTCGGAAAGGGATTTTTCAGACCACGATCGCCGCGCGCGACGTTCGCAGCCGGGAACATGCGCGCAAGCTGTGGCCCCTGGTATCTCCCGGCGCATCACGGCAGATGGTGACATGGGTCAGCCCGTCCTTTGAAAGCGGGAAGCTGCGTCGGCGATCCCATTTCCGGATGCTTCCTGCCCAGCGCACCTATAGCCCCAAAGCGCACTTCGATGATGAAGAAGCCAGTCGGTGGCGCACCGTGCAGGAAAGCGCCGAACACCGACGCGCGAAGGAGCTTGTCGCGGCTGAACTAGCCCGACGCTTGAACACCGGACTTGCAATGCCCTGGGCGTTCAAGGACGCGGATGCGTCTGACTATCCGCTGGAAGGCAACTTGCTGCTTGGCGCCGATCGGGTGGCGATCGAGCACCCGCTGGAAACACCATTCGGCAGCAAATTCCGACTCGACGTTGCCGTGCTCGGGCCGCCTATCCAGACCGAGCCGATGGTGCTGGGGGGCGTCGAAATCGAACTCGGGCATGCCTTTGATGGGCGCAAGGCGTTAATCGGAAAATCACTCGGATTCCCCCTCATCTCCATCGACATCACTGAGATGACGCTGGCAGAACTCACACCAGAATGGGCGCAGAAGGTGCTGACCGCAACCACGCGGAGTCATGAGCAAGGGCGCCGGCAGACCTACATCTACCTGCATGATCTCCTGTACCCCCTCTACGCGCAGCTACCGGCATTTCTCGACGATGAACAGCGCCACCAGTTTCTGGTGTTTGCGGACGACAACACTCTAAACAAGCTGGTGCGCTGGATGAACGCGCTGGCCGAAAAGCTGGAGTACCCGAAGGGTACGGTCGCCGTTGCCCTGGTCAATGGCAAGAACGAACAGTCGCGCAAGATGCTGGAACGCGCCGGACAAGTGGTTGGCCCCGACTGGGCTGAATTCAACGATCAGCGATGCCTGCGTCTGACTCTTCCGCGGCCAAAAGGTCCGGCTGATCTCCAGGCTCATCGCTTCCACATGACGATGGCGCGCGTTCTGCTGTCGCACGCCGATGCGCTGGTTGGCTACAAGTATTGCAACGGTGTGGACAACAACCACCCCGAAGAAGATGTATGGGTTGCGCATCGCTGGATCGCCGACCTGAAAACTCATACCCAGCATCGCGTATTGCCAAAGCGACTGTCTGAACCGATCAACAGGTTGATCGCGGTGGTTTCGGACCTGCATCGCAATCACGCGGCAACCAGCCAAGAGGCGTGACCATTCCCATACTGAATTTCAATCTATAGCTGTTTTTTGCGCTCTTTTCCGAGGGGCCGAAGAAGACAAAGATGGCAAGCACTCGAATAGGCGTTCTGCATAGACGAAGCCCATCCGCCTGACAGAATCCTGATCGAAATACAGCAGCCAAGCGGCTAGAAGCGCCAGAGAAATGAGTAGTGTTAAGCCTGCTGCGAGCCCTGGATCAGCAAAATGCATTGGGTTGAAGTGGGGAGGTGTCACCTGTAGAACCTTTGCGATCAACAGCCCGTAGAGGACGCCTACGAGACACGATGCGATACCGACCGGTTTCATCGCCAGCATGTTGCGATGGAATCCATAGGCGATGTTCTCTTTCAGCAAGAGCTGCTTGTTCGAGCGCGTGAGTTCGCGAAGTCGTTTGGTTGCACCTATGTATGTATCGTCTGCCTGCTCAGGGTTTGCTAACTCTTCTTCCGCTGTTGGCATCGCGATGCCAAGTTTGGCAGTGATCGCCGTGTGGTAGCGCTGCTTGCTGACACCATCGAGAAACCTGTCGCGGTGGCGCAGTGCAATGGTGGTGGGCATGCCCCCCACTTGGCAACTAAGGTTTCTTCGAGTTCCTTACCGCGGCCACGGGCAACGCTCGCAAGCGCATAAATGGCCCCACAGCCACCAAGCAGGCCAATCACACTCGTAAGCACAGGATGCTTGGCTCCGTAGACGCACAACAACGGAACCAGTACCGGCAAGGCCACAAGAAGCCCAGGAACAACCCGCGCCTTGCGCTCATAAGGATCCTTGACCAGTTCAAAAATTGTTGTCATATGGAGTCAAGCCTGTGCCGTAAGGGCATCGATGTAGGGTTGAATTTCGTCGCGATTTTTCAGCGCGATCTGTTGTGCGAGCGGATCTGGTGCTTCCTTGGTGTGCAAGCCCAGACGTCTTAGTGTGTAGTAAAGGAATGCTTGACGGCATGGAAGCTTGACCTGCCCGTCTTCCATGCCGTAGTCCAACTCCAACACTCGTTTCTTGGCCGCCGGTAAGTCGGGGTGTGGCGCAAGGATCAGAGTCAGCACAGTATGCCAATGCGTATCCTGACTGAAGTCCACTTGGCTCGGCTCTATACCATCGATGCGGAGGATTCGAGCGAGGACGAAATCGCTGAAGCGCTGGCGCTTGTGGCAAAACGCGCGCACGTGCCAACGAAAGCCATCGTAGCCAAGAGCGTGTGGTGACAGCAGGCGAATTGATTCGTTCAAGGACGTCATGGACTGGTAACTGACTCGAATGGCTTCCTGCTGTCGTATTGCACGGACCACCAATTCGACAGTCTGCTCGTCGATGGTGCGCCAGGGAGAAGGCGCCCAATCTGTCTCCGGCGCGGAGCCGATAAAGCTGGCCGCTGACTCAACCACCCCCATCTTGGTTGCCAACAGTTCTGCCAGATAACGTTGTGCAGAGCTTCGCTGGTAAAGCGGACGAAAACTCTGCGCTGCCGTGTAGGTCTTGGAGCTGCGGTCGTATGTCAGGTTATTCGGGGCCAGTTCTGTGTACTTGGCAATGTCAAGTGACGCTTGAGGCACTGATATGCCGAAGTGCTCAGTGAGATCCATTCGATTGATGCGCCGCTCCCAGCGCAACCGAAAATCGATGAATTGAAGTCTGCTCTCCAGCCCCCAGCTCAGCCCCTTGGGCTCAACAGGTTCGGCAGTAGCAACGGGAGGCTCTTGCATCAGTAGCGCCTAAAAAGTAGACGGATCAAAAAAATAGTCGTACATTAACTATACGCGATCACTCCTCGGTCGTCTACCCGGAGACCCCAAGTGCCCACCACCATCACCTTTTTCCCCGTTGACAACGGGGACATGACCCTCATCAAGTTCGGTGATCTTGATGCCACCACGCTACTGATCGACGTAAACATCCGGCAAGATGCCGACGATCCTGATGGGGAAGCGCGTGATGTTGCCAAGGACCTGCGCGATCGACTGAAGAAGGATGAGAACGGCAGGCCATATGTTGATGCCTTCCTGCTGAGCCACCCCGACGACGACCACTGTCGGGGGCTGACTCGGCACTTCTACTTGGGCGAGTTGGACAAATACCCGGATGACAAGAAGGACGACAAGGACAAGAAGATCGTCATTCGCGAGATGTGGTCGTCTCCCATTGTGTTTCGCCGTGCGAGCAAGACCCTTACCTTGTGTGATGACGCGAAGGCGTGGGCTACCGAGGCGCGCCGACGTGTTCAGTTGAACCGAGACAAGAACTTCGCCGTTGGGGCCGGTGATCGCATCCAGATCATGGGGGAGGACATCAATGGAAAGACCGATGACCTCACCTCCATCGTGCGGAAGGTCGATACGCGCTTCTCGACAATCAACGGTAAGAGTTCAGCATTCTTCTCCGCGTTTCTTCTTGCGCCATTGGACGCAAAGGACGATGAGGAAGAGGAAGAGTGCTTGGTCAAAAATCAGTCCAGTGTGATTTTGAACTTCACGTTAGCTGCCGATGCGGCGACACCAGATGGCGCGAAGTTTCTAACTGGCGGAGATGCTGAAGTATTCATCTGGAACCGTCAGTGGCAGCGCCATAAGGCCGATGCCGAGGTTCTGGAGTACGACATCATGCAGACGCCTCATCATTGCTCTTGGCACTCTTTGTCTTACGACAGTTGGTCGAAGTGCGGAGAAAAGGCAAAACTTGATGCCGATGCCCGAGATGCACTGTCACAGACCCGCGACGGCGCCGTCATCGTTGCAAGTTGCAAGCCGATCAAAGATGACGACAGCGATCCGCCCTGCATCCGTGCAAAGCGTGAATACGTCGAAATCGTGGAGGAAGCAAAGGGTGAGTTCTACTGCACGGGTGAATACCCGAGCGAGAAATCCGTGGAACCCCTCGTTTTCACCGTCACTTCCCAAGGTGTGCAGCCCCCCTCGAAGAAGGAAGCTGGATCGAAGGCCGCCGCCGTGATCACCTCCGCGCGAACTCCCATACCGCACGGGGCATCATGACGGACGCTATCGCAGACGCACTGCATCAACTTCAGCGACATCGGGGCTTGACCCGCGTTGGCGAACCAAAGGTAATCGGTGCATTGACGCAGATAGCAGTCGATGTTGCCGTGCAACTGCCAAGCAGGTCTCGGCGTAACGGCGTCTCCGAAACCGGGGTGCGTGCCGTCGAGACATGCGTGCTGGCATTCGGTAGTGACTGGCCCCTATCCGCGCCCAAGCCCTTCTTGCGTGCGGACTTCCCGCTCAACCTGCCACACATAAACCCCCATCGCGAAGGCGAGTTGGTTTCGCCATGCCTGTTCGAAGGATCTTTGAACGAACTGCTGCATCGGTTTGGTCTCGACGCCATTGTCGATCAGTTGGTTGATTGGCTGCACAAGGCTGCCGCCGGAACGTTGTTGGACCTGGAGCAAGGGTGGGAACCGACGCGGCGAGACAGTTGTCCTTCGACCGTTGTCTTCAGTGCCGAAAAGGTCGCGGCCGCCGCCCCCGTTGACGGAGCGGTTTTGGTGGTTTCCGCGGGCTACGTGACGATTGATGGCGGGCTATACGCCATCATCGATGACGAGCTGAGCGCACAAGTCGATCCTGTGTTCTCCCAAGGCGTTCACAACGACAAGTTGGGAAAGTGGGGGAATGGCCATACCGCGACCTTCATTGCGCGGGGACCAATCACCGATGGCCACCCGTTTGTAGTCGAACGCTATCAACCGGAGACGGTTGTCGATCTCACGACACTGCTAGATCGAGCAGCGGAACTTGGTATCGATCGTGACGCTTTAGCCCAAAGCTTGGAGGGTTATTACGGGCGCTCGATTCTGGATATGCAACAAGACTCGCGTGGTTGGGTGCACGGTTTGTACGCGATTGTGATTCTGACTGTACAAAGACCAGTGCCGCTTGTTGGATCACCAGGCCGGAATGTCGAAGTATTGCCCTATGTGGTGCGCTATGAACTCAACGCTCAATCGCTCCTAGAGCGAAATGCCAAGGTTCACCCCGCTTTTCATGCGCATGCGTTGTCTCCCGAGCTGCTGGCACGGACATCTGGTATCCCGTCAGCAGCCACATCACAGCCACTGGTCATCCTTGGCTGCGGTAGTGTGGGATCAAAAATCGCGATGCACCTCGGGCGGGCTGGTTTCGGCTCAATGACTTTCGTTGACAACGAATCCATATCACCTCACAACATAGCGCGGCATGCACTCATTGAGCGAGCATCGGTGCTGATCCCGCCTCGGAAGTCGGCGCTGATGAAGACGGCCTTTGAAGAACTGTCGCATCTTCAATCGCGCGCGTTCGACGCTGACGCTGTGACCCTCCTAGTCGATCCGGAACGGTTCGCCACAAGCGTTCCTCAGGATGCTGCCCTTATCGTGGATACGACGGCTTCACTTCAGGTACTGGCCGCAGAAACGCAATCAAAAGCATTGGACCAATCCCCAACTCGACTGGCACGGGTCGTGATGTATGGCCAGGGGCGCTGTGTCGCGGTTTTGCTTGAAGGGCCAAGTCGCGCCGGTCGGGTTGACGACCTCACGGCATTCTTATTCGAGTGCTGCCGGTTTGTACCAGAACTTCGTGCGTCGATTGCCGGTGATACGTCGGAGCCGACGCGCATTTTTGTAGGGGACAATTGCCGCTCACTGACCATGCCAATGTCAGATACCGTTGTTTCGCGGTCTGCATCACTGGCTGGAGTGCAACTGGAACGCTGGCTCGTTGATGGGCTGCCGAAGGAAGCGACGCTTTGTGCTGGCATCGCGGATGCCGAAGGCCTTGGCATGGCCTGGAGTCGCGCGAGCCTTGGCCCAACCACTGTGCTCGATGTAGCGGACGATGGTGGCTGGAGCGTTCGGATTCTCCACCCTGTGGCGCACGCGATCAATGCTGATGCGCTGCACTGGGGTGCGGTGGAAACAGGAGGCGCCTTGGTTGGCCGTATCTCGTTTGAAAGTCGAACCATCACCATTGCGGGCCTTGTCGAGGCGCCCTCTGACAGTGTTCGCAAGGCAGCCCGCTTCGTCCTTGGAACCAGTGGGCTTGTCCAAAGTTTGCGTGCTGCAAACGAGGTCTCTTTGGGGTATCTCGCTTTCATTGGCACCTGGCACAGCCACCCGAAAGGCGGCGCGCATTCGGGGATAGACCGGAATACATTGCGCAGCATCGCTGTGGATGCAGGTGGTCTCCCCGCCGTGTCGTTAGTATGGACTCCAACAGGACTCACGTGCGCGGTTGACCGATGGTAAGAACAAAGTCACCGACACTTTTTTCAGAGGATGAGGGGGAATTATGGCTGACTACTTCGAGATTGATTTTTTAGGCGTCGAAACAGCGAAAAGCGGGGATGCGATCACGCTACGCTATTCGGTGAATGGCACTGAGGGCGTACACGTCGTTGACGGTGGATACCTGGATACGGGAGATCAGATCGTCGAGCATCTGAAAACCTATTACGGAACAACTGTCATCGACCATGTGATCCTCACGCACCCTGACCGCGACCACGCCAATGGGCTGCGGAAAGTCTTGGAGCAATGCACAGTCAAGAACCTCTGGATCAACAGACCATGGATATACGCAGATCAACTGATTGATCGCTTCGAGAACTATGAGTCAGTTGAAGCCCTGAGAAGGAAGTTGCGGTCCATCTATGATGCCTCGGCAGCGCTTGAGGATATTGCGCTGGAGAAGGGAATTTCTATCCATGCTCCTCTTCAGGGGCAAAGCATTGGCCCATTCATGGTAATGGCACCAACTTTGGGCCGCTATCTTGACCTGATCGTAGATTCATCGAAGACACCGGAAGCTGTTGATGAAAGCGTTATGGATAGTGCGCTAAGCAGCCTATTCCGGGCAGTAAAGGCCGCGACAGCCTATATCAAGTCCCTGTGGGGCGAGGAGTATTTTCCACCTGGCCCCACCAGTCGGGAGAATGAAATGAGTGTGGTGCAGTCGGCTGTGCTGAACGGCCATCGCATTATGCTTACTGGTGATGCAGGACGAGAAGCGTTGCAGGAAGTGATCGACTATGCCCCCTTTGCGGGACTTACGTTGCCCGGAATTCGATACTTCCAAGTGCCTCACCACGGAGGTCGGCACAACGTCTCTACGGAAATTCTGGATCAATTGCTTGGCCCACGCTTGGACGCGATGCCTGACAATCACCACTGGAATGCTATATGCAGCTCCGCCAAAGCGGACGAGGATCACCCGCGGAAGTCGGTGATTCGCGCTGTATTGCACCGGGGCGGGCACTGGGCGGCAACTGAAAGCAAGAACATCCGCATCGGCGCGGGCATCACCCGTGATGGCTGGGTGCCGATTCCTCAGGCGCCGTATCCCGAAGATCAAGAGAATTGACTTCGACAGAACCTCAGCACCATTTTTATTCTCTGCTGGCTACATTATTTGCGTCCCGGCGTGCCGCCGCCGGGTTCGCGGGCTGCGCCCCGCGCTTCGTGCCGAATCGCGGCCATCCGGCTTTGACCCCTGACGCCTTCGGCCCTGGTGGGCCTGCGCGCTCCGCTTGCACAAAGGCGAGTGTGTGCAATGGGCGGGTGTAGGCGGTCTTGCTGTTCCCTTCACCGTATCACGGCGTTCTCGCCGTCAAGGGCTGCGCGTGCTTGCACGCTTGCGGCCCGGCGGCCGTCTGCGACCCATGACTGCTTGCGCTGCGCCGTGCTCTCCACGGTTCCGGGCAATTCCGCCCGAGCAACCGGAGCACGATCATGTCGCAACTGTCCTTTTCCTCGCTGATGGTGCGTGACGCGCAGGGCCGCTACCTGCTGGCGACTGCCGAGCAGATTCTGGAGGCCGCGCGCCAGGCCATCGAGCGCAAGATGCAACGCGGTACGTCGTTCACGTCGCCGGCAGCGGTCAAGGAGTACCTGCGCGCCAAGCTGGCCGGCTTCGAGCATGAGGTGTTCGCGGTGCTGTTCATGGACACGCAGCATCGGCTGATCGAGTACGCCGAGATGTTCCGAGGCACCATCGACGGCGCATCGGTGTATCCGCGTGAGCTGGTCAAGGAGGCGCTGCGGCTCAATGCGGCGGCGGTCATCGTGTCGCACAACCACCCGAGCGGCAATCCCGAGCCGAGCGGTGCCGACCGAGCACTGACCCAGCGGCTCAAGGAGGCACTGGGGCTGGTGGACGTGCGCGTGCTGGATCACATCATCGTCGCGGGCACCGACACCACATCGTTTGCCGAACGTGGCCTGATCTGACCAAGGGGCTTCGGCCCCTTTTTTGCTGCGCCCGGCGCGGGCCGAGCAAAAACGCTGCCATGAATTTCCGAGACAGCGTTTCGGAAATTCATGGCCTGCATGGAGGTATGGGGGGGCTTGCTGTCCCCTTCATCGTGCCACGGCGTTCTCGCCGTCAAGGGCTGCGCGCCGATGGCGCTTGCGTCCTGGCGGCCGTCTGCGACCCCTGACGGCTTGCGCTGCGCCGTGCCCCGGAAGGGTCGGGCAATTCCGCCCGGCATCCTTTCAGGAGTTCACCATGAACCACGCACTCATCACCGACGAGCAGCGCATCGTGCTGCTGGCCAACGGCCGCGCTTCGCTGGAAAACCCGCACTTCGATCCGGCCCCCGTGGTCAAGCTGTTCACGCCGGATGCCAGCGCGACCTGGCTGCTGACCGAGATTGATCCCGATGACCACGACCACGCCTTTGGTCTTTGCGACTTGGGCCTGGGAATGCCGGAAATCGGCTGGGTCAGCTTGAACGAGCTGGCGACCGTGCGCGGCGGGCTGGGCCTGCCGATCGAACGCGATCTGTCTTTCCGCGCCGAGAAACGGTTGAGCGCCTATGCACGCGAAGCGCGGCTGGCCGGGCGTGTCGTTGTCTGACCCGGCCCTTGGAGCGCCGCAAGGCGCTCCATGTGTTTTCTCGACCATCACAGGAGATCAATGCCATGAGCAGCCATCACGATTGGGTCATCGAAGTTTCGGCGCAGCACGACGCGCACAAGCCATTCGCGCCGGAGAACGGCCAGCCGCTTCACTTCAAGATCGGCGACGCGGTGATCTACACCAACGACTTCGGCGCACAGTTCCATCGCCTCGTCACCGGGTTCTACCGGCCTTCCGGGCCTTGCGGGCTGTACGCGCTCGGGCGGCGCTATTTTCTGGATTCGTCCTCACCGTGGATGCCGGTTGCGGAATCCAGCCTGCGCCCTGACGACACGGCTTGATGCCTTCGCGCCCCTTCCGGGGCGCTGCGCGCTTCGCTTGCACTCCAGGGGAAGGCCATGCGGCCATCCCCGCCGCGCTGCGCTTGGCGCCCCTCGATACCACCGCCCCGGCTGCGCCGGCGCGGCAACCCCCACCCACCAGCGGCATTTCATCCTGGGCATTCGGCCCATGCTGTCCATCGTTGATTGCATGGGCGTCCCCGGCCCTCTGGAAGATGGCCGGTCGCGCTGTCGTGCGCGTGGCGCATCGAGCCGCCTACGGCGTCTCGCCCCTGACGGGCTTCCATCGTTCCCTCGCTCCGCTCGGCTGACGCCTTCGGCCCGGATTCCTAGATCCGGGCCTGCGCGCTTCGCTTGCGTGCGGTTCGGCACACAGGGACGGCCGTTGCCATGTCCATCCGTCTCCCCTGACTTCATCACCTTGTCCGCGACCGTAGCCCGCTCCCGTGCGCCGTCAAGGCGCGCAAGGCCGTGTCCTCGCTGCGCTGCGGGCCGCACCAACCCTGCGCTTGTTTCCTTGACGGCCCCCGTCCGCGCGCTCCTTTGGCCGCGGGCGATGAACTCAGGAAAGACGGTGGCAACAGGGTCAACCGGGTTCCTCGTGCCAACCGCACAGAACAGCCGAAAGGCTGGGCTCCGAATCTAGGAATCCGGTGTGCGGTTTGAACAGCAAACCCTTTTCGTCAGGAGAAAGACCATGCAACTCGCATCCCGTTTCGCTTCCCGTTCCCCCTCGCTGCGCAGCGATTACCCGCTGACCGATGACCAGATTCACCGCGTAGCGCCGTCCATCTTCGCGGACGCGCCGCATGAAAGCCGTTCGCAGCGGTACGCCTATATCCCCACCGCCGCCGTGTTGGCCGAGCTTCGCAAAGAAGGTTTCCAGCCCTTCATGGTTTGCCAGACCCGCGTGCGCGATGAAGGCAAGCGCGAACACACCAAACACATGCTGCGCCTGCGCCACGCCAGCCAGATCAATGGCGCGGAGGCTAACGAAATCGTGCTGCTCAATTCCCATGACGGGACGAGCAGCTATCAGATGCTGGCCGGAATGTTCCGGTTCGTGTGCAGCAATGGCCTTGTGTGCGGCGACACCGTGGCCGATGTGCGCGTGCCCCACAAAGGCGACGTTTCCGGGCATGTCATCGAAGGCGCTTACGAAGTTTTGCGCGGCTTCGACCGGGTGAAGGATTCCCGCGATGCCATGCGCGCCATCACGCTGGACGAAGGCGAGGCCGAAGTGTTCGCCCGTTCCGCGCTGGCCCTCAAGTACGACCCCACCGACAACAAGCCCGCGCCCATCACCGAATCGCAAATCCTGATGCCGCGCCGGTTCGATGACCGCCGCCCGGACTTGTGGAGCGTGTTCAACCGTACGCAAGAAAACCTGACCAAAGGCGGATTGCATGGCCGCAGCGCCAACGGACGCCGCCAGCAAACCCGCCCGGTGCAGGGCATTGATTCCGATGTGCGCCTCAATCGCGCCCTCTGGATGCTGGCCGATGGCCTGCGCCAGTTGAAAGCCTGATTCCCCACGCGGCAGGGGCAGGCAGCAGCCCTTGCCGCTTCTTTCGCTGCTGCATCCCTGAACCGATAGGAGTTATCACCATGAACGCCACCGCTACCGAAATTCGCCAAACCGAAGCCCGCGCCCTCAACACCGCCGCCGCTATCCCGCTGGAAGCCGCCGACCCGACCAAGAACCTGATTTTGGTTCCGCTGTCGCGGCTGGTGTCGCGCCCGACCGGGCGCAACGTGCGCAAGACCCCGCGCATGTCCATTCCCGAACTGGCCGCTTCTATCCAGCGTGTCGGCCTGCTGCAAAACCTGATCGTCATTGCCGCCGCCGATGGCGAGCATTACGAAGTGGTGGCCGGTGGCCGCAGGCTGGCCGCGTTGAAGCTGCTGGCGAAGAAGCGCCGCATCAGCAAGGAATGGGACGTGCCTTGCCTGCTGGTGGCCGATGGCACCGCCCGCACGGCCAGCCTCACCGAGAACGTGCAGCGCGAAGCCATGCACCCGGCAGACCAGTTCGAGGCATTTGCCGCGCTGGTGGCCGAAGGCCGACCCATCGAGGACATTGCCGCCGATTTCAGCGTGTCCCCGCTGGTGGTGCAGCGCCGCTTGAAGCTGGCGAACGTCTCGCCCCGGCTGCTGGCCGACTACCGCGCCGAAGCCGTGAGCCTTGACCAGTTGATGGCGCTTGCCATCACTGACGACCACGCCGCGCAGGAAACCGCGTTCTACGACGCGCCGACGTGGCAGCGCAACCCTTCGCAATTGCGCGACCGCCTCACCGAGCGCGAGATTGACGCATACCGGCATCCGCTGGTGCGTTTCGTGGGGCTGGACACCTACGAAGCCGCAGGCGGCGGCATTCGCCGCGACCTGTTCGCGGAAGGCGATGCGGGCGTGTATCTGACCGATGCCGCGCTGCTGGAACGGCTGGCGCAAGACAAGCTGGCAGGCATCGCCGCCGAGGTGAAGGCCGAGGGCTGGGCGTGGGTGGATGCCACGCCGGGCGTGACCCATGCTGATCTGCACGCTTTCCAGCGTGCGCCGAGGGAGCGCCGCGAACCGACCAAGCGCGAAGCAGCCCGCATCGAAAAGCTGCAAACCAAGCTGCACGAACTGGCCGCAGCCGCTGATGATGCGCTGGACGCTGACGACGAGGAAAAGGCCGATGCCTTGCAGGAAGAAGGCGAAGCCGTGGGCGAGCAGTTGCAGTCGCTGGAAGATGGCTTGCAGGACTACGGCGTGACCGTGAAGGCCGCAGCCGGGGCCATCGTCACCATCGACCGCAACGGTGAAGCCGTGATTCATCGCGGCCTGCTGCGCGAAGCCGAAGCCAAGGCGCTGCGCACGCTGGAACGCTTGCGGCAGGGCTTCAGCGGTGCGGAAGCCGACAACGACGACGAAGGCGAGGACGGAGACAGCGAAGGGCAGCCCAAGACTGCCGCCATGTCCGACAAGCTGGCGCAGCGGTTGAGCGCCCACCGGACGGCGGCGCTGCAAATCGAAGTCGCCCGGCATCCGCAAGTGGCACTGGCCGCGCTGGTGCATGGCATGGTGCAGACCATCTTGCAGGGCAGGCATTACGGCCCCCGTCATGATGCGTTGCCGCTGGGCGTGAGCCTCAAAGCGCAAGACCGGCTGGAAGGCATCGCCCCGGACATACCGGATTCGCCCGCTGCCGTGGCGCTGCGCGAGTTGCAGCAGGTCGCCGGCGAAGGCTTGCCGGAGGACAGCGCCGAACTGTTCGCCGTGCTGCTGGCGAAGCCGCAAGATGAACTGGTGCGGCTGCTGGCGGTATGCGTGGCCGTCACGGTGGACGTGGTGACACCGCGTGCCACGCAGCAGCAACCGGGCGCGGAACTGGCGCAGGCCGTGGGGCTGGACATGGCGGCATGGTGGAAGCCCACCAATGAGGGCTATTTCCAGCACATCCCGAAGGCCGCGATTCTGCAAGCCGTGGAGCAGTACGCCCCAGAGCACATCACCCGGCTGGCGAAGTTGAAGAAGGCCGACATTGCCAGCGAAGCCGAACGGCTGGCGGACGGCACCGGCTGGATGCCTGCCATCTTCAAGACCGAAGGCACCGACGACACCACGGCGCAGGATGCGCCGCAGGCCGTGACGGATGACGAACCGGAAGCCATCGACAACGACGACGAGCAGCAGGTCCACGCGCTTGCCGCCTGATCTTCACCACCACCGGGCGCCCCGGTTCCGGCCGGGCGCTTTGCTGTTCCATCAGCATCGGCCCCAGGCCGTACCGCCCTGGTGCCGATGGTCAAAATCCGGGCGCGGCGGTGGCCGCACCCGGTTTCAAGGCCCGAAGCCAGAACGCCCCTTCGCCGCCTTCGGGCAGACGGCGAAGGGGCGGCGCACAAGTGACCTTGTGCGCGGGAAACCCTCGAAGCCCATAAGTGCGTCGGCACACAGCGCCGACGGCATTCCGAACGCGCCCCGCCGCAATGGGCGGGACTTGTGGGGCTACGCCCCGGTTTGCTGCCGCAGGTTGCATGAAAGCGTGCCGTCCTCGACGCTGGCGGTTCGTCGCCTGTACGTCACGAAGGACGGTTCACCGACACGCCGCCCGGCCCTGCAATGGAGCTTCCACGCCACACCTCATGCAAAGGGCCGCAAGCAGCGGCAGGGGCGCTTTCACCTTGTCGCTGGGCATTGACCTTGCCCGTGTCAGAGCGCAGGCCGGTGAAGCCGTCACGCGGGGATGCCGAGTCGGCCATGTCTCCATTCGGGAGTGGGCGGCCAGTACGTCCTTGTGTTGTTGTGAATCTTGGCGGTGGCTGGGCTTCATGGCCGCAACCTTCCAGCGAAAACAATTTCCCCTGCGCTGCGCGCATTCCTCGCGGGACAAATTCTTTTCGCTTTCAGGTTCTCCACGGTGTTGCGACCGCTGCGCGGTGCGGCCAGCCCATCCCCCGCCGACCGGATCACAACAAGGACGCACTGGCACGACCTTGTTCAACCCGAAAGGAGAAATCATCATGGCTAACATCGGCACCTTCACCGCAGACAAAGACGGCTTCACCGGCCAGCTCCGCACCCTGACCCTCAACGTCAAGGTCAAGCTGGTTCCCAACGACAAGGGCGAGAACGAAAGCGCCCCGGACTTCCGCCTTCAGGCGGCCGGCCACGACTTCGGCGCGGCGTGGAAGAAAACCAGCGAGGCCGGGCGGGATTACCTGTCGGTGGCCATCGACGATCCTTCGTTCCCGGCGACGGTCTATGCCCGCCTGATCGAAGGTGAGAACGGCACGCATGACCTGATCTGGTCGCGCAGCAAGCCCAAGGCGGCCTGACGGCCGCCCACCGCGCCCCGCCCATTGCGGCGGGGCGCGGTGCTGCTAATCGCAGCACCGCACGCACAGGGTTTCGTCGGTTGCTTTATGCCCGGCATGTCCAAGACTGGCATCGCCTTGGTGCTGGCCCGATGGTTCGACGCCCGTAGCAGCAAGCACAACATGGCGTGTCGGCGCATTGCGCCGCCGGGCTTTCGGGCTGCGCCCCATGCCGCCAATGGCGTCATGTCCATTCGGCTTCAATCCCTCACGCCTTCGCGCCTGCGGCGCTGCGCGCCCCGCTTGCGGGCATTCAGACGCGCTAGGGCGCGTCGCGCTCTTTCAGCACGGCCTCGAACTCATGGCGCACCTGCGCCAGCAGTTCGTCTGCCTTGTGCGTGTCGTCGCCGGCGTAGGCCAGCGTCAACAGTGTCAGCGGATGCACTTCCATGACCTCGCACAGCTCGGTCAGCTTGTGCAGCGTCGGGCTTTTCAGGTCGCGCTCCAGCGTACTCATGTAGGTGCGGCTGGACACGTCGGAGAACGCTTCCTGGCTCAAGCCTCGCGCCTTCCTGACCGTCCGTATTGCCGTTGCCAATGAGTGTTTCGCTGTCACTAACTTGGTTTCCCCATAAAAACCAAGATGACAGCCCATTGCGCCCTATGGGGCTACAATCTATAGTGTTCATTCGTGGCTGAAAGGCCCGCTTTCGTGCTTTTACGGAAATCCGCATCTGCGGATTCCAACAGAACCGGGGAATCGCATCCGTGTCTTTCCGGCTTCCGACAATTCCGCTTCGGTGCTTCTGTTCTTTTACGGATGCGATGGCTTGCGCATCCTTGCTTCCACACAAATGCACGGATGCGTTTCGGCGGTTCTGCGCTTCGGCACCAAAGCGCATCCGCGCCCCCTCGCTTCCGTGGGAGTTCTGCCCATGACCTTGCCGCTTGTCACCGCTGATGAACGCGCCCGGCTGCTGGCCCACGGCGCGGCGCTCGCCGCTGGTCAGAGGCTCGACCCGCTGCCCGTGGTGCGACTGTTTACCCCCGACGCCCACGCGACCTGGCTGCTGGTGTCGCTTGATCCCGCCGATGGCGATACGGCCTACGGGCTGATCGACCTCGGTATCGGGATGCCCTCGCTGGGCACGGTCAAGCTGTCCGACCTAGCCGGCATCGTCGGGCCGCGCAAGCTGCCGGTGCGGCGGGATCGGTATTTCCAGGCGCTGCGCCCGCTGTCGGAGTACGTCCGGCTGGCGCAGGAGAACGGCGCGATCACGGACTGATGAAGGCCAGCGCAGCCCAGCCAGCCGGGGCGCATTGTGACTATTTCGGTCTTAGCCAAGACCTGTACGGTCTCAATCGGCATTGATGCACCGAAGCGGTGCCAGCCTGTTGCAAACAGTCATGATCTTTCACGCAGCCTGCGGCACGGTATCCGATGCCGCGCACCATTTCCGGGTGGCGTAGCCGTCGCATTCAGACGATTTCCGCAAGACGCCGGAGCCAAACGGTCTTGACACTGACAGTTACAGCTTAACCTTTTTTGATGACGACCTGATGGCGTTTCGATAGCTCCCGTGCAGCGGAATCCGTGGCGGCGCATCCCAAGCACAGGGAGGTTCCGCCATGACTGATCGCAGCGCCGAACACTGGTATCCGACAGCAGCTTATCTCTACATCCTGCACCTGGACGGCCCCGCGCTGGCCTGGGAGTACCTGCGAAGGAATCCCGACTACCGCCGCGACTGGCTGCGCCGTCGCCGCCGGCCGGACGCAGCGCAGGCGTGGGGCCTGCGCCTGCTGGAAGACCCGGCCCTGGATGCGCGCGACGCGCATCCGATCTGGTTCCCCGATCACGATGCCGTGGTGCAGCTCTACCCAGATGCCGACCCACCGCCCGAGGCCCATGCCTTCGAGTTCTGGCGCGTCCCTGGCCGCAAGCAACTGATCCACGACGGCAAGCGCCTGGTGCTGGTGTCGCACTGGCCCGGCTGCTGCCTGCGGTTCTCGCTCGGGCCGGGTCTGGAAGACGGCATGGCCTACCTCTACGCCACCCGCGCCTGCGCCACGCCTTGCGCACGTTATCGCACGCTCGCGGCCGAGCTGGATGCGCTGTCGGCCGCGACCGTCGCCGCGCCTACGGCGGCGGCCCGCTCTCGGCCCACACCGGCCGCGGTGCTCGAACTACACACCTTGCAGGCGCTCGACGCGACCCTGGCGGGCGCGTCCTTGCGCGAAGTCGCCGAAGGGTTGTTTGGCGCGGATGCCGTTGCGGCCGACTGGCACAAGGACAGCGCCTTGCGTGCCCGCGTGCGGCGGCTGGTGCGCCGTGGCGAGGCGCTGATGCGCGGCGGCTATCGCAGCCTGGCGCAGCTCCCGCCAGTTGCATCGCGGTAAGGGGGGACGTTTTGCAGTCCCTGCAATTCGTCCCTTAGCAGGAAGCCTGAATTTCTCGAAAGTGCCTCTATCCGGCCGCGTGGTGTGGCCGGGCTTGATGGAGGACCATCCCATGCGACCCGCTCCCTTGCGGCCTGCCGCCGCTGCTGTCGCTGCGCCGGCGCAGCCCCAACGCTACCTCACCAACGACGAAGCCGCCGACTACCTGCGCCTGTCGCCGCGCACGCTGGAGAAACAGCGCGTGATCGGCGGCGGGCCGAAGTTCCGCAAGTTCGGCCGCCGCGTCATGTATGCCGTGAGCGACCTTGATGCCTGGGCCGATGCGCGCAGCTTCGCGGCGACTTCCGACCCGGAATATGCCGAGCGGCATGCGGGCGACTACCGTGACGGCCGCTGACTTCTGGCTCGCCGGTGGCCATTGCCATGTCCAGCCCATCGCTGCCCCTGCGGCAGCGACCAGTGCAGCAGCGCGAACAGCTCGACCTGTTCCGCGCGCTGCCGGGCGACATGGCGCCGCGCGACAGCCAGGACTTGATGGCCTTTCCGTTCTTCTCGCTGGCGAAGTCGCGGCGCACGGCGCCGATCGACTTCCGCGCCGGCGGCATCACCATCCGCGTGGAGGGCACGCAGGAGCACGGCATCGCCACGATCTGGGATGCCGACATCCTGATCTGGGCCGCCAGCCAGATCGTGGAAGCCCGCGATGCGGGCATCCCGACCTCGCGGCTGATGCAGGTGCGCCCCTACGAGATCCTACGTTTCATCGGGCGCGGTACGTCGCTGCGCGACTACCAGCGCCTCAAAGCGGCCCTGGATCGCCTGCAATCGACCACGGTGGCCACGTCCATCCGCGAAACCACGGGAAGGCGGCTGCACCGTTTCTCGTGGATCAACGAGTGGAAGGAACTGGCCGATGCCAGCGGCACGCCGCTGGGCATCGAGCTGATCCTGCCGGACTGGTTCTACGCGGGCGTGGTGGACGCCGCCCTGGTGCTGACCATCGACCCGACGTACTTCCGGCTCACTGGAGGCATCGAACGCTGGCTGTACCGCCTGGTGCGCAAGCATGGCGGCCGGCAGGAGCACGGCTGGCAATTCGATTTCCAGCACCTGTACCGCAAGTCGGGCAGCGTGGCGCGCTTCTACGACTTCGCCGCCGACCTGCGGGCATTGGTCGCGCGGCAGTCGTTGCCCGGCTACGTCCTGGGCATCGAGCGCATGCCCGGCGAGAAAACCGAACTGCTGACCTTCCGGCCCGTGCCGCCCACGGCACGGGGATAACTGCGGGAAAACCTGTTAATTCACTCGTGCTATCAGGCAACAGAAGGCTCGTGCTATCAGGCAACAAATCCTCGTGCTATCAGGCAACAAAATCGGCTGCAAAGCCGCGCCAATACTGGTTTTTTTCGCCCCTTAACTTCCCTAACAGTAAATACATAACTTTTAGTAGAAGCGCGCCGTTTCGGTGGACAACTGCCAAACGGCACGAAATGCAGAGGCGACAGCCCGGCTTTCCAGCAGGGAGGGCCGCGCCATGATCCTCGCTCTGCTCAACCAGAAAGGCGGTGTCGGCAAGACCACGCTCGCCACGCACATCGCGGGCGAACTGGCGCTGCGCGGCCAGCATGTCGTGCTGCTGGATGCCGACCCGCAGGGTTCGTCGCTGGACTGGACGCAGCGCAGAAGCCAGCAAGGCTTGCCACGGCTGTTCAGCGCCGTGGGCCTGGCCCGCGAAACGCTGCATCAGGAAGCGCCAGAACTCGCCAGGCGGGCCGATCACGTCGTCATTGATGGGCCACCCAGGATTGCCGCCTTGGCGCGCTCCGCGCTGCTGGCGGCCGAGCGTGTGCTGATCCCGGTGCAGCCCAGCCCCTATGACGTGTGGGCCAGCGCTGAGATGGTGGCGCTGATCCGCGAAGCGCAGGTGTTCCGTCCGCTGCTCCGTGCAGCCTTCGTCATCAACCGGCGCGTCAGCACCACCGTCATCGGGCGCGAAGCGCGGCAATCGCTGGCCGAACAGCCGCTGCCTGCGCTGCGCTCGGAAGTGCATCAGCGCATCGTGTTCGCCGACAGCGTGGCCGCTGGCCGGCTCGCACGCGAGACAGCGCCCGACAGCGCCGCCGCCCGCGAAATCACCGCCCTGGTGGACGAACTGCTGCGGTGGCCGACATGACAGCGCAGCAGCCACCCAACGGTAAACGCACGGGCAAGCGCGTCGGCATCGGCACACGTCCGCCCGCGAATCCGCACGCCGAGGCGTGGATTCGCCAGGGCGACGCCGATGCGCTGGGCAAAGGCGACCTCTACACCGCGCGCCTGACCCTCGACATCACACCCGCCATGCGGGCGCGCATCAAGGTGTCGGCCTTCACGCAAGGCGTGACCGTGGCCGATCTGCTGCGCGGACTGCTGGAGCGGGAGTTTCCCGAGCACTCCAGGGAGAACACACCATGACCGCATCCACTGCACCAGCCGCCGCGCCTGCCGCTGTCGCGGCCACGGCTGCGCCACAGCCACCATTCATCGCGCCTTCCAGCCAGCCCGCCAGCGCACCGCTGACGCGCGTGGCGCTGGCCTACATCGAGGCCCGCTTCAAGCTTTACCTGCGCTTCGGCGAACCCGCACGTACCCACCAGCTCGACCGCTGGCGGCGTAGCGCGGTGTTCCTGCCGGGCGCGATGCTCTGCCGCATCCGCTGGCAGGCCAACGACTACGGAACGATCCGCTGGCAGCTCATGGTGATGCAGGCGTGCACGCCACTGGACACCATGCAGCGCATTCCCGGCGTGCAGCCGGGCGCGCGCTTGCTGCTGCACGCCGAAGGCGATGCCAGCGTGCGTGCCGTGCTGGAACGCATTGACGGCATCGAGACGCTGGGCATCGCCGCCATCGACGTGTCGCCCGCGTACTGGCGCACGCTGGGCAACCGTCTGGCGGCGCGCTTTGCGCTGCCCGAATACACGGCCGAACGGCACGCCGCCTGGCTGGCCGGGAGGGGGCTGCCATGACCGCCCCAATCAGCACGGCCAGCACCACAGGCACCGCGCCGCGTCCTCGCTCACGCCTGCGCGCTCGCATCGTGCTGGCGACACTGGCCACCATCGGCTTTGCTGCGCTGGCCTGGGCGGCTTTCGTGTCGCCGCTGCCGCGCCTGACCTACAACCCGTCCGACAGCGTGGCAGTCGGCTGGTATCGCATTGACCTGTTCGACCCGCGCACCGCCTCGCTGCCACGTCCCTTGTCCGTGGACAGCATCGTGCTGGTGCCGTTGCCGGCCACGGCCGCCACACTCGCTGCGCAGCGCGGCTATCTGCCGGTGCGCGTGCCGCTGCTCAAACGTGTGGGCGCGGTCGCGCCGCAACACGTCTGCATCGTCGCCGGTCAGGTACGCATCGACGGCGTCCCTTCGGCCGCCGTGCTGCCCGCCGATCGGATGGGCCGGGCGCTGCCGTCCTTGCCGCTTTGCCGCCGCCTCGAACCGGGCGAGCTGTTCCTGTTGAGCGTGACCAATCCGGCATCGTTCGACAGCCGATATTTCGGCCCGGTCAGCGCATCCACCGTGATCGGCGTTGCGCGCCCGATCTGGCTGGAGACACGCCCATGATGGCCGCCGATTCGCTGCGCTCCGGTGTGCTATCGGGCATGTCGTTCCGCTGCCTGCTGCCATGTCGCCGCGCCTGCCGTGCAGGTGCATTCGCACCGCACGTCGCACAGCATCCGGCGCAGCCGTCCAACGTGCAGGCGTCTTGCCTCGAACGCGCCCGGCCTGCGGCCATTGGCGCGTTCGCCGGCGCGCTGGCTGCAAGCAACGACGCGCCGCCGGGCCGCCGACGCCCGGAGCGACAGCGAGGGGCAAAGGCGGAAGGCAAGACAAAAGGACGCGGCACCGGGCCGCGTCGAAAGCCAGTCTGCACATGGGGGTGGCGCGGCACGGAGCGGCTTTGCCGCCGTGCCGCGTTCGGCGCGAAGGTCGCGCCAATGCAGGCATGTCCGCGTGCTTCGCACGACAGGACACGCTGGAGCTTGCAGGGAGAACGGCCATGACCGACCGCCGCGACGACGATTTCCGGGTGCGCCCCAGCGCCCCGAAAAACCGGGGCAAAGGCCAGGGCCAGAGCTTCGTTTCCAAGGTACTCAAGCAGGCCGGGAAAGCCAGCAGCGGCAAGTCGGCGGTGCGCCGTCCTGGGGCGGCTGGCACCGGCCAGCGTCCCGGCTCGCGCCTGGGGCGCGGCCATACGGCGGCGCGTTTCGCGGGCGCGAAGCTGACGTCCATGTCGCGGCGCGTGACCATCAAGACCTTGCTGGTCAATCACCAGCGGGCCAGTCCGCAATCTCTCGCCAAGCACCTGCGCTACGTCGAGCGCGACGGCGCGGGCCGCGATGGCGAACCGGGTCGGGCCTACGGGCCGCAGGCCGACGAAGCCGACTTGGATGCCTTCAAGGAACGCTGCGCCGACGACCGGCACCATTTCCGCTTCATCGTCTCGCCGGAAGATGGGGCCGAACTGGACGACCTGCGCACGTACACGCGGCACCTGATGGGCCGCATGGAAGCCGACCTGGGCACGCGGCTGGATTGGGTGGCGGTCGATCACTGGAACACCGACAACCCGCACACCCACTTGATCGTGCGCGGGCGCGACGACACCGGCAAAGACCTCATCATCACGGGCGACTATATCGCCCACGGCTTCCGCCATCGGGCCGCCGAGCTGGCGACGGAATGGCTGGGGCCGCGCACCGAACTGGAGATTCAGCAGACCTTGCAGCGCGAGGTGGAGCAAGAGCGGTGGACGAGCCTCGACCGTACCCTGCAACGTGAGGCCGGCGAGGATGGCCGGGTGCAGGTCGAACGCTTCAACGAACCGACGCTGCAACGCCAGCGCCTGCTGCTGATCGGTCGCCTGCAACGCTTGCAGCGCCTGGGCCTGGCCGACGAGGTGCAGCCTGGCACCTGGGCCGTGCATGCGGACGCGGAAAAGACCTTGCGCGCCTTGGGCGAACGTGGCGACATTATCCGAACGATGCAGCGTGCCATGCGCGGTGAGCCGCGCGAGCTGGCGGTGTTCGAGCCGGGCGACGACGGCCGCACCATCGTCGGCCGCGTCGCTGCCAAGGGGCTGGCCGACGAGCTGCACGACCGCGGCTATCTGGTCATCGACGGCATTGACGGCAAGGCCCACTACGTTGCCTTGAACGCCCGCGACGAGCTGGCGAACTATCCCACCGGCGCGGTGGTGGAAGTGAAGGGGGGATCGGCCAACCTGCGCGCGGCCGACAAGAACATCGCCGCGCTGGCGAGCGATGGCTTGTACCGCACCGATCACCACCTGGCGATCGAGCAAGGCCGGGTCAAGCCCGGACACGATCCGCAGGAGGTTGTCGCCGCCCACGTTCGCCGGCTGGAAGCACTGCGCCGCGCCGGCATCGTAGAGCGCGTGGCTGAAGGGTTATGGAAGGTGCCGGACGACCTGGCCGAACGTGGCCGCCAGTACGACGCACAGCGGCTGGGTGGTGTCACCGTGGAGCTGAAATCGCACTTGCCCATCGAGCGGCAGGCGCGCGTGATCGGCGCGACCTGGCTGGATCAGCAGTTGATCGGCGGCGGCCGAGGGCTGGGCGACCTGGGCTTTGGTGGCGACACCAAGGGAGCCTTGCAGCAGCGCACTGACTTCCTCGAAGAACAGGGGTTGGCCCAACGGCGCGGGCAGCGCGTAATCCTCGCCCGCAATCTGCTGGGCACGTTGCGCAATCGGGAACTGGCGCAAGCCGCCAAGGACATTGCCGCCGACACCGGCCTGGAGCATCGCCCGGTTGCGGACGGGCAGCGCGTAGCTGGCATCTACCGGCGCTCCGTCATGCTCGCCAGCGGACGCTACGCGATGCTCGATGATGGCATGGGCTTCTCGCTGGTGCCGTGGAGGTCAGTGATCGAGCAGCGGCTGGGGCAACAGATTGCCGCGACGGTGCACGGTGGCGGGGTATCGTGGGAGATTGGGCGGAAGCGTGGGCAATCCATAGTATGACCCCACCACCGTTGGCTTGATCGCTTGTGGAGAAATGCACGGTCGCCAGTTTGAATCGCAAAACTCTGACTTCTCCTTCAAGCAATAGCGTTGTAGCGGCCGGTGCCCTCAGGCCAAGGCGTCAGTACCTCGAATCCCTCGGCCGTCACCGCGACCATGTGCTCCCACTGCGCGGACAGTGAATGGTCTCGCGTGACGACAGTCCAGCCGTCGCCGAGCTGCTTGGTATCAGGCTTGCCGGCGTTGAGCATCGGCTCAATGGTGAAGACCATGCCTTCCTCCAACCGCAGCCCTTGGCCGGGACTGCCGTAATGCAGTACCTGCGGTTCGTCGTGGTAGACCTGTCCGATGCCGTGGCCGCAGTATTCGCGCACGACGCTGAACCGTTCGCGTTGCGCCACGGTCTGGATGGCATACCCGACGTCGCCCAGCGTGGCGCCGGGACGCACGGCCCGAATGCCGGCGCACATCGCTTCGTAGGTCGTGTCCACCAGCCGACGCGCCAGCGGGCCGGGCTCGCCGACGAAGTACATGCGGCTGGTGTCGCCGAACCAGCCGTCCTTGACGACGGCAATGTCGATATTGACGATGTCCCCCTTCTTCAAGACCTTCTGCGTCGAAGGAATGCCGTGGCAGACCACGTGGTTGACGGAAGTGCAGACGGTCTTCGGGAAGCCGTGGTAGCCGACGTTGCCGGGAACGGCCCGCTGCACGTTGACGATGTGGTCGTGGCACAGGCGATCTAGTTCTTCGGTGGTGACGCCCGGCTTCACATGCGCCGAAATCATGTGCAGCACCTCGGCGGCCAGCGCCCCGGCGGCGCGCGCCATGGCGATTTCCGCCGGCGACTTGATAAAACCTCGCTTACGCATGTCCATAACAATCTTCCTCTTAGCGGACGACTCACGCCTCTTCGTCGCGGTGGTCGGCCTCGCCGCGTTTCCAGTAGCCCGTTGCATTCAGGCGGGTTCGATCGACGCCACGCACTTTCATCAGCCTGCGAATGGCGGCTACCTGCGCGGATTCGGCCGCGACCCAAATCATCGCGGCGTCCCCTGCAACGTCCAACGCCTTGGGGGCAGCTTCCAGCAGCGGCATGGAAGACGCTTGCGCGTCGTCGTCACGGAACAGCCAACTCACGGACAATGCGGCTGCACTGGTCAGAGCCTGCCGCTCGGCTGGGTTGGCCACCTCAGCAAACACTTGCGCTTTGGCGTGCGCCGGCAGTGCTTCCAGGATCGCACCGATCGCGGGCAATGCCGTTTCGTCACCGAACAGCAGGTAGTGTTCCGTGGCGGGATCGATGGAAAAGCCGCTGCGCGGATGCACGTCGCTGATCTCGAACCCATCGCCGACCTGCACGCGCTCGGCCCAGGCGGACACGGGGCCGTTGTCGCCGTGCAGAAAGATGTCGATGTCAAGTTCATGGGTGGCCTGGTCGAAGCAGCGAACCGTATAGGCTCGCCCGCTGCTGCGTTGGCCGTTTCCCAGCGGGACGAACAGCTTGAACCATTGGGACGGAAGACCGGGCCGCAGCGTGGACAGGCAACTGCCATCAATGGTGATGCGCTTCATGTGTGGCGCAACCTGCTGGCAGCGGGTGACCGTCACGGGATGCAGTTGGTAAGGGGGACGTTCGGATGACATATCGGTATGCTCGATGATCGATGGCGGGCCATTGCGCGCTACGACGCAGCGGCTGACGTGGGGTGCCCAGGCAGCAGTCCCTTGGCCATCTCCATCGCTTCCTCGCGTGACGAAGCAAGAATCAACGGGTAGCCCCAGAACTTGGCGAAGACCACCGCAAACGCCTTGAAGCCCAGGCGCTTGGCCGGGCTGGGTTCGACCAGGACCATCGCCAGAACCAGCTTGCGCAACTCGGTCTTGTGCTTCTTCATCCAGAGCGAAGTGCGCTTCTTTTCTTCCGGCGTGTGCTCATGGTCTGCGTCCGGCGCCGAATCGCTCAGCAGCACGAACGGTTCGCCGCGCTTCAGGTTGGCCTCGAATTCCTCGAAGTCCTTTTCGGGGTCATGCCCCGGCTCCTGCGAAAAACTCATCCAGACGAAGGGGAAGTTCGAGCTATTCATCGACATCACGTGCTCCTTTGCTCTTGAGGTGGCGCCAGGCCGCGACGATGGCGCATAGGCCGGGCAGCGCGATGAAGAACACGGCCGAGAACGCGATGTGCCCGCCATCCCGCAGCCCATCGAAGACTCCAGCGGCGGTGTTCAGGATGACCATCAGGCCGCCAAGACTCAGTGCGGCCCATTGCGTCCTGGCAGTTCCGGCCAAGGCCAGCAGTACCGTGACGATCCAGGCGCCATAGAACGCGGAGACCATCCACAGCGCGCCGGCATCGAACGTGATGGTGGGCATCGCGCCGTGCGCCACCACGTAGTCGTTGACGTAGGAGAACGATTGCAGCGTCACGAATAGCACGGCACCAACGGCGGTGGTCAGCCAGAACAAGGCAATCCTGTTCTGTTGGTGGGTCACGGTCACAGGGGGCTGCTGGCAGGGCGGGGATTTGGACAACATGGCTTTCTCTCTGGCGAAGCTCGGATATTCGGGAGGGCGGATGCGCCACGCGGGCACACTCACAACTTGTAGTTCAGCGTCACCATCACGTTGCGCGGTGCGCCATAAGTCACGGTGTCGAAGTCGCCCTTCTGTAGCGCGTACTTCTTGTCGAACAAGTTGTTGACGTTGACTGCCACGTTGATCTTCTTCGTGATGGCGTAACGCCCCACCAGTGACA
Organism: Pseudomonas putida; assembly: GCF_005080685.1. Classification (NCBI taxonomy): domain Bacteria; kingdom Pseudomonadati; phylum Pseudomonadota; class Gammaproteobacteria; order Pseudomonadales; family Pseudomonadaceae; genus Pseudomonas; species Pseudomonas putida. The sequence goes on along the minus strand of NZ_CP039371.1, from coordinate 5,062,525 downwards.
CCAGGGCATAAGAACTCTGCTCCCCGCCCAGTGAGCTGGTGCCGGTGTTTGGGGCCTGGTAGATGCGGCTTTGCCATTTGACGCCTCCACCCAGCGTCAATTTGTTCCACTCTCCCGGCAACTGGTAGGTGGTGAATAGCTGGGCCGTGGTGCGCGGTATTTGCGAATTCAAGCGGACGTCATCGCCATCTTTCGCCGTGAAGTGGGCGATACCAGCGTAGATGTTCCAGCCACGCGCCAACTCGCCCTGTAAGTCCAGCTCGATCCCGCGCGACTTCGTGCCATCGACGCCTTTGTAGGCTTGGGCGCCGCCTGGCGTATAGCTTCCGGCGACGATCTGTGCCGCGTTGTCCAGCTCGGTCTCGAACAAGGCGACCGACGCATTCAGACGCCCGTCGAGGTACTCGCCTTTCAGGCCGATTTCCTTGGTTTTCCCCTTGGACGGCATGAGCACGTTGCCGTTGCTGTCCCGATAATCGGTCTGCGGGTTGAAGATGCCGGTGTAGCTGAGGTAGGCCGAGTAGGTCTTGCCGATGTCGTAGATCAAGCCGGCATATGGGGTGAATTCGCTGGTCTTCTTGTAGTGGAAAGGCGTGCCGCTGACGCTCTCGTCGATTTCATAGTTGCTGAAGCGGCCGCCGACGATGAGCTTCAGAGGATCGGCCAGCGAAAACCGGGCGGCGCTGTAGAAGCCGCTCTGCTTGATCCTGGTGCGCGTCGGGATCGAAGCCATGGCATCGAAGTCGGGTCGGGGATAGGCAGTGCTCAGGTCATAGACATTGACTGGCACAAAGCCTGGATAGAACGGCGAGACTTCCTCCTTGCTGGCGGTGCGACGCGAACTCGTCGCCCCGACCACCAGTTCATGCTGACGGCCCAGCAGCTCGAAGGGGCCGCTGGCCATCACATCGAAGGTGTTTTGACGGCTGCGCCCTTGGGCCGCCAGTGCCACCGGATAGGCCCCGTAGGGATAGGTACCCAGTCCCGTGCTGCGATCGGGGTAACCGACCAAGCCGAGTAACTCGGCATCGTATTCGGTGCGGTACTGGTTGGCGACGGCCCGGACGTTCCAGCCGTTGGCGAAGCGGTGCTCGATTTCGGCAAACGCCGTCTTGAGCGTGTTGTCCCAATAGCTCCAGTCCTGCGCGTAGGTCTTGGAGCGCGAATACTCCGCCTGCGTGCCGTCGCTGAACCATAGCGGCAAGCCGCCCCAGGTCGAGCCTTTCGGCGTGATGTCCTGATAGTCGTAGCCCAGGCTCACCGTCGTGTCCTCGGTCAGATCCGCCTCGATGATGCCGTAGAACCCCTTCCTCTCCGGCTTGTAGCCGTCGATGTACGAGTGTCCGTCCTGGTACGTTCCCACCATGCGCGCGCGGATGCGACCGTCCTCGGTCAGCGGTGTCGAGACGTCGGCCATGCCCCGGTAGGTGTCCCAGCTCCCTGCGCCGAGCGAGGCGGCCGCCGAGAATTCACGGGTCGGCCGTTTGCGCACCAAGTTGATTGCGGCCGAGGGGTTGCCGGTGCCGGTCAGCAAGCCGGAGGCGCCGCGCACGACTTCGACACGATCATAGAACGCGGTATCGAGAGAACCGATGCCGCTGCCGTTGATGATGTCGCCGACGACAGTGGGTATGCCGTCGTATTGAATGTTGTTGATCAGGAAGCCGCGCGAATAGAAGCTCGTTCTCTCGCTGTCGGACTGGTACGACGCGACGCCCGTGGTGTTCTCCAGCACGTCCTGCACCGAATTCAATTGCTGGTCGTCCATACGCTGGCGCGTGATGACCGTCACCGACTGCGGTGTTTCCCGCAGCGACAGCGGCAGGCGGGTCGCCGCCGCCGTCTCGCCGGTGGTGTAGGAACCTGTACCCTCGGTTGCCGCCGCATCCACGCGGCCCGTTACGGTGACGGCCGGCAAGGTCATCGCCTCTTGAGACGATTTTTCCCCATCCTTGTTTTGGATCTGTGTTGGCTCGGCGGCGAATGCGCCCTGCGCGCTAATGAAAATTGCCGCCGCAACTGCCGAGCCAAGCATAGTGCGGGGCGCGCTCCTCATGACGCCCTTGCACGGCCCATCCAGATGAGGATAGACGGCGGGCATTGCGCGCACATCAATTTGCCAACGGAGCTTTCCAGTAGTCGTGAGATCTAGCATCAAACAATACTCATTTGCGTTTAGATGCTTTATTTGACAATGGAACTGAACGGGCATGATGGTGAAATTAAGCCAGATTGTTATTCAGTTAGGCCAAATTCAATTGTCTCCATGCCTTTGGCCGTATTGCGAAATAAATTGACTTGCTTTCGCAATGTAGAACTGTGCTCACACGGATAGACTGCGCTTCATCGTGGTTTGTCATGCCTCAATCCAGCGTGCTTGGCCGGCCGAACGAATACCCCGTTCTTCCCGAGGAAATTCCCCTATGCACTCACTTTGCCTTGGTGGATCGGCCCCGCACAGCCGATCACGCGCCATCCCCATCCCCGTTGTCGTCGGGAGGAACGCATGAGCACCGCCGTTATCTCCCGTGCCAAACCCGTTGTTATCAGCGTCATTGGCCTCGTCGTGGTCTTCGGCCTGCTGTATGCCTGGCGTACCACCCGCAGCGGTGGCGCTGAACACCACGCCATGCCGCCGATGCCGGTCTCGACGATACGCGCCGAACCTCGCGGCGTGGCCGAGGAGTTGCAGGCCGTCGGCAATTTGCAAGCCGTGCGCGAAGTGCTGCTGGCCCCCGACACGTCGGGCCGCGTGACCGCCATCAATTTCGACGCCGGCCAGTCCGTGAAGGAAGGGACGGTGCTGATTCAGCTCTACGACGCTCCCGAACAAGCGGATCGTGCCGCTGCTGCGGCCAAGGCCGATTTCACCCAGTTGCAACTCCGGCGCTCGCAGGAACTGGCCCCTACCGGCGCCGAGCCACGTGAATTGCTCGAACAACGCAAGGCGGAGGCCGCCCAGGCCGTCGCGGCGGTGCGGCAACTGGACGCACGTATCCAGCAGAAAAGCATTCGCGCGCCGTTCTCCGGCCAGATCGGCATCCGGCGGATCAATCCCGGCCAGTACCTCAATGCCGGCGATGCGATCGCCACGCTGACCCAGCTCGACCCGCTCTACGTCAACTTCACGCTGCCGCAGCAGGACTTGTCCAAGCTGACGCCGGGCGCGCCGGTGCAGGTCACAGTGGACGCCGCGCCGGGTCGGGTATTCACCGCCAAAATCAGCACCATCGAACCGCGCATCGACGGCGAAACCCGCAACGTGGCCGTGCAAGCACTGTTGCCCAATGCCGATCGGCTGCTGAGGTCCGGCATGTACGCGACGGCGCGGCTGGCGTTGCCCGTCACGACCGACGCCATCGTGTTGCCGCTGACGGCGATCCAGACTTCGGCTTCCGGTGACAGCGTGGTGCTCGTGCAAGATGCCGACGCGCAGGGAATCGGTAAGGCGGTCGCCGTGCCGGTCGTCACTGGTCGCCGGCTCGGCGAGGAAGTCCTAGTGACGCATGGCGTCAAGCCCGGCGACATCGTGGTGACAGCGGGCCAGAACCGGCTACCGCCCGGCGCGACGGTGAAGATCAACGCGGCCGCTCCTGCCGCCGCAGTGCTGCGTGCCGCCCCGGCGGTGGCATCTACCGCCAGCGCACGCTAGGGAGACGACACGATGCATTTCACCGACATTTTCATCCGCCGCCCCATCCTGGCACTGGTGGTCAGCCTGTTGATCCTGCTGATGGGTGCCACCGCCGTGTTCATGCTGCCCGTGCGGCAGTACCCCTATCTCGAAAACGCCACCATCAGCGTGAGCACCACCTTGCCAGGCGCGACCCAGGAAGTGATGCAAGGCTTCGTGACCACACCGATCGCGCAGTCCATCGCCACGGCCAGCGGCATCGAGTACCTCAGTTCGACCACCACGCAGGGCAAGAGCGAGATCAAGGCGCGGCTGGTGCTCAACGCCAATGCCGATCGCGCGATGACCGAAATCCTCGCCAAGGTGCAGCAGGTCAAGTACCAGTTGCCGACTGGCGTGACCGATCCGGTCATCAGCAAGTCCACCGAAGGCGGCACCGCCGTGCAGTACGTCGCCTTCTACAGCGACACGCTGTCGATCCCGCAGGTGACAGACTTCGCCACCCGCGTGGCGCAGCCGCTGTTCACCGGCATTCCCGGCGTCGCTTCGGCAGACATCATGGGCGGGCAGACGCTGGCCATGCGTATCTGGATCGATCCGGTAAGGCTGGCCGCGCGCGGTTTGTCGGCCGGAGAGATTGCGGCCGCGCTGCGCGCCAACAACGTGCAGGCCGCGCCAGGCCAGCTCAAGAGCGCGCTGACCGTCACCAACATCAGCGCCGCCACCGACCTGCGCGGCGTCGAGGACTTCCGCCAGATGGTCATCAAGTCCAGCCCCGAGGGTGGTCTGGTGCGGCTGTCCGACGTGGCCACGGTGGAGATTGGTGGACAGAACTACAACAACGCCGCGTTCGCTACCGGCAAGCCGGCGATCTTCATCGGCATCCAGCCCGCGCCCGACGGCAACCCGATCGACATCGTCAAGCAGGCCAAGGAACTGATTCCCAAGATCCGCGAAATGGCGCCGCCTGGACTGAAGGTCTCGCCCAACTACGACATCGCAACCTTCGTCAACGCCTCCATCGAGGAGGTCAAGCACACGCTGGTCGAAGCGATCGTGATCGTCATCGTGGTGATCTTCCTATTCCTTGGCACCTTCCGCGCGGTCATCATTCCGGTGGTCACCATCCCGCTGTCGCTGGTTGGCACCGCCGCGCTGATGCTGGCCTGCGGCTTCTCGATCAACCTGCTGACGCTGCTGGCGATGGTGCTGGCGATCGGCTTGGTGGTCGATGACGCCATCGTGGTGGTGGAGAACATTCATCGCCACATCGAGGAAGGCTACACGCCGGTGCGTGCAGCCCTGCTGGGCGCGCGCGAGATCGTCGGGCCGGTGATTGCCATGACCATTACGCTGGCGGCCGTCTACGCTCCCATCGGCATGATGGGGGGGCTGACCGGCGCACTGTTCAAGGAGTTCGCCTTCACGCTGGCTGGCTCGGTCATCGTCTCGGGCGTGGTCGCACTGACACTCTCGCCGGTCATGAGTTCGATGCTGTTGAGTTCGGCGCAGGGCGAGGGACGACTGGCCAAACGCGTCGAGCACACCATGCAAGGGCTGACCGCTTTCTACGGACGCCTGCTGGCACGCACGCTGGCCGCGCGCGGCGCGGTTCTGCTGGTGGGTGCGGTGGTATTGGCGGCCATCGTGGTGCTGTTCAATGGCACGCGCCACGAACTGGCACCAATGGAAGACCAGGGCATCGTACTGGCCGTCACCAAGGCGCCGCAGTATGCGGGAGTGGGCTACACCACCCGCTATGCCGAGCAGATCGAGAAGATATTCGAGTCGATCCCTGAGTTCGACAGCAGCTTCATGCATATCGCCGGCATTGCTGGCGGCCAGAACCAGATGCTCGGCGGTGCGATCCTGAAGGACTGGTCCGAGCGCAAGCGTTCGGCCACCGAAATCCAAGGTCAGATCCAGGCTGCGGGCGCCGCCATCGACGGAGAAACCGTCACGGCCGTGCAGATGCCTCCATTGCCGGGTTCCAGCGGCGGTCTACCCGTGCAAATGGTGCTGCGCTCGCCCGATGAGTTCCAGACGCTGTACGAGACCGGCGAGAAGATCAAGACGGCCGCCTATGCCAGCGGGTTGTTCCTCTACGTGCAGAACGACCTGTCCTACGACAGCCCGCAGGCGCATATCACCATCGACAATGCGAGGGCCAGCGAAATGGGCGTGACCATGCAGTCCGTCGCCGATACGCTGGCGGTGCTGGTCGGCGAGAACTACGTCAATCGCTTCAACTTCCACGACCGCTCCTACGACGTGATCCCGCAGGTGCGCGGTGGCGAACGCATGACGCCGGAAGACCTCGGACGCTTCTACGTCAAGGCGACTTCCGGCGCGCTGGTGCCGCTGTCAACCGTGACCCGCGTCGAGATGCGTCCGCAGGCCAACCAGCTCACCCAGTTCGGCCAGATGAACTCCGCCACGCTGGAAATGCTGCCGGCACCGGGCGTAAGCATGGGCGAGGCCGTGAAGTTCCTGCAATCGCAGCCGCTGCCACCCGGCACCAGCGTGGACTGGCTCAGCGACAGCCGCCAATTCGTCCAGGAAGGCAACCGCTTGCTGGTGTCTTTCTGCTTCGCGCTGGTGGTGATCTTCCTGGTGCTGGCGGCGCAGTTCGAGAGCCTGCGCGATCCGCTGGTGATCCTGGTGACGGTGCCGCTGGCGGTCTGCGGTGCCTTGGTGCCGCTGTGGCTGGGTTTTGCCACGCTCAATATCTACACACAGATCGGACTGGTCACGCTTATCGGCCTGATCTCCAAGCACGGCATCCTGATGGTCACATTCGCAAACCACATCCAGCATCACGAAAACTTGAGTCGCATCGAGGCCATCGAGAAGGCCGCAGCGGTGCGTATGCGCCCCGTCCTGATGACCACTGCCGCTATGGTCGCCGGCCTGGTGCCGCTGCTGTTCGCAGATGGCGCGGGTTCAGCCAGCCGCTTTTCCATCGGCATTGTGGTGGTGATGGGCATGCTGGTCGGCACCTTCTTCACGCTGTTCGTGCTGCCCACCATCTACAGCTTCATCGCCAAGGATCACCGGGCGGCAGCGGAAAGTCCCCGCGCCCGTGAACTCGCCACTGCGGAGGCCCCTGATGTCGCGCTCTAAACCGATTGCTGCCATGACTACTGCTTTGCATCCGGCCATGTTTCCCCCTCGGCGCGCTGCCTTCATGGCCATTGCCGTTGCCGTGATCACCGCAGGCTGCGCCAGCGGCCCCGACTATCGCGCTCCGGCCACGCCGGAAACCGCGGCAGGCCCCTTCGTCAGCACGCCAGCCGATACGGACACCGCTGCATCACTGCCGGCGGACTGGTGGAAGCTGTATGACGATCCCGCACTCGACAATCTGGTGCAGGAAGCCCTGTCGGCCAATACCAACCTGCGCGTGACGCTGGCCAACCTCGACCGCGCACGAGCCATCTACACCGAAGCGCGCGGTGGCCTGTTTCCCTCGACCAACGTGTCGGCGGGCGCAGGCTACGGCCGCGACCAGTCCACGTGGACGGGCACCGGCCAGGCGCCCACACAATGGAGCTACAGCGGTGGCCTCGACGTCTCCTACGAACTCGATCTGTTCGGCCGGGTCAGGCGCGACATCGAGGCCGCACGCTACGACACCGATGCAGTCGCCGCTGCCCATGATGCCGTCAAGGTCGTCGTCGTCGCCGAGACGACACGCGCCTATGTGGACGCCTGCACCTATGGCGAATCCATCGGCGTCGCGCACTCGTCCATTGAACTGGCTCAGCGCAGCCTGGATCTGGTTAGTCGCCAGGAACACGCCGGCTCAGCGTCGCATCTGGATGTGGAACGGGCCGGTGTCACGCTGGCCAAGGCCCGGGCCGCCTTGCCGCCGTTGCAGGGTCAGCGGGATGCCGCGTTGTTCGAGCTGGCCGCGCTGATGGGCCGCACGCCGTCGCAAGTGCCCGAGTCGGCGCGCGCCTGCACCCAGGCACCGGAGATCGCGGGGGCGCTGCCGATCGGTGATGGCACCGCGCTGCTGCGCCGCCGCCCGGACTTGCGCCAGGCCGAGCGCCAACTGGCCGCCGATACCGCACGCATCGGCGTGGCTGTGGCCGACCTCTATCCGCGCGTCACGCTGGGCGCCTCTGGCAACTACCTGCGCAACGACTACCTGAAAGGCAATCGCACCTGGTCGTTCTCCTTCGGGCCGCTGATCTCCTGGAGCTTCCCCAACACGATGGTCGCACGTAGCCGCATCGCACAGGCAAAGGCGCAAAACGCGGCATCGTTGGCCAGCTTCGATGGTGCCGTGCTGAATGCCCTGAAGGAGTCCGAACAATCGTTGAGTGCCTACGGCGCCGCGATGCAGCAGCGCGAGGCACTGATCGAAGCGCGCGACCGGGCCGAAAAAGCCTTCCAGTTGGCCGACCAGCGTTACCACGCCGGGTCTATCAGCTACCTCGACGTGATCGTCGCGCAGACCAGTCTGATCGACACGAAATCGCAGGTAGCCGCTGCCGACCAGCGCGTAGGTTCCGCACGGGTCAGCGTGTTCAAGGCGCTTGGTGGCGGATGGGAACAGGCCACTACGCAGTAGCTCCTACGGACATGGGCGCGGTGGCGGCCCCACCATCGCGCCCATGTCCGAGACCAACCATTAGCCACGCCCGTCCGCATTGTCACAAACAACCGCAGATCCGGCATAGCGAAGGAATACAGATATGGAACCGCACGATGACCCACCTCGGATCATTGACCTGATTACATCATTCGGCAGCAAGAACCTGCCGTCGGGCAAACACATGATGAAGCACACCGCAGCAGCCAGTCCCGTGACCAGATCGCCGATGTTGTCTCAGGAACAACGATTGGCGGCGAGCCGACTGCGACCGACGATCGCTCGTACCAGTGTCTTGAACGCGCTGGAGAAGGCGACGCCGAGCTGTCTCGATGCCAGCCAGATGTATCGCATCCTCAGCACGCAACTCGATAGCCTCACGCCGGCCTCGATCTACCGTGCGCTGAATGATTTATGGATTGCTGGGCTGCTGGTTCGCACGGAAGGCGCACATGGGCGCGCGTTCTATGCCATCAAACCGGACGGGCTAAACGCCCACTACGACACACTGCGATGTCACTGTGGTGCGCGACTGGTTTTCATTGAAGACCAAGTATTGCGTGAACACCTGCGGTCGCTGGCGCGCGAGGAAGGCTTCGCTCTCGACAGGGAGCCAGCCTTTACCATCACCATGACGTGTACGAAATGTCGGCAACTCTGCAAGGGGGGACAGTAGTCGGTCTCAAGCCAAGACCGCCTGATCCGAAAGGGACTCATCCCTCATGCGATTGCCCGCACCACGCCACCATCAACGCGAAGCGCGGCGCCTGTCGTTGCAGATGCGCGCGCGCTACAGACATAGGCAATCATCGCGGCAACCTCATCCGGCGTCGAAAGACGTTGAAGCACCGAAGATGGGCGGGCCGTTGCGAAGAACTCACGCTCCACGGTTGCGGCATCAACGCCGCGGCTCGCAGCTAATTCGGCAACAAAGCCGCCAACGCCCTCGGAGGCAGTCGGGCCGGGAAGCACGCTGTTGACCGTGACGTCGGTGCCTACGAGCGTCTCTGCAAGCCCGCGTGAAATGGCAAGTTGCGCAGTCTTGGTCATGCCGTAATGGATCATTTCGGCGGGAATCTGCAAGGCCGATTCGCTCGATACGAACACGATGCGCCCCCAGTTGCGCGCCCGCATTCCCTGCACGTAATGGCGCGATAGGCGGACTCCACTTAACACATTCGTCTCGAAGAAACGAATCCAGTCCGCGTCTGGAATCTGCTCGAATGGTTTGGGCTCGAAGATGCCTAGGTTGTTGACCAGAACGTCGATGTCTGGAAGTTCCCCTGTCAGAAACTCACAGCCTTCGCTACGGCTCAGGTCGGCGACAATCCCGGTAATGATTGCGCCGGGAAGTTCGCGTTTCAGCGCATCCACTGCGCTATCGACGCGAGCCTGAGTTCGGCCATTTACCGTGACAGAGGCTCCCTCTGCTGCCAATGCGCGGGCGGTGGCCAGCCCGATGCCTGCTGTTGAGCCAGTCACCAGTGCCCGCCTACCTTTTAGTCCGAAATCCATGATCTAACTCCAATTTTTCCTACTAAGCCTCCAATCTATCGGCCTTTTCGGAAGTCTTGATAGCGATACTGGGTCAAAGCGTTACTCAATCCAGACAACTTTGCGCGTTGGGTAGCCGCACGATCCAGTCAAGGTGAGACTTGATCGGGAAGCATGATGCCGGGTACGGGGGCAGACTCAGCACTGGTCGTTCGGTCGGAGAGGTATCGTGCTGGCGGCTTGCCTACCGCCTTGCGGAACATGGTGACGAATCCACTGGCATTTTCGTAACCCAGCTCCAACGCCACCGCCTGCACGCTTTCGCCCTTGGTCAGGCGTTGAAGCGCAAGGATCACATGCAGCTGCCGGCGCCAACGTCCGAAGCTCATCCCGATTTCGTGCAGCAGGAGCCGGCTCATGCTTCGCTCGCTCATGCCAATGCGGATAGCCCAATCGCCCTTCGAGGTTTTATCGGTGGGATCGGCCAACAGCATTTCCGCGAGCCGACGCAATCGCGGATCGCGCGGCATCGGCAAATGCAGGTCTTCCACCGGAGCCGCCACCAACTCATCCAGCAGGGCGGCAATCAGCCGTTCTTCCCGGCTCTCCAGCGCGTACAGCTCGGGAAAACCTGCCGCCTTCAGAAGCAACTCGCGTAACAGCGGGGATACCGAAATCGTGCAGCAGGTTTTCGGAAGATCCGGTGCGGCATCAGGCTCCACGAACAGGCAATAACATTCCGTTTCACCCGATCCCCGGGCCGAGTGGGGCAAGTCTCCCGGTATCCATACAGCACACTGCGGTGGCACGATCCAGACGCCATCTTCGATTTCGCAATTGAGGATGCCGCGAACGGAGTAAAGCAGTTGCGCCTTGCGATGCTGATGCTTCGCATGCTCCCAGTCCTTTGTTACCGACGTGGCACTCAGGGCGACAACGGGCCGAGGAACGTTATCGACGTCCCTGGTCACAGTCAGATCGGTGATGGCAATGCTCGACATGGTGAGTGCTGAACCTCGGATCGAAGACGAGGAGTTGGCCTAATTGAAATATATTATGGCCAACTTGTGCAATGACGTCCAGTCATTCCGTAGGTATCGTGCAATTGACATGCTGGCCGTTCTGCTCGCTCGGAGCATGGCTCGTCCTGACCTGGGAGAGGCCCATTTTTCTGACGAGGCATGGCCGCCGGCAATTTCTCGTTATGTTCCGAAGGAGTATTGGCATGCAGATTGACGCCACGCAGTTCCCTCTAGTCTGGATGCGACTGAACGCGCCGGGCACCGATCCCGAAGCTTCACCTTTTGCCGAATTCGAGGCATTGCTCGCACGCAAGAAAGTCTTTGTTCTGCTCAACGACGAGGGACTTGATAAAGGCGATCACGAACATTCGCCGGAAGAAATGAAGCAAACCTCGCTTTGGATGAAACGCCACAAGAGCGAATTGCGGGCCCTCGTCAAGGCTGGGATCTACATCGAGCCGAATACCGCCAAGCGGCTGGCGACTAAAGCGTTCGCCTTGGTGTATGAGAAGTTCTGGGGCTATCCCATGCTCATGGTTGCCACCAAGGACGAGGCGCTGGCCTTGGCGCAGACATTGTTGCCAAGCGAACAAGCAGAGACACGGGCACTTTAGGCCCGACTAACTTCCACGAGTGCTAAAGCTGGGAGTTGTCCCGAAAGAGGTGATAACAATGGAATTACGCCACCTCCGTTGTTTCATGGCTGTAGCGGAAGAACTGCACTTCGCCCGCGCAGCGGAGAAACTGCACGTCGAGCAATCGCCCCTGTCACGGGCGATCAAGGAACTGGAAGAAGATCTGGGCGTGGTGCTGTTCGCACGTACCACGCGCAGCACGCGCCTGACTCGTGCGGGCAAGCTGTTCTTTGAGCATGTGCCGCGCGTCTTCTCGGCCTTGCAACAGGCCCGCGACAGCGTGAAGGCCGCGGCCAATGGCTTCCACAGCCAATTGCGCATTGCCCTGTCGGACGGCATCACGCCGTCGCGCTTACCTACCTTGCTGGCGCTCTGCCGGCAGGAAGAACCCGAGGTGGAAATCCGCTTCTTCGAGGTGCCGCTGTCGCAGCAGATCAAAGGGCTGCATGGTGATCTGTACGACGTGGGCTTTGCTCGCGCCGATGAAGTCGGCGATGGCCTCATTGCCGAGCCGGTATGGAGTGACCCGCTGATGGTAGCCGTTCCGGCGCGGCATCCCCTCCTGGCCCACAAGCGCATCCCCCTGGAAGAACTGCTGCGCTATCCGCTAGTGCTATGTGATCCGCAGGCGTGCGAAGGACATGCACGGCAGGTTGACCGCGTGCTGCGCCGTGTGGACATGGAACCGCTGGTGGCCGAACGGGTGGCGTCTTGCGACCTGATGATGGCGTTGGTGTCCGCAGGCATCGCCCTGGGGGTGACGGGCTGCGCGCACATCCTGGCCAGCCAGGAACCTGGCGTAGTGGCACGGCCACTGACAGGCCGTTCACCGTTGCTGACGACCTACCTGCTGCGCCCGGAAGGCGAGCCTTCGGAAATGCTCGCCCGCTTCATCGACCGCGTGCAGGCCATCGAATCACCCGAAAGCAGCAGAACCACGCCGGGCCTTGATGCCGACACCCCGGAGGAACCCGAGTCATGAAGAAATCCATTCCGGTCCTGCTGGCCGTGGCATTGACTGCCTGCGGCCCATCCGAAACGCAGGAAAAGAAAGACGTGGTGCCGACCGTTGAGGAGCTGGCATCCAATCCCGAGCGGCTGAAAGAGTTGCGCCAGCAGTGCAAGACCGATCGTGCCAAGCTGAGCGACGTGCTGTGCAACCGAGTCGCCGAGGCTACGCGCAAGCGGTTCTACGGCGATGGCAAGACCCCGTACACGCCGCCGAAGGAACCGCCCAAGTTCTGATCGCGGGCGATTCACTAACATATTCCGTTTTCTCGCCATACACGCCGCAATGCGCCTTCGCTTGCGGCGTTTTTCTTTGGCTCGACGCCGCGCGAATTCTTTCTTTTTTCTAGAGCTTTCTCCCGATAACGGTCTTTGACCGGCACCGATCCGGCACTGATCCTCGCGTCATGCAGCACGTCCTTGTGCCGCGTGTGAACGAGGAATCAGCGCATAGGAAATCGGAGGCCAGTCAATGCAAGCTCAGGGCGTGCTGTTCGGGCAGATCGCGGTTGTTTTCAGCATCGTGATCGCCGGTGTGTGGAGTGCAACGCAATGGACAGCCGCCGCACTGGCCTACCAACTACGCCTTGGCTCGCCCTGGTTCGACTTCTTCGGCACGCCGGTCTATCACCCTTGGCGGCTGTTCGAGTGGTGGTTCTTCTTCGATGCCTACGCGCCGCATGTCTTCGACATTGGCGGCGCCATCGCCGGCAGCAGCGGTCTGGTGGCCGTGGTGGTTGCCATCGTCATGTCGGTGTGGCGCTCGCGGCAATCGCGTCTGGTCACGACCTACGGCTCGGCACGCTGGGCCAACACCGCCGTCATTCGCAAGGCCGGGCTGATGCAGTCTGCCGGCGTCTTGCTCGGCCTGCATGACGGACAGTACTTGCGCCATGAAGGCCCGGAACACGTCCTGACCTTCGCACCCACGCGCTCGGGCAAGGGCGTGGGCCTGGTCGTGCCGACCTTGCTGTCCTGGCCTGCATCGGCAGTGATCCACGACATCAAGGGCGAGAACTGGCAGATCACCGCCGGCTGGCGCTCGCGCTTCTCGCATTGCCTGCAGTTCAACCCCACCGATGCGAAGTCAGCCGCGTACAACCCGCTGCTGGAGGTTCGACGCGGCGCGCATGAAGTGCGCGACGTGCAGAACATCGCGGACATTCTTGTCGATCCCGAAGGGGCGCTGGAGAAGCGCAATCACTGGGAGAAGACCAGCCATGCGCTGCTGGTCGGCGCCATCCTGCATGTGCTCTACGCGGGCGAAGACAAGACGCTGCGCGGCGTCGCCAACTTCCTCAGCGACCCGGCGTGCCCGTTCGAGCTGACGCTGCACCGGATGATGACGACGCGCCATCTCGGTGACACGCCGCATCCTGTTGTCGCGTCCGCCGCGCGCGAAGTGCTCAACAAGTCGGACAACGAGCGGTCTGGTGTGCTGTCCACCGCGATGAGCTTTTTGGGCTTGTACCGCGACCCCACGGTGGCCGAGGTCACGTCACGCTGCGACTGGCGTATCGCTGACCTGATCGCGTCCGAATCACCTGTGTCGCTGTACCTGGTGGTGCCGCCGTCCGACATTAGCCGCACCAAGCCATTGATCCGGCTTATCTTGAACCAGATCGGGCGACGCCTCACCGAATCGCTCGATGGCAGCGACGGCATCGAACGCCGCCACAAGCTGTTGCTGATGCTCGATGAGTTCCCTGCGCTGGGCCGCCTGGACTTCTTCGAGACGGCGCTTGCCTTCATGGCCGGCTACGGCATCCGCAGCTTCCTCATCGCGCAGTCGCTCAACCAGATCGACAAAGCCTACGGCCAGAACCATTCGATTCTGGACAACTGCCACGTCCGGGTGACGTTCGCCACCAATGACGAAAGGACGGCGAAAAGGATTTCCGAAACGCTCGGCACCGCGACCGAGCTGCGCGCGCAGCGCAACTACGCCGGCCACCGGCTCGCGCCGTGGCTCGGGCATCTCATGGTGTCGCGGCAGGAGACGGCCCGCCCGCTGCTGACGCCGGGCGAAGTGATGCAACTCCCGCCCGATGAATCCGTGGTGATGGTGTCCAGCGTCGCGCCGATCAAGGCCAAGAAGCTGCGCTACTACGCCGACGCCAACTTCAAGCAGCGCGTGCTGTCGCCGCCTGCGCTCGCGGCTGGGCAGTACGCCGACGTGCCACCGGCCCGCGCCGACGACTGGAGCGGCCTGGCGATTCCGGCCGTGCCCGCCGCATCAGCCACGGCATCCGCCGATGAGCTGGGCGGCGCCGACGACGGCGGCCCGCGCCGCCAACCCGAACTCACCGAATCCGTCGCCTACGACCCCGAGCTGGATGCGCCCGATGACCTGGCGCTGCTCGATGACGACGACGACCTGCCGCTGCCGCTCCCAGGCCAGCTTGACCCGGCCATGCAGCGCACGGCGCGGCTGGCTTCCCTCGACCCCAACGACGGAATCGACCTATGAGCCAATACCGCCTCAATCTGTTCATCCAGCACGAGCACGCCAAGCGGCTGGAAGAACTTGCCGCCAAGAAAGGCGTCTCGAAATCCAGCATCGTCGCGGCGGCGCTGGCGTCCTGGCTGTCGCCGGACGCGGGCGACCAGCGCGAGGCCGCCATTGCCAAGCGGCTGGATCGCCTGTCCCGGCAGGCCGAACGACTGGAGCGCGACCAGAACATCCAGATCGAGACGCTGGCGCTGTTCATCCGCTACTTCCTGACCGTCAGCACGCCGGTGCCCGAGGCGCATCAAGACGCGGCCCGTGCCCAGGGCAAGGCGCGTTTCGAGCAGTTCATCGAACAGCTCGGCAGGCACCTGCTGCGCGGCCGGAGCCTGGTGCGCGACGTGGTGGAAGAACTGCATCCCGATCCGATGCGGATGGATGACGCGGCGGCGCTGGCCGAAGCCCACGAACGTGCTGCGGAGCGTGCCTCATGAGCGCCGTTCCGCAGATTCCGCCCGAACCACGCTCGTCGGCCACCACTTCACAGGATCGCCGCATCCAGATGCTGCGCACGGCAATGGGGCCGCTGATCGCCGCCGCGCTCGAAGACCCGGACGTGGTGGAAATCATGCTCAACCCTGATCGCACCCTTTGGGTGGATCGGCTGTCGTCGGGCCGCGCGCCACTGGGCGTCGAACTGCCCGAAGCCGACGGCGAACGCATCATCCGCCTTGTCGCCGCCCATGTCGGCGCGGAAGTGCATCGCGGCCAGCCGCTCTTGACCGCCGAATTGCCCGAGACGGGCGAGCGTTTCGAGGGCATCTTGCCGCCGGCTGCACCGGGGCCGGCCTTCGCACTGCGCAAGCGGGCCGTGAGCATCATCGGCCTGGATCGCTATGTGGCCGACGGCATCCTGACTGCCGGCCAGGCGGACTTCCTGCGCCGCGCGGTGCGCGAGCGGCAGAACATCCTGATCGCCGGCGGCACCAGTACCGGCAAGACCACGCTCGCCAACGCGCTGTTGGCCGAGATCGCCGCCACGGGCGACCGCGTGCTCGTGCTCGAAGACACCATCGAGCTGCAATGCGCCGCCCGCGACCATGTGCCGCTGCGCACGCGCGCAGGCGTGGTGTCGATGCAGGAACTGGTGCGCGCCACGATGCGCCTGCGCCCCGACCGCGTGATCGTCGGCGAGGTGCGCGGCGGCGAGGCGCTGGATCTCATCAAGGTGTGGGGCACCGGCCACCCCGGCGGCATCGCCACGATTCACGCCGGTTCCGCCTTGGGCGCACTGCTGCGCCTGGAACAACTGATTCTTGAAGTGGCGGTAAATCCGCCGCGCGCGTTGATCGCCGAGGCCATCAACGTCGTCATCCATATCGCCGGGCGTGGCCGCAAGCGCCACGTCGAAAGCATCGCCCGCGTCGTCGGTTTCGACGGCGTGGGTTATCGCATGGCGGATGCGCTGGAAACGCCGTTTCCCGAGCTGCCGTCAGTTCCTTCCCCGTCCCCTGAACCCTCTGGAGAACTGCCATGACGCAGATGCACATTCTTGCTTTCCGCATTTCCGTAAATCCGGCTTCGGCCTTCGCGCGCCTGCGGCGCCTGGCCGCGCCGGCGCAGCACGGCCTGCTGCTGGCCACCATCATGCTGATGACGGCCGGTACGGCGAAAGCCTCCGGTTCCTCGATGCCCTGGGAAGGCCCGCTGACCTCCATCCTCGAATCCATCCAGGGGCCGGTGGCGCGCATCGTCGCGGTCATCATCATCATTTCCACCGGCCTGGCGCTGGCCTTCGGCGATACCAGCGGCGGCTTCCGCAAGCTGATCCAGATCGTGTTCGGTCTGTCCATCGCGTTCGCTGCGTCCTCGTTCTTCCTGTCGTTCTTCTCCTTCTCCGGCGGGGCGGTCGTATGAGTGCCCCGGATGCCTTCACGGCGGGCTTCGAGGTGCCGCTGCATCGCTCACTCACCGAGCCGATCCTGATGGGTGGTGCGCCGCGCACCGTGGCGATTGCCAACGGCACGCTGGCCGCCGCCGTCGGGCTGGGCCTGCAACTGTGGATTCCCGGTGCGGTGCTCTGGATCGTCGGCCATTCGCTGGCGGTCTGGGGCGCGCGCGTCGATCCGCAGTTCATGCAGGTCTTCGCCCGGCACATCAAGCACAAACCGCTGCTCGACGTGTAGGGGGACGCCGCCATGCTGAACCTTGCCGAATACCGTCAGCGCCCGGCCTTGCTCGCCGACTGGCTTCCGTGGGCCGGGCTGATCGCGCCAGGCGTCGTCTTGAACAAGGACGGCAGTTTCCAGCGCACGGCGCGCTTTCGCGGGCCTGATCTAGACAGCGCGACACAGGGCGAACTGATCGCCACGTCGGCACGGCTCAACAACGCGCTGCGCCGCCTAGGTTCGGGCTGGGCCTTGTTCATTGAGGCCGAGCGCCGGCCGGCGGCGGATTACCCGCACTCCGACTTTCCCGAGCCGCTGTCTTGGCTGGTGGACGAGGAACGCCGGGCGGCCTTCGAGGAATCGGGCAGTCACTTCGAGAGCGCCTATCACCTGACGCTTGCGTACCTGCCGCCGGAGGAATCCCGCGCCCGCGCGGCCAAGCTGCTCTACGAGAACGCGCCGGGCGACGGCGTGGACTGGCGCGGTCGGCTCGATGCCTTCGTGGCAGAAACCGATCGCGCCTTCGATTTACTCGATGGCGTGATGCCGGAAATCGCCTGGCTCGATGACGCCGAGACGCTGACCTATCTGCACGCCACGGTGTCCACGCGACGCTACCGCGTGGGCGTACCCGAAGTCCCGTTCCACATCGACGCGCTGCTGGCCGACTCCGCACTGGTCGGTGGCCTAGCGCCGATGCTGGGCGACCAGAATCTGCGCGTGGTGTCGGTGCGGGGCTTTCCGACTTCGACCTGGCCGGGCCTGCTGGACGACCTCAACCGTCTGGGCTTCGCCTATCGCTGGTCAACCCGGTTCCTCTGCCTGGACAAAGCCGAGGCGGAAAAGGGACTCGGCCGCCTGCGTCGCCAATGGTTCGCCAAGCGCAAGAACGTAGTGGCGTTGCTGCGTGAAACGATCTTCCAGCAGGAAAGCCCGCTGGTCGATACCGACGCCAACAACAAGTCGGCGGATGCAGACGCCGCCATGCAGGAACTTGGCAGCGATCAGGTTTCCTTCGGCCACCTGACGGCGACCGTCACCGTCATGGACGCGGACGCCAACGTAGCCAACGAAAAGTTGCGCATGGTGGAGCGTGTCATCCAAGGCCGGGGCTTCGTCACCATTCCCGAGACGTTGAATGCGGTGGATGCGTGGCTGTCGTCCATCCCCGGCAACGCTTACGCCAACGTGCGCCAGCCCATCGTCTCGACGTTGAACCTTGCGCACATGATGCCCGTGTCGGCGGTATGGGCTGGCCCCGAGCGCAATACGCATCTGGACGGCCCGCCGGTGATCGTCACCCGCACCGACGGCGCGACGCCGTTCCGGCTGGTCACGCACATTGGCGACGTGGGGCACATGGCGGTGGTCGGCCCGACCGGCATGGGCAAGTCGGCATTCCTCGCCGTGCTGGCGATGCAGTTCCGACGCTATTTGAACTCGCGCATCTTCGTCTTCGACATGGGCCGCTCGATGCGCGCCACCATCCTGGGGCTGGGCGGCGAGCACTACGACCTAGGCGCTGACGGCGGTATCGCGTTCCAGCCGCTTGCGCGCATCGACCAGGAAGGCTATCGCGCCTGGGCCACCGAATGGATCGAGGGACGGTTGCGCCATGAGGGCGTGGCCATCGGCCCCGACGAGAAGGTGGCGATCTGGTCGGCGCTGGGGAGCCTCGTCGGTGCGCCGCTGGAGCAGCGCACGATGACCGGGTTCTCGGTGCTGCTGCAATCGAACGCGCTGCGCCAGGCGCTCGCGCCTTACGTGCTCGGCGGCGCCCACGGCAAGCTGCTGGACGCCGACCGCGACCGGCTGGGCACAGCCGACGTGCAGTGTTTCGAGATGGAAGAACTGATGGCCAGTCCTGCCGCCGTGCGGTCGGTGCTGGGCTACCTGTTCGCGCGCTTCGATGAGCGGTTCGACGGTGCGCCGACGCTGCTGATTCTCGACGAATCCTGGCTGTTCCTCGATGACCCGGTGTTCGCCGCGCGCATCCGGCAGTGGTTGAAGACGCTGCGCAAGAAGAACGTCAGCGTCGTCTTCGCCACGCAAAGCCTGGCGGACATTCAGAACTCCAGCATCGCGGCTGCGATCATCGAAAGCTGCGCCACTCGCATCTTTCTGCCCAACCCGCAGGCCACTGAACCGCAGATTCGCACGATCTACGAGGGCTTCGGCCTCAACAGCCGGCAAATCGAAATCGTCGCTACCGCGCAGCCCAAGCGCGACTACTACTACCAATCGCGCCTCGGCAATCGCCTGTTCGACCTCGACCTGGGGCCGGCCGCGCTCGCCTTCGCGGGCGCATCCACACCGCAAGACCAACGCGACATCGATCGCGTGCTGACGCAGGCCGGCGCTCGCGGCTTCGCCGGCGCGTGGCTGCGCCATCGCGGCCTCGACTGGGCCGCCGACCTGCTGCCGTCCTCACCAGCGGCGGCTTCTTTCCTCGCTTCTCAACCGCTGGAGGTTTCGCCATGAAAACCCGTGTGCTTTCCGTTTCGCTCGCCGCCGCGCTGGCCGGCTCGCTGATGCTCGCTCAACCCGCGGCGGCCATCACCGTATTCGACCCGTCCAACTTCGTGCAGAACACGCTCACCGCCGTTCGCACGCTGGAGCAGATCAACAACCAGATCAGTCAACTGCAAAACGAGGCGCAGATGTTGATGAACCAAGCCCGCAATCTGGCGAGCCTGGACTTCAACATTGTCAACCGCCTGCGTTCGACGCTCGCCACCACCGAACGCCTGATCGCCGAGGCACAGGGACTGGCCTACGACGTGCAGAGCATGGACGCCACGTTCTCGCGCCTGTACCCGGAGCAGTACGCCGCCACCGTCAGCGGCGACCGCATGGCGCAGGACGCCCGCGAGCGTTGGAAGAATACCCTCGACGGCCTGCATACCGCGATGCGGATGCAGGCGCAGGTGTCGCAGAACCTGGCGCAAGACGAAAGCGCGCTGGCCGACCTCGTGAGCCAGAGCCAATCGGCCACCGGCGCCTTGCAGGCGCAGCAGGCGACCAACCAGCTTCTTGCCTTGCAGGCCAAGCAGTCCATCCAGGCGCAGCAGCTCCAGATCACGCAAGACCGCGCCGCGTCGCTGGAACTGGCGCGGCAGGCGGCGGCCACCGAGCGCGCCCGCGAAGTTCGCCGGCGCTTCCTCGGTAGCGGCACGCCGTACACGCCGCAGTCCATCAATTTCTACAACAACTGACGGAGGCGGCCATGCGATGCGCTCCCGTCTTGTCGGTTTCGCTGCTGGCCCTGCTGCTGACCGCGTGCGGCCAGCAGCAGGCCGAGAGCCTGGCCGACGCCTTGACCGCCGATCCCGTGCGGCTCAAGGCGTTGCGTGCGCAGTGTGCGGACAACCGGCAGGCCGTGGGCGAAGACGACTGCCGCGCCGCCGCCGAAGCGTTCCGGCGGCGCTTCTTCTCCGGCCAGGCCGGGCCTGACGAATACCGGACGCTGGCCGAGCTGCCGCCGATTCCGGCCAGCTTCGATGAACCCACCGGGGAAGACGCGCCATGAACGACGTGACCATCATCGATCGCTTCCTCGATACGTTCTCGCGCTACATCGACTCCGGGTTCGGCTTGCTGCAAGGCGAAGTGGCGTTCTTGACGGCCACGCTGATCGTCATCGACATGACCATCGCCGGCTTGTATTGGGCCATGAGCCACGCCACCGGCCAGGGCGAGGACGTGATCGCCAAGCTGCTGCGCAAGGTGCTCTACGTCGGTGCCTTCGCCTACATCATCGGCAACTTCAACTGGCTGGCCGGCATCGTGTTCCGCTCGTTCGCCGGGCTGGGCCTGACGGCCACCGGCTCGACCATGACGATGGAGAACTTCCTGCAACCGGGGCGGCTGGCCAAGACCGGCATCGACGCCGGGGCACCGATCCTCGACCAGATCGGCGACATGGCGGGCTTCCCCGAAGTCTTCGTGAACATCGACCCCATCGTGGTGATGTTTCTCGCCTGGCTCACCGTCATCCTGTGTTTCTTCGTGCTGGCGATCCAGCTTTTCATCACGCTGATCGAGTTCAAGTTGACGACGCTGGCCGGCTTCGTGCTGGTGCCGTTCGCGCTTTGGAACAAGACCTCGTTTCTCGCCGAAAAGGTGCTCGGCAACGTGGTGTCGTCGGGCATCAAGGTCTTGGTGCTGGCCGTCATCGTCGGCATCGGCTCGGGCCTGTTCGCAGAGTTCCAGGTTCATCCCGACGAACCCTCCATCGACCACGCCCTTGTCGTGATGCTGGCCTCGCTCGCGCTGCTGGCGCTGGGCATCTATGGGCCGGGCATCGCCACGGGCCTGGTGTCCGGTGCGCCGCAGCTTGGCGCGGGCGCGATGGCCGGTGCCGCCATTGGTGCCGCCGGCACGGCCGTTGCCATCGGCGCCGCCGCGACCGGCGTGGGTGGTGCGGTCGTGGCCGGGGCACGCATGGCGCCTGCGGCCGCCAAGCTCGCCGGGGCCGGTGCGCGTGCCGCCACCTCGGCGGCCGGCAGCGCCAAGTCGGCATTCCAGGCCGGTTCCGCCGCTGCGGGCGGCGGCGCCAAGGGCGCGATGGCCGGCTTGGGCAATGTCGCCAAGACCGGCGCGCAGTCTGCCGGGCGTAGCGCCGCATCCGGGGCGTCCGGCGCGGCGCAGAAGATGACCGGCTCTTTCCGTGCTGGCTGGAACGGCACAGAGGCCGGTGGCGGCGCCGCACCCGGTGCGGCTGGCACCGGTCAGGCGGCCGCAGGCGAAGCCACAGACAGCGCCGCCAGCTCGCAGAAGCAAGAGCAGCCCGCATGGGCCAAGCGGATGCACCGCCGCCAGCAGATCACCCATGCCGCGACCACGGCCGCCCACACGCTGCGCGGCGGTGACGGTGGCGGCTCCGGGCAAGGCCCGAGCCTGCGCGGCTCCGACGACTAAAGCGATTCACAAGGAGAACTGACCATGCGATTCAAACGACCGCAGGTGCGCTATGCCGATACGCCACAGCCTGCCACCCCGTATCAAGCCGCCGCCCAGGTGTGGGACGAGCGTATCGGCTCGGCCCGCGTGCAGGCGAAGAACTGGCGGCTGATGGCCTTCGGCTGCCTGGTGCTGGCCCTGCTGATGGCCGGCGGCTTGGTGTGGCGTTCGGCGCAGTCCATCGTGACGCCCTACGTCATCGAAGTCGATCAATCCGGCCAGGTGCGTACCGTGGGCGAGGCCGCCACGCCGTACCGGCCTGCCGATGCGCAGATTGCGCATCACCTGGCGCGCTTCGTGACGCTGGTGCGCTCGCTGTCCATCGACCCCATCGTCGTGCGGCAGAACTGGCTCGATGCCTACGACTACACCACCGACAAGGGTGCGGCCGTGCTCAACGACTACGCGAGCAAGAACGATCCATTCGCCCGCGTCGGCCGCGAGTCGGTGACGGTGCAGATCACCAGCGTCACGCGCGCCAGCGATGCCTCGTTCAACGTCCGGTGGACGGAACAGCGGTTCGTCAATGGCGCACCCGCTGGCACCGAACGCTGGAACGCCGTGCTTTCCACCGTCCTGCAAACCCCGCGCACCGAACAGCGCCTGCGCAAGAACCCGCTGGGTATCTACGTCAACGGCCTGTCGTGGAGCCGCGAACTGGATTCTTCCGAAGGAGCCAAACCATGAACGTGCCTTTCTGCTTTTACGCTTTCGTGCTGATGTTCGCGGCCCTGTCGGGATGCGCCTCGCAGGGCAAGCCGCCGCCGTCCATTTCGCTTGATGAGCCGGTGCAGGCGCAGCCGCTACCCGAGCCGCCCAAGCCGGTGGAAGTCGTCGCCGTGCCCGAGCCGCTGGCGCTGCCGGCGCAGTTGAAGCCGCTGCCGGAGGTGGACGAGGCAGCGCCCGTGCCGGAGCCGGCCGACGAGAAGGTGCGCGTTTCGCGCGCCAATGCCGAGGCACGCATCGCGCCGACCCGCGAGGGCTACGTCAATGCGATCCAAGTGTGGCCGTACAGCGACGGCGCGTTGTATCAAGTCTATGCCGCACCGGGGCGCGTCACCGTGGTCTCGCTCCAGCCCGGCGAGGAACTTGTCACCGTCGCCGCTGGCGATACCGTGCGCTGGATCGTGGGCGACACGTCCAGCGGCAGCGGCGAGGTGCTGCGCGTCAATGTGCTGGTCAAGCCCACCCGCTCGGGCCTGAAAACCAATCTGGTCATCACCACCAGCCGGCGCACCTACCTGATCGAGCTGACCTCGACCGAGAAGGCATGGATGGCCTCGGTGTCATGGGACTACCCGAAAGACCGGATGCTGGCCTTGCAGCGCCAGTCGCAGGCGGCCAGCGCCGCCGCGCCGGTCGATACCGGCCTGGCGCTGGAGAAGATCCGCTTCCGCTACGCGATCAGCGGTAGCAATCCGCCTTGGAAGCCGCAGCGGGCCTTCGATGATGGCGAGAAGGTCTATATCCAGTTTCCGCCGGGTATCGCCCAAGGCGAGTTGCCCCCCTTGTTCGTGATCGGCGCGCAGGGTGATGGCCAGCTCGTCAACTACCGTTTCCGCTCGCCTTATTACATCGTGGATCGCCTCTTTGGCGCGGCCGAACTGCGCCTGGGCGGCGATGGTGGTGACGTAGTGCGGATCGAGCGCACTGACGGCGTGGCGCGGAGGAACTGACAATGAGCCAGGACGACACTCCCGACCTCACCGCGCCGCAGACGGCGGGCAAGATCGCACCCGAGGCGGTGGCGCTGCGCGCCCAGCCGCGCCCGGTCACGCGCCTGAACCGGCGCACGCTGGCCATCCTCGCCGGCGGCCTGTCGGTCGCCGTGCTCGGTGCGCTGATGTGGTCGCTGCAACCGCAGCGGCGTGGTGCTGGTGAGCAGACCGAGCTTTACAACGTCGATCGCGTCTCCAAGTCCGAAGGGCTGGATGCGCTGCCGGCGGATTACTCCAAGCTGCCGCCGGCCTTGCCGCCCACGGTGCCCGAACTGGGGCCGCCGCTGCCGGGCGATCTTGGCCCGGCCATCGTCAAGTCGCAGCAGCCGGTGACGGCCGCCTATGCGGCCCCCGGCAACGACCCGAACGATGCGCTGCGCAAGGAAGCCGAAGCGGCCGCGGGTTCATCGGTGTTCTTCCGCTCTGGCACGCAGAAGGCCGCGCCGGTGGCGCAGTCACAGGCCGCCGCCGCGCCGGGCTTCGCCGCCAATGCGGCGTTCGACCCGATGGCTGCCGGACCAGCCTCGACGGCGGCGCAGCCTGCCGACCCGACGGCGGTACAGAACCGGCAAGACCAGAAAGAGGCGTTCCAGAAAGCCGGAACTGCGGAAACCCGTAATTCCGGCAATCTGCAAATGCCGGCTTCGCCGTATCAGGTCATGGCCGGATCGGTGATCGCCGGTGCGCTGGTGACGGGCATCAAGTCGGATTTGCCGGGCGATGTGATCGCCACGGTGACGGAGCCGGTCTATGACACGGCCACCGGGCGCTTTCTGCTGATCCCGCAGGGTTCGCGCATCCTGGGCCGCTACAACAGCCAGGTCAGCTACGGGCAGAGCCGCGTGCAGGTGGTGTGGAACCGGATCATCCTGCCCGACACGTCTTCGCTCACGCTCGACAACCTGGTCGGAGCCGACCCGGCCGGCTATGCCGGGCTGGAAGACGACGTGGACTACCACTGGGGCCGCATCTTCGCTGGCGCAGCGTTGACCACACTGCTGGGCGTCGGCGCCGAGTTGGCCGCGCCCGAGAACCGCCAGGATGGCGACCGCATCATCATCGCCGGGCGCGACAGCGCGCAGGACAGCATCAATCAGGTCGGGCAGGAAATGACCCGGCGCAACATGAACATCCAGCCGACGCTGACCGAGCGGCCGGGCCTGCCGGTTCGCATCATCGCCAACCGCGACTTGGTGCTGCGGCCCTACCAGCCGTTGTTCTTCAACAAGGGGACTTCACGATGACGACGCGCAAGCTGCGGCTCGGCCCGCTGCCGAAAACCGAATCCACGAAGCTGACCTTTGCCTGCCCGGCCAGCCTGAAAGCCGACCTCGACCGCTACGCCGCGCTGCACGCGCAGGCGTATGGCGAGGCGGTCGATGCCGTGACGCTGATTCCGCACATGTTGGAGGCGTTCATCGCCGGCGACCGGGGATTCAGGAAGGGAGGCGCAAGCAAGCCCGCACCGCCGAAGCCGAGCTGACAATGCATGGACGCATTGCCGACGCACCCTCGAACGCGCAGCCCGACGCTGCGCGTTCTTCGTTCTGGAGCGCTGCGACCGATTGGGCTATGATGGCCGAGCAAGCCTGCCGTCTGCTGGCAATCGCCCTCGACGCAGTACGCTCCGGCTTTCTACCGCGACGCTCTTATGTGACTCCTAGCCCACGAAGCCGCAACCTCGCAAAGCGGCCCGAAGTAGAGCTAACCTCAAGCCCTGTATATGATTTTGAGCCCCTAGCGATTTTCACTTGGGGCTTGACACAGGCACTTTTTTGAATGGTTCCCGGTTGAACAGATGATCGCCGGGCGCGCGCCTGGCTCTATCAGCAATAGACACGCCACAACTGGTCTATCCGGGTTGTGAACGACTGGCTTATAAGTTCACGGCGCATCCCCCAGTCGGGATTGCTCGGTACAGTGGCCGACCTCAGGGTACCTCTGCCGTACCGCTGATTTACGCTGTCCATTACCGCCATGAGACGGTTGGACGCTACCGGCTGAGTAGCGGCGAACAGGTCATCGGTGAACTCACCTGGCTGTCGTAGGTCGAGGAGCAAAACCTCGGCCTTACTGTAGCGGTAGCCGGCCTGGTAGACCTGTTCTACCGCTTCCGTAGCGGCTCTGGTTAACAGTAGAGTGTCATTCGTGGGATACGGCAGCTCTACAAGGACGCCCTTGGCAAAGTGGGCCTCGTCAGGGTTGAACATGCCAGTGCGTATCGACACTCGCATGCGTTTGCAAACCGAGCCCTGGGCACGCAGCTTTTCAGCCGCTCTCCCTGAGTAGGTGGCCACCGCCTGTTTGATCGGGGCCAGTTCAGTTAGTCGCTTGCCGAACATCCGACTGCAGCAGATTTCCTGTTTTGGGGGGGCAGGATCGTCCAGCTCCAGGCACGGTGTACCGGCGAGCTCCCGAGCAGTTTTCTCGATCACCACACTGAACTTATCGCGCAACATACGCGGATCAGCCCGGGCCAGGTCCATTGCGGTCTTGATACCCATGCTTTCAAGGTGAGTGGTCATCCTCCGGCCAATCCCCCAGACCTCCTTGACTTCGGTATTGCGCAGCACCCAGTCGCGCTCGAATGGCTTGGTGATATCCACGACCCCGCCGGTAACCTGCTGTAAGCGCTTGGCTGTGTGGTTGGCAAGCTTCGACAAAGTCTTGGTGCGTGCGATACCGACCCCTACAGGGATGCCTGTGCAACGCAGAATTTTTGCTCGGATATCGCGACCGAGCTGGGTTAGATCGCCTGTCACGCCCGTGAGATCAGCAAAGCATTCATCGATTGAATAGACTTCACTGGCGGGCACCATCGACTCGATCAGCGACATGACTCGCTCGCTCATGTCGCCATATAACGCGTAATTCGATGAGAACGCGACGATGCCGTGACGGCGGAGCTTCTCCTTGCACTGAAAATAAGGTTCACCCATTTTGACGAACGGCTTGGCGTCATACGACCGGGCGATCACACAGCCGTCGTTGTTGCTCAACACCACGATAGGGGTCTTGGCCAGATCCGGCCGGAAGACGCGCTCACAGCTCGCATAGAACGAGTTGCAGTCGATCAGGGCGAACACCTGGTCACTGGGCATGATCACGCACGCTGTAGCGAACCACGCCCCAGATCACCAGGTCGTCGCCTTCCATGACGTGCCTGGGAGGATAGGCGGGGTTTTCCGACTGCAGGATCACCACCCCATTGCGTCGATGCAACCGCTTGCACACCGGCTCGGTGTTGATTGCCGCGATAACGATGTCGCCGTGCTCGGCATCGCTGCTACGGTCTACGATCAAGAGATCGCCGGAAAAAATACCGGCCCCCTGCATGCTGTCGCCCTCGACCTGGACCAGGTACACATGCGGTGCTCGCAGGTCAAACAATTCATCCAAGGAAATTTGCCGCTCCAGATGGTCCGCTGCAGGCGACGGGAATCCAGCCGGCACACGGAACGAGTAGACCGGCAACAGGGCAGGGCCACCGATGGGCGTTCCCAAGAATCTGATGGACATGACGGATGGACTCAGATGGCTGTATAAACATACAGTTAACTGATAGATCGCGATCCGGTCAATGCCTAAGCGTGTGGATTCCGATAAACGAGGAGTTTCCATCGATGTGCAGTCATTACGAGGCGCCGACACCTGGCCAACTTGCAGCCACATTTGGCGTACAGGTCGAGCAAAGCACCCTAGATCTTTGGCCTGGCTATCTTGGACCGTTTCTACGCTGCTCGACGAGCGTTGGTGAGATGGACGATGAAGGCCTTGGATTGGAGGTGCTGCATGGTTCGTTCGGATTGATACCTCAATGGAGCAAAGACACCAAGATTTGCAGGCGCACCTACAACGCCCGCTCGGAAACCGTTGCGGAAAAACCGTCTTATCGCAATGCATGGCGGCGAGCACAGCACTGCATTATCCCAGCCGCTGCGATCTACGAGCCTGATTGGCGGTCTGGAAAGGCAGTGGCCACCCGGATTGCCCGCGCTGACGGTGAGGTGATGGGCATCGCGGGCCTCTGGGAGAAATGGCGCGATCCCAACACACGCCAGACGGTGCACTCCTACACGATGCTAACGGTCAATGCCGACACGCATGAGATCATGCGCAACTACCATCGACCTGCGGACGAAAAGCGAATGGTGGTCATTCTGCCCCGGGGCCTTTACCGCGACTGGCTAGCGGCGCCAGTGGAGGCGAGTGCGGACTTCATGCGTTGCTACCCGGCTGACCGACTCACCGTGGTCGAGCGGACCTAGCTGGAGAACACTTCAAGCCATATTTGACCGTAGACCAAGCGGCATCCGACATGCATTTGAGGTTGCGATGGCATAGCGACATCAGTAATGTTTGCTTGGTCCTTTCTTCGTCTAGAGATCTACTGGCCAGGAACAGTCATGCCCACTGAAACGATTGAAAAGTGCGTCAACGCTCCATGCCAGAAACAATTTAGGCTAGTCGAAACTGGTGGAGAGCATGCTTGGGTTGAAAAGGTCAGCTATGAGTGCCCATATTGCGGACACCTCTTCAAGTCTCATTCCAGCGGTTGTTTTGAGACGTTTCCAATCAAAACGAACATGTAGGAAAAGTCGATGATGCGTACCCACCCACCAGGCTATTGCCCCGACAGATGCTCGGGGGGGCAAGCAAATCGGCAGGCCACTATTGGCGACAAGTTGTTATCGCTATTCCCGGAGGAAGTCCGCACTCAGATCAAGGCACATGGAGGGGCTAAGCGCTGTTCTTACTGCGGGCGAGTTTCTCTGTCGCCCTTGCCTCAGATGGGTGGCCGGTTGGGCTTTTGGGAATCAGGAGTTCGTGGTCCAGGGTGGACCACGTAGGTGAGACGCGCCATGTATACCGCTAACCCAGCCCCATCGCCAGAGTAGCCGATATCGCAAAAAATCGTGCATTGCACCTTGGCAATCAGAAGGAAGTTCAGAAATGCCTAAGATTCAAACCGAAAAAGATAGCCCTCAAACGATTGACTAGGCGCGCCGTCAGTTCCTCCTGCTGGAAGAAAACATACAGCGTGCGGAAGGCGACTCGACAAATCAGCAGGCTTTTCGATGTGCACGCTGGGCTATCTGGCAGCGCTGTTGCTTCATGGGGTCGTAAGTCAGGAAGTGCATGACCGGTTGAACGATGAACTTGATGCAATCTTGGGGAATTTGCAAAATTCATAGGAAATTCCGATGAGCGCGTTGAGCAGCTATAAAAACCAGAGTCCTCAGGTTTTAGAAGTTGTGCAACCAGATATTTGGGTTTGTTAAAGAAATAAGGATGTTTATGAAATTGTATCATTACACTGCCGCGACTCTTGCCAAGGGCATTCTGTCAGAAGGACTTACAATCGGGCATCTTGAAGACCCTCAAGGCAAGATCATTCATGGAGTGGTATGGTTTACGAGCCTGCCGTTCCCCGAGGGTACGGGGGTTCCCACAGGAAAACACACTTTGACGGAAAGCCAAGCGCATAAGGCAAAGCGAGTACAAGGGGTGCTGCGTAACAAATTTACCTTTGATAAGACTCGTGTACGTCTGACCTATGACTCGCAGGATCTTCCTTCATACCAAGTTGTCGATGGCCAAATTAGGGGCCTGATTTCGTTCGAGAAGTGGTGCAAATTGGTCAATGCCCCCAAGCGTTGGGCTAAGCACATTGGCCTATCTGCATTTCACGATCTAAACAGTTTGTCAGATGAGGAGCTGTTTCGCTTACACAAAAAGAAAGGGAATTCGAAGGAGTCAACTTGGTATCTGTATTTTGGAAAAGTTTCGCCAGATGTGGTTCAAGCAGTAGACTACAAGGTGGGGCGAGAATATGTGACGTATGACTTTGATGCACATGGTCGCGTTGAAATGGCGTTAGCTGGTGTGGAATGCGTTGGTCCCATAGCTCACAATGACTTGGCCGGAATTATTAAGCCCTTGCACCGGCACGAGACCGTTCATGCTAGCATTATGTGTGATGAGCCTCTTGAAAAAAGCATTGTCTGCGTTCGTGGTGGCGGAAATACCTGCTTTATTGAGTTTGAGGAAAAGTCTTTCATCAGCCTCCGTACAGATGATCCCGCCTATCCTGTCAGTGATATTTACCAATGGATTGACCGGAATATCGATGAGTTGAGGCGGTGTAAGGAAAGAGCGCTTGAAACCTACTATAAATTCTACCCCGAAAAAAAGTGTGCTAGCTAATTTCAACAGCTTGATCTATTTTCTTGGGGACTTGGTGTTCTGCCAATTAAAAAAGGCCACCATCGGGTGGCCTTCAAATTACGCAGCGATTAGTTGTCGTGCGAGCGCCATCTCGACCGAATCCCCATCCTGGTTCAGGGAGTCAAGCCCTGATTCCGGTACATCGCCCGAAGTGCTCTGCGCCACTGCGATCTTCTTGGCCATCAGCTGCAGGCAGGTGATCTGCGAGCTGCCGGCGTAGCCGAAGAAGACCACACGCACCGGGTGTTTCTGCCCGATCCTCCACGAACGCCGCGCGGCCTGCTGTAGGGTGTACACGTTGTACCCCGTCTGCAGGAAGGCGATGGTTGGGAAGTCCAGTAGGTCCAGACCGGTCTTGACCAGCTCCGGGTTGGTGAGCAGCACGTCGACACCGCGGTCGACCTGGTCGAGGATCCAGTCCTCGCGCCTAGCTGTTTCCACCGTGGCCCGCAGTACTGCAACGCGGAGGCCTGCCTGCTCGAGGACCTTCTTCAGCCTAGACGTGGTGTCGCGCGTCCCGCTGTAGACGGTATATGCAAGGACCTTGCGGCCTTTCGCCCTCTCCTCGAGGCACAGGTTCATCAGCGCGAGCTCCTTGGGCATCAGTTCAGCGTCACCGAAGAGCGCCGGTACAAAGGCCAGCGTGTCGCGGGTACGCGGATGTTTGACCATCTCCGATCGGAAGCAGCAATCCGGCCAGGCCAGCAACACATTGAGCACCACTCCCAGGAGGGTAGTGTCTCTACGGGCCAGGGCCTGGCGGAGTTCAGTGGTCAACGTGGCCGCCAAGCGCTGGTAGGCCGAGGCCTGCTCCGGCGCCATGGGCACGTCGATGAACTCCTCCTGGTAGCTGGGCAGCACATTGCCACCGATATCCTTGAGCTTCAGGAACACTGTGAAGGGCAGCACGAACCGGTGGATGCCTTTAGGGCCGAAGCCTGGGGCTTTCACGGTGCGTACCGACAGCTTCTTGCCCTTGGCGGTCTTGTGCGAATCGCCATCGCGCTCGGTGTAGATGTCCTTGAGCACGCCGTGATCGCGCATGAACGACATGGCTGCAGGAGCCATACTGCCGCGTGCGTTGGGTCGGTAGCCGTCCTCGATCATGCGCTGGGTGAGGATGCGGAACAGGAGGTAGAACAGGTCGTCGGCGTAGCCACCCATCAAGGTCCCGGTAAGGAGCACGGTTTTACGCGCCTTTGCGGCCAACACCCCCATGGCCTGGCCCTGGGCCGAACCGCTGTTCTTGTACTCATGCCCCTCGTCGACAACCAGCAGGTCGAAGAAGCCATCGGGTAGGTAGCGCTTGATGAACTCTGTCGGCTGGTAGCCGCCTTCGCCGAATCCGAACTCGATGTTGGCCATCGCCCGCTCCATGCGCTTGGCCTGGCGGTCGCTGAAGACGAAGTTGCCTTTCGCGTCCATCAAGTTGATGAACTCTGAGACGTTGTCCACCAGCATCGAGGCCAGAAAGTCCTCGCCGAAGTCGTTCAGCAGTCGTTCCGCCCGGACCGGGCCGATCGTCGGTATCCGGCACATCGACTTCAGGATCGTCGAGCGTCGGTCCCCACTATCGGCTTTGCCTGGGCGCATAAGCGTCCAGAGGGCAGCGTTGCAGGCCGTGCAGTTGCGACGGCGATCACCGCGCTCGAATTCATCCACGGTGACCAGGTTGCCTTCCAGGTCCTCGAGGACCTGGCCACAATCTGGACATGCCGCCAGCAGCTGGCCACGTGCAGCACGCCGCTTCCAGCAGGCGAGCCGCCAGTGGAAACCCATCCGCATCCGGACGCGGCCGAGGATGAAGAACTCCGGCCGGCCGTCGTAGGGTTGCCCCGATTGGTCACGCAGCTTGAGTAGCTTGACCAGCGTGTCCGGGCCGTTGAGTACCCAGACGCGGGCGTCTGGCGTGGTTTCCAGGATCTCGCGCCGCCATTTGTAGACCAGATGGGGGGGAGAGATGACGAGGGTTCGACGGTAGCCTGCTGCGTGGAGCACGGCAGCGACTGCGATGGCCATCATCGTCTTCCCGGTACCCATCTCGGCGTTGATGATCGCAGCTTGCTCGTTGCGATCGAGTAGCAGTGCCGTAATGGCTTGGACAACCTCAGCTTGCGCCACAAAGGGCGTGCGCTTGAGATTTGCCATCACCGCTTGGCGCTGTTCGTTGATGCTGCCGGTGTACACCGGAGGGTTGGAGCGGTTGAGTGACGCCAGGAGCTCGTCGCCGAACTCATCGATGAAGTCGGTCAGGTTGATGTTCAGTGAGGAATGGGCCGAGGTGGCCGGGTGGGTCAGTGCGTTCATGTGCATCTCCTGCAGGCGATGGAAAGCAGGGCATGCACGAGCCCCAGCGGGTATCGGCATACCCTGCGGGGTTATGTGGAGTGGACTGCCGTGAGGCGAGGGTCAGTAGTCGCTGGGGAACAGCAAGGTTGTGTAGCTTCGGTCGGCTTCCGTGATGATCCAGAGCTTGGACTCGTTGCCGGCGTCAATGTCGTAACTTGAGAACAAACGATCTCCGTGGGTAAGTGCGAGCTGATTGGAAGCTCTGTCCACATCGCATAGCTCGCCCCAGTCGCCAGCCAGGTGGCGATTCAGCGCAGGGGTGGGGTTGAGCTGCCCGGTTTCCACCAGGTGGCTGATAGCGGCAGTCATCACGATCTGTCCTGGGTTAAACAGCGGTGCTGTGACTGGTACGTCAACTGCAGGCGCTACGTCGGTGCTCGCTGGCGAGGAACTGATGATCAGGACCTGGCCGTGATGCACTGAGGAAGGGGTCATCTCCCAAGCACGGATGATCGGGATGAAGCGGTCGGTGAGGATCCTGACTTCTGAGACGTTTCCCTTCTCGTCCTCGGTGAATTCGGTCTTGCGGACCTTGTCCTTGTAGGTATCACC
This sequence comes from Pseudomonas putida, assembly GCF_005080685.1. Taxonomy (NCBI): domain Bacteria; kingdom Pseudomonadati; phylum Pseudomonadota; class Gammaproteobacteria; order Pseudomonadales; family Pseudomonadaceae; genus Pseudomonas; species Pseudomonas putida. The sequence goes on along the minus strand of NZ_CP039371.1, from coordinate 5,029,706 downwards.
TTTCACGACCAAGGTCCGTCCCGACTTCGAGCGTACAACACCGGAGATTGCACCGGCGGCCAGGGCCAGTGCGAGGTGCCAGCGGGAAAGCTCGCGGACCGGGGCTCGAGGTTGAAGGCCGGCTTGCCCGAAGTGCAAGTTGAAGTCGGGCCAGAGCCCCCGTAACCGCAGAATCTCGGCGGCGAATTGCTCGGGCTCCAGGGTAATGCGGTAGAAATGCTCCAGCTCGCTAGCGGCTGGCGGGACAAGGTACGGCTCCCATGGCCAGATGGCTGGGATCTCCTCGGCCTGTTCCTGCCCGGCGCCGATCGCCTGCAGGCGAGACCTAACCTGGTTGGTGTAAGCCCGGGCCAGGTCGTGCCGGCGCACACGTATGCCGAAGATCACCACCTGTTTGAAGGTGGGGTCTGCAGCACCGTACACGCATAGGTCGGCGAAGTGATTGCTCAGCCATCCAGTCAGCTCGTCGTCCAGCACGTAGTGAGGAACGATGAGCACCATCACGCCGCCGTACTGCAGAAGCGGAAGGCAGCGTTGATAAAAGGCTTTCTCCAGACGCCGGCGGCCGCTGCCTTGATATTGAGATGCACCGGAGTGATCTGCGACCAGGTCACCGTAGGGTGGGTTGAGCCAGAGCAAGCCGAACGACTGGCGGCTGATCAAGGTATCGAAGAGGTCGCTGTGCAGCACCCGGTCGAGTAGGCTACGGGCGTGATCCGCGCGTTCGCGATCGTACTCGACGGCGAACGCTTGGACCTGGTCGCGGCCAAGGAGGTGAGCTGCTTCAGCAAGGGCAACACCCTCGCCGGCGCACGGGTCGCAGATCCTCATCCTGCCCGTAGTGGCGGGAGTGAGCGCCTGCAGTGTGCGTTCGAGAGTGATCTCATCGGTGGGGTAGTAGCCGTTGCGAGCAAAGTTGCGCGCCAGGCGCGGAAACATAAGGGCCATAAGCGTTCCTTGAGTCATAGGTGAGCCCAGGCCTACGCCTGAGCTTCGATAGTGAGTTCGCCGCGACGGATCAGCTCTCCGAGGGAGGGCTCGAGCACGTCGAGCTGCAGAGCGAGCCGCCAGGCGCAGACGTTGCCGACCGCCCCTGGTAGGGCAGTCAGCATGCGGTGCTGGGTGAGGACTTCCATCACGCGCTCGCGCCAATGGTGGAGAAGGGGGAGCGGGCAGGTCTCCATCACCAGCGGCCAGAGCCGTTGGTGTGGGGCTTCATTGCGCTCCAGGAGGGCGAAGGCGAAGTGATTGGCTTGGTCGGGCGCCGAGGCGCGTCGATCGAACAGCCAGAGGTGTACCATGCTGCCGAATAGGGTGCCGCGGAATTGCCGTGTGGTGCGCTTTTCCAGCAGGTCATGGTTAGGGAAAACGGGAATGCTCCGCCCGTCGACGAGAATGTGAAACTGCTCGATGCCATTCTCTTCCCGGCCAAGTGTGAGCCTGGCCAGAAACTCCTGCAGTGCAGTGTCACGACCCCAGGCCGACATGAACACCAGGTTGCGCTGCTCGTCGCACACACAGGCGTCGACATACAGGTCCGGGCATTCCTCGATCTGGAACAAGTGGGATGGGTGCATGATGGCCTCCATTGCGGAGGCGTCCGTCCCAGAGGGCGGAAACGCCCCCCGGGGTGGTCTGGTAGTTAGTTGAAGGTCCTGGTGACTGGATCGAAAGCCACACTGTCTTGTTGGTGCAACGGCCCGTGACCCGCGAGGAAGATTTGAATCCGGTACTGGTCGCGGAGACGTATTGCGGCCTCGGCCTGGTCCAGTGTGAGCTCCATCTCCTCGATGAACAGATCGACGAGCTCCTCGTCAGTCGATACCTCGTTGTTGGACAGCTGGTCCTCGATGTTCGCGAGGGTTTGTTTGCTCAAGTTGCTGAAGATGGGGTTCATGGTGGTGCTCCAGGTAGAAAAATGGAGCCCCCTGAGGAGGCCCCTCAGGGTGTGTGGTTCAGGTTTACTGCTGCAGTGGTCTGGCAGGGCGCATTAAGGCAATGCCCTGGTCCAGGTTTGAGTTTTGAAGTCCATGGTAAAACCGAGCTGCTCCAGCCGCGTGCACTGGGCGCGCAGCCGTTGTCGATCTACGGTGGTGTCGAGCCTCACGGTCTCGCTCAATGGCCACACCGTGCCGAATAGCTCGGCATCGATGTCGTTCGTGCTCGGTGGGGCCGGTGGACTCATCCCAAAGGGTTCATCCGAGGCAAGGGCATCAGTTTGGGGCTGCCGCGCCGGCGTATTTGGAGTCCGACGTGACGGTGTCGGTGTGGGCGGTGGCCCGTCCTCTTCAAGAGGGTCAGGGACGTTGGTTGGCAGGTGTTCTTCGTCCTCGCGACTGAGACCTGTGACATCCTCCAGGGTCATGCCCTCGAGCTCTGCCCTGATCTCAACAACGAGTCGACCGCCGTGTGAGTAATACGATGGGCGAATCTGTTTGATCGCGAAGTCACCTCGGTATTTGCCCTCCTGATACTGATCCAGAAGAGCATCCTTGATGGTGAACTCACCGATCGAAGTACTGAGGCGGCCGACGTTGAATAGCCCGAGTCGGCCGGAGATGGTGCGGATGGCCAACTGGCCGGTGATTGAGATCATGTGCGCTCCCCGTAAAGCATGGGGAACTCCCAGCGGGCGTTCCCCGCGAGGTGGAAGGTGGTCAGCAGTCGAACAGCGGCAGACCGTCGAGAACATTGCTGTTGGGGTCGATGACCAGGAACCTCACGTCAGCCTGAGCGGCCAGAGTGAGTATTCGGATGGTCTCCTCGCTGAAGCCCTCGGCGGCTTGCAGCGCTTGAAGTGTCGAAAGGTCATAACCCCAGTACTGTCTCAGATGTTGGTCGGTCCAGGGCCTGCTGAGAAGTTTGAAACCGATGGCGTCACTTTCGGGCAGGGTGAAGCACTCGAACTGAAGGAGAGCTGTATCAGCCGTTTCAACGAGTGCCTGCAGCTCTTCCCAATCTTCCTCGGGCAGGTGTGCCGAGGCGATCTCGAATGCTTGGCTGCAGCAGGGATGAGGTACAGAGTGATCGCCGGCAGCGATGTGGAAGGGGTTGGGTGATTGTGCCATGTGGCGTGCTCCTGGTTGAGAGGAAGCCACCCCAGAGGATGACCCCTCTGGGTGATTAACTGGCTGTGTCAGGCGGGGTCTGCAGCGGGCTGCAGCTGGATCTGGATGTAGGATGGCTCGTCCTTGGGAGTCACGATCTGCAGCATGAGAGCGACCCAGTCACGGTCGCGGCCGGTGTGGCGCTTAGTGTACACACCGAAGGACAGAGCAGTGGTCTGAGGCTGCTGCTTGAGCTCTTGCCACGCCGTTTGGACGACAGTGGCGAGGCGCTGGCTCATCTCGGCTACACGAGCTGGGTTTTCGAGATAGACCGCCCGCAGCCACGCAGCGTTGTCCAGGACAACTGGAAGAGTGAGGTATGCCTCGGTCGAGGCGGAGGGTATGGACATCAGAGGTCTCCAGAATGAGCGAGGCCTCAGTCCGCGAGGATGAGATCCCCGCGGGTAGGTAAAGTTGAAGGCACTCCATCACTGAGTGATGCGATCGCGCTGCCGAGTGCTAGGCGATCTTGGGTGGGTTGGCGCAACGCGCTGGAGCCTTAAACCCTGGCTCCGGGAGGCACTGTCAACGACAGTGAACCAATACGGAATTCGTTGGACGGTCAGCAGGCAGAAGCCCCGCATGTGCCCGGGCATTGCATTCAAAGTCCCCCCGAAGGGATACCCTTCGGAGGGGAGGACAGGTGGAGCGGGGCGGATCAGAATAAGGCTGCAGCTTCCTGCACTGCGAGATAGTTCTCCATATCGAGCTGAAAACCTTGCCGTTCTGCCTCACGGTTGAACAACTGGTTGTGAGGAAAGGGCAGCTCTTGGTACTGATCCCGCAGCGCGCTGATCATGCTCTTCTTGTATAAATGGAAACGGGGACATGGACCGATGTTGAATATTGGGACAGAGTTGTGACGCTCTAGCATGAGCTCCCAATCCGCCTTGATTGATGTAGCAAATCGTCGCTCGAGAACATCCACACGGATAAAAGCTCCGGCAGCGCGTTCCTCGAAGGGATTGGTAATAAACATGACGCCATTGAAGACTTGGGTGGCTTGGGACATGGTGATGCTCCGATGATGGGTCACCAGCCCAATCGGGTGATGTACCCGAAAGGTGAAGTTGAAACGCGGACGTTGGTTGTCACCTGGGGCCATGAGGCCCCGGGTGGTGGGATCAGTGGGACTGCGCAGTCGTGAAGGAGCTGGCTTTGCGGCTGAAGACAGACATCGCGAAACCGCTCAGCCCGATGAAAGCGCAAGCACCGAAAACAATGTCGCCGAGGATGACGGCGGCGATCAGGATTAGAAGGTTCAACGCGAACAGGATTTTCATGACTGCCTCCTTGGCAGAAAGTGCAGGCGCTGAAATCAGCGCCTTGATGGGGGTTATGCGGCCTGGTTGGCACCCTGGGAAAGATCATTACCGAGGTCAGGGGCAAGCTGTTCACCGAACTGGTCGGCGACTGGCTGTCCCTGATTCAGGGGTTGCTCAGGTTGTTCCTGATTCAACACTTGATCAACACCAGGTTGTCCCTGATTGTCAGCGGGCGTGGTGGCGTTTTTAGGCTTCGCTTCGTACACCAGCTTGCCGTCAACCTTGATCCAGCCAATGAAGAGCAAACGGCCTTTGAGGCTTGCGCCGGCCTGACCCTTCTTGTCGCCTTTATCATAGGTGAAAGCATCAGCCCAGATGTCGCCAATTCGGAAGGAGACAAGCACCTTCTTCCTAGCTTCAACGGCCTGCTGGCAGCGTTTAACCAGCGATTCTGCCTCGGCACCGACAACGTTGCAGTCGATGTAGGAGTACTCGGCGTTATCAGTCGCGCCGTGCAATGCTGCAACGGTTACACAGGTGAATGGTCGGCCCTTGCGGGGACTGACTTCACGGATACGGTTGAGGTAGCCGATGCCAGTGGTATGCAGGTCGAAGAATTTGGCTTCGTTGGATTGGTTGCTCATGAGGATTCTCCAGTTTCAATAGTGAAAGCGGAGAAACACTTCGCCCATGGGGGAAAGTATTCCCCGCGTGGGTTGGGATGTAGCAAGTTGGGTAGGCTTCCATCAATCGGGAGATTGATCAATCGCGCTTCCGGAAGCTTGGCGATTTTGGGGAGATCAACACCGCAGTGGGTGCAGCAGTCTTTCAGATCATGACTGCTCGGGCTGGGGTTACTGACGACGTCAGCAGCTCACGGTGACAAGCATGGAAATGGTGAAGAAGCTTGTCAAGCCCCTGGAATGAAAAAAGCCCCTCAAGAGAGGGGCTGGGATCAGTGGGATCGATGACGCGGATTGAGCTTGGCAAGCCTGCGTTTGAGGTTTGGCCAGTCAGCCCATGCAGCCATCGCCATGCACACTGCGAGCAGCAACAGCAGCATGATCACGCCGAAAGTCGTTTGGCTCATCTCAAGATTCCTCCTGAGTCAGGTAGATTCCTGTCGACCAGATTAACACACCAACTGCCAATGCAAGTGCAGTCAGGATGCGATGCTCGCCCAGGAAGATACCGATTAAGCCAGCAGCGACTGCGGTCGTGCCAATTTTCCGGAGGTCTTCAGCGATTGCAGACAGTTTTTTGCGGCCCATGGCTTTCCTTGTGGGTTAATCGGAAAGCCTCCCACCGGGAGGTTTCCCGATGGGGGTGAGTGTGGTTCAGACGGTCAGGCGATGAGCTGGTCCAAAGGTCCGAACTTTGGAAGTGGGCCGACAAACGACGTCGAGGCAGGGGCGGCTTTTCGCACACTACTGCGCTTACGTTTCGGCTTATCCGGCTTGGCTTCTTTGGTGTTTTCCTCATACCAGCGGTTCAGATCCACGCCTCGACGAGCGAGCGTAGGCGTCTTTGACAGTTCGTCCCAGTCGTTGCGCGTGCAGAGCATATGCAGGCCCGCGGACGGTATGTCAGTGGACGGTAGCTCTCTGGTCGCGCCGTCCTTCAACGAGCGACGACAAGCGGACACTAAGGTACCAACGGAGTAGCCGACACGGAAAGAGATCGAGTGGGTGGGTTGTGCAGACATTGCGGTCATGGTGATTCTCCTGCGAGTCGAGAGAGCGCGGAGAAACACTGACCCTACGGGGAAGTGTATTCCCCGCTGGGTTTGCGGAAGGAGCTTCTATCGACGGAGGTCGATCGGTCGTGCTGCCAGAAGCTAAACGACCTTGGGTTGGTGGATCACACAAACTTTGTGCTGCAGCATTACGGATCCGAGCTGCATGGGGCATGTTGCTGACGACGTCAGCAGATCACGGCTTAATAATCGGAGTGGGGAAGGGGTGTGTCAAGCGGGAGGAGATGGAAAGGGCGAGAGGGGAGGGAGAAGGCCGGCTGGATCAGACCTCGAAAGGTGATCCAGCCGTGAATTGAAAAAAAGTTTAAGGAGCCACCTGTGTCGGAATCGTCGATCCCTGGGCATTGATCGTCTTGATTCTCATCACCTGGCCATTCTCGTGGCTTTGGCCAGCAAACGTGAGGCACGCATCCGCGCACAAAAGGAGCCCGGCTTATCGCCGGCGGGCCACCGGCAGGGGGGAGAGTACCCATTGGGTAGCCTGATGGACCTTAGACAAGTCCATCAGGCTACCCAAAGGGAAGAAAAGAGGAGGGGCCACATTACCAATGTGGCCCTTGGATCAAAGAAGCACCGAACCTCTTGAAACTCTATGTGCCTGTGAACTCGATTATCACGAGTTAGACGGCTGCGCGACTAGAGAGAGCAGGGAGACACAGGGAGAGCTTTCAACCAGATCCGCACGCCCTTCCCGGAGCTATAGCGTGCTTACGGTTTGGTGTTGAGGCGAACCACAACACCAGGGCGCTACTGATGACCGTCAGTAGCCAACGGGGTTGAACCAAAGCTGATGTCATTATGGGTTGTACCGTGACTGGGATGCAAGGCTCGTAGGCATTTTCGCACGACGTCAACGGTCAATAGACGGCAACTACTGCACCCTCTGGGACTGGCGCTGGAATAGCTATCGCCATGTTTCCTCCTTTCGGCGAGTACAACTGGCCTGATCTCTTCACACCAACGGTCGTGGATTCAGTCCGTTCGCTCAATGCTGAGGGTAGACCGGCAGGAGCGGTCCCCGCGATGTAGGTGTAGGACACACCTCCAAAGACGTACGTGGCGATTCCGCTCTGTTTTGAGTACCAGCTTGGGAGATTTAGTAATGCATCCGCTGGTGCTCCAGTGAACCCAGGATTTGCCCGAGCATACTCTGCTGCGGCGGAGCGGTAGATCAGCAGGCTCCTGCTGAGGGAATCGATCGTGGCCTGCTCAGAAACGGCCTCATCGGCGTGCTGAACCTGGGTGAAGATGCTTCCTGCCAAAATCAGCAGGGTCATAGCAATCCAGTAGATGAACATGACGAAGTCCTGAGGGATGAGCGTTGTGGACTATAGTCCGCTGACGATTATAGTCAACAATCCGAAAATCCTGATCTTTGATCTCGTGATCTCGGGTTGGACTTTTGGAATTACAACCAGACTCTTCGAAAAAGCACAATCATGCGTTTGGCATGGTGTTGGCCGAGCTGCGCACTGCTAGGGGCATCTCGCAAGAAAAGCTGAGTTTCGAAGCTGGGGTTGATAGGTCCTACATCAGTCTGCTTGAGCGTGGCCACAAATCTCCAACCCTGGACACAGTTTTCAACCTTTGCCACGCATTGGAAATCCGATTCGACCAGCTGGCCAGGCTGCTGCAGGCCAAAATGGAAGAGTTGAATGACCCAGGACATGACGCTCGCTGAAGGTTTAACCCTTTATCGACAGAAAATCTCCGTACTAAAGAAAGGGTTTGTGCAAGAAAGTTACCGCATCTCTAGTCTGATGAAGTCCAGGTATGCTGACAAGAGCATGCGTGATTTTCGAAGCCCTGATATCGCTTGCCTCCGCGACGAACGCCTATCGCAGACCAACCCTAAAACCGGATTACCCATTTCACCATCAACGGTGCGTCTGGAAATGTCCTTGTTGTCGAACGTGTTCGACATCGGCCGGATCGAGTGGGGGGTGTGCGAGTCGAACCCGGTCTCGAACGTACGTAAACCCAAAGCAGCACCTGGTCGGGATCGGCGTTTAACTGCCCGCGAAGAGCGCCAGATCATGCGTTATTGCCACGCGCACCCCACACCAGACTTCTACGTCTTAGTAGTCCTGGCCATTGAGACTGCAATGCGACAGGGTGAGCTGTTGAAGCTTGAGTGGGAGCACATCAGCCTGCAACGACGAATTGCGCATCTGCCCGACACCAAAAACGGATCGAAGCGGGATGTACCCCTGAGCCTTAAGGCTCGTGATGTGTTGATCAAGCTTGGCGCTCGGACAAAGGGCAAGGTATTTGGCTACACCTCCAACGGGTTGAAGTCTGCTTGGCGAATCATGCTCCAGCGATTGGACATCAAGGACCTTCATTTCCACGACCTCCGGCATGAAGCCTGCTCGCGCCTGTTTGAGCTTGGCACGCTCGATATCATGGAAATTGCTGCGATCAGTGGGCACAAGAGCCTGGCGATGTTGAAGAGGTACACCCACTTGAAGGCGTCCCGATTGGTCAAGAAGCTCGAGGGTAATAAGCACCGTGGCCAGCAGGTGATCATCAATCACCTGGTACCGTATCCAGCTGTCGTTTCGGAAAGACCCCACGGCGTGGTTGTGCGGGTACTCGATTTTGATGATGTACAAGGTACTGGGCGCACTGCGGAGGTGGCAAGGCGAGTAGCGCAAGATGCGTTGTTACGGCATCTAATGGTGGCTTTGCGGGACAAGGAGCCTATTCCAGCACCTGACCAGTACCTGGAGCAGGTCAATGAGGGCGACATAATCATGCTCGACCCCCTGAGCCAGAATTGCCCCTCAGAAAGGGTCACACTTTCCTGCAGTGATTAGGTGATGCCTAGAATTAGCCCAGGCCAGGTGGTTTGGGCATCGCAGGGAGATCCTATTGCCAATCCGGTGTGTGGAAAACGGTAAGTGGATTGGGTCTCAACGAACAAATTTCTGGGCTATGTCAGCCAGCCTATTTGTCATCTAAGACCTGCTACCTCGCTGACTCGTCTTGGTACTGTTCCCTCACTGGAGTTTCTGGAGCAGGGGAGGATGAGGATGGGTACATATATTTAAGTGATAACAAGTGGTATATGTATACCTATCGGGGTTCGTGGCCTGCGAAGTATAGATGGGCTTGCTTCAGATAGTTTGCCAACTCCGGTGCTTGGCGTTCGAGTGGTGGCGGTAAAATTCTAACTGGCTTCATTACGCACGGGCAACAGATACCGCTCCCACCAAGTAGCTCGGCCAGTAGTTTTACGTGGTCAGCATCTGACGCAGCTATTCCACACCCGGCATCCTGTCCAGACTACGCGGGGGGGACTTTGCCTATGCCGACTCGAATCGCATCGTCTCATATGGCTTTTATGACAAGGGGCTTTTATTATTGGTGGTGCTTGCAGTTGTGTAATTGCATGTGACTGAAGGGTTTTGACAACTCACTGATATTCATAGGCGATAAGGCGTTTATGGCAGCGAGAGCATCTCAAAGAGATACAAACAATGTCATCAGCATAAATGCGCCCGACCTCCACGGGCTTATGCCCAAAGAGCCCACAGACTGCAGCTCGCACCTTTCGGGCATGCAGAAGAAAGATCTTCCGAGTCATCTATTTATCATTCCTATTTATTTTGGGCAGCAAATGGCATACATGCTTCCAGCCCAGAGATACGGCAGGCATTGATAGCTCGCCGGAACCACCGCAGCTCCAATTGCCTTTCCCTGAGGTAAATTGTTGACGTGCCATTTCGCGGATGCAGTGACGACCCAAGAGTCACTGTCGGTGCCGGATCTAGGCCACTCTCTTGAGGTGCTCTCAGCTATCCCGCATTGTGAAATGTCTACTTTGCCCTTGCTTGTAGCCCACGCACCAGATTGGCAATGCGTCATCACTCCAGCATCTGGCAAGCTAGGGATGGTCTGAAGTAGCCATGTGCTTCTGGCCGGCTTCGACCATCGCTGATTTTGAAAGTGGCGAGTCGACCCAAAACGCTCAGATCACTGACTCATTCCTGTCTTTTTAGCCGCAGCGAGCACCTCGCGGCGGCTATTCCCCACATTACAGGCGCACCTCTCCTGCATTGCTCAGTAAATGTCGACGGGCCATCCACAGATTCGACAGGGCAAACAGCGTCAGCAGCTGTGCCGTGTTCTTGGCCAGGCCACGGAAGCGCGTCTTCACATAACCAAACTGGCGCTTGATCACCCGGAACGGGTGCTCGACCTTCGCCCTTACCTGCGCTTTGGCTTTTTCGATCTTGCGCTTGGCTTTGTACAGGACGCTGCGCTTGCCCAGTTTCTGGTAGGTGCTACGCCGGGCGGCAATTTGCCAGATGACCTGACGACCTTCATGCTCGGGGCGTTTCTCCACTCCGGTATAACCGGCATCGGCACAGACCACGTTTTCGTCGCCGTGCAGCAGCTTATCGACCTGCGTGACATCGGCCACATTGGCCGCCGTGCCCACCACACTATGCACCAGGCCCGACTCGTCATCCACACCGATATGGGCCTTCATGCCGAAGTACCATTGATTGCCTTTCTTGGCCTGGTGCATTTCCGGGTCGCGCTTGCCGTCCTGGTTCTTGGTCGAACTCGGCGCATGAATCAGCGTGGCATCGACGATGGTGCCCTGGCGCAGCGACAGGCCGCGATCTCCCAGGTAGCCATTGATCACGCCCAAAATCCCTGCCGCCAGCTCGTGCTTTTCCAGCAGGCGACGGAAGTTGAGGATGGTGGTTTCGTCGGGAATGCGCTCCAGGCTCAGCCCAGCAAACTGGCGCAGAATGGTCGTTTCGTAGAGCGCTTCCTCCATTGCCGGATCGCTGTAGCCGAACCAGTTCTGCATCAGATGTATGCGCAGCATCGCCATAAACGGATAGGCCGGACGACCGCCTTCACCCTTCGGGTAGTGCGGCTCGATCAGGGTAATCAAACCCTTCCACGGCACCACCTGATCCATCTCGATAAGGAACAATTCCTTGCGGGTCTGCTTGCGCTTGCCGGCGTACTCGGCATCGGCGAAGGTCATCTGCTTCATCAGGCGTCTCGGCGGGTGAGATCAGGCATTCTGCCAAATCTGGAAGTCCTCTTCAGAGTTTCCCTAGATGGTAACTATCTAAAGTCATATCGTTTATGAGACCAATCAGAACTGATCCTTCCGGACAATAGGCTTCAGCAGATTTGGAGGAGTCGTGATAGGAAACGTACCCACCGATCACCTTCTCACCGAGCGAGGCATTTGAGGCTGATTTCCACACACCGGATTGGCAAGAAGGTGTGAGGCATTGGCATGTAAGAGGCGCACCCACGTTGTTTTTTGACTGAATACCGATCTTTGGGCATGCCTGTCCTTCGACAGCGGTACTCTCGATATCCAGGTATTCACCAACAGTGACACGTCCGTCAGCCTGCAGTGTGCCCCCCCGTACCTGACCACCGGTGTACAGGCCTTTGTCGTTAAGTACTCGAACCCAGTTGGCATCGGACTGGTAGATCCCGCCGCCCCACTTTTCGCTGTACCAGCCGGTGTCCCCCTTGGTCCTGAACCAGCCTCCCGTTGTCGTCTCACCTGTTGCGGTGACATTGCGTGCAGAGACGTCACTTGTGGTGGTGACATTGCCGGATGCCGTGATCGCTCCAGCGTTATTAATGTTGTTTCCGCCCATGTCGAGGTGGGTATTCATCCGGTTGTACTCAGGATGGTTTGGCACAGCGTTGCGGTAGAGGTAATCGTTGGCCAGGTCACCATCCATCAGGAAGAGCGCGCTTGCCGTGTGGCCGGCCCCTGGATTGACGCCGTAGTTGCTCAACGTAACTTGCCACCCGCCACGTACGCCCTCGATCACTCCTGCCTGCAGCTTGGAAATGAAGCCACCTGGTCCACCGAGGTGTTCTGCAATGGCGCGAATTCCGAGTTCAGGAATGGCTTGGCCACCTGTAGTGATGACTATTGCTTCGAGCTGGTTCGGGTTGGGCTTCCTGGCCAGACCGATGAGGGTTTGACCAAAGCTGTTGGTTGAGCTGAAGCCCGCCGGCAGGTAGTTGGTGTTTTGCAGCATGGCAACTGTGACCTGGACGGGGGAAGTGGGCCCAGCGCTGGCCAGCACGACGGCGTAGTTGTCCTTGAGGTATTTGCTGAACGCTTCTGACATTGTCCTCTGCTGTTCTGCAGCGATCCGATAGTCCTGCTTTTTCGCAGCATCGATTGCGTATCCTCCAGCCAAGGAGAGGACGATGGTAAGGACGATTAATCCGACCATGGCATCGAGGGAAGCAAAGCCCCTCTGTTTACGCTTACTCATCATTCCAAATGTTCCTGCTCGACTGGTTGGCGATGTCTTGCTCAAGCATTTGTAGCGTCCCCTGTCGGATCTTCTCTCTGATCGCGGGAGCATCCCCGTCGCTCAATGAGAGACACTCCAGGGTCAGCCTTGCGGAGCCATGATCACTTCGCTGAAGCGTCTGATGTATCACTGCGACAAGCCCCTGCGAGAGGATCTGCAGCGCATTCGGCAGTTGGGGCTGGGCTAGCACAGCCAGCCGCTCGATCCCCTTGACCACGCTTCCAGCGTGGCCCGTGCAGATGATGAAGTGGCCGTTGATTGATGCTTGAACGGCTTGTACAGCAGTCGGGGTATCGCGTACCTCGCCGACGAAAATCAGATCTGCCCGAGTTCGCAGTGCACGAATGAGGGCCTCACCGTATCCGCCTTGCCGACGCGATACTGGCACCTGGACGCACCGGCCTTTGCCATGGAGCCCGTGAAGAGGAGTGTCGGGTGGATCCTCTACAGCTAGCGCAAGCCCGCCGTGTTGCACCAGGCGGGCTTGCACGATTGAAGCAGCGCTTGTGGTCTTCCCCGAGGCCATTTCACCGCAGATGAAAACGAGGCCCTTGGTGGCTTCGCTCATCACACAGTTGTGAACGGCATCAGGCAGTCCGATATCCATTAGTGGCAGGATCTTGGCGGCAGAGCGATTCAAGACGAACAGAGGCTTCGCATACACATCGAGCATGTAGGTGACCCGGAAGAGCACCGAATCCTCGATCACGATCGAAAACTCGGGCTCTCCTGTGGCATCGAGCTGATCCTGGCAGCGGGCTTTCAAGCGTTTGATCTCTTCCTGCCATTCGGCCGGCGCCGCGACGCGTCGGGGCTGGCCCTCCAGCCCCTTAACATCCGCGAAATCGTGCCCCAGATAGAGGTCGATGAAAGTTGCGCTCGCGATCAGGCTCACATCACAGTCCTTAATAGGCAGTCCAGGCGAGGGTGTTTGTAGCTCCGGAACAGGATGTGGTGGCCGCGGCTGTCAGGACCTCGCCACTAATCGCCGATCCCCCGTTGATCGTGGTCGTGGTCTGATTGTCCTTCGCGACCTTGGTTGCGAGCGAAATGCAAGCGCTCTTGGGGACATTGGTGATAGTGAGGGTGTAGGTCATGCCATTGCTGACGCTGGTCACCGCACCGTTCCATTGGTTGGTCACGGTAGAGCCCGACACGCCCATGTTGCCGGTGCCATCGATCGCGATAAGTGAAGGAATCAGGTTGGTGCCTGAGGCTCCATATCCGGCCCGACTTTTAAGCTGCTTGGTGTTGCTCATGATCGTTGTAATGTTGCTCAGCTCGACGGTGGAGTCGGTTCCTCCGAGCGCCTTGAAGCCCGCATAGGCAATAAAGCCCAGGACGACTACAGCGAAGATGGTCCACAGCAGTGCGTCGATTGACATGAAGCCAGCTTGTTTAGTGCGGCGAGAGCGCATCATTGCATTTACCCCTTGGTGATTATGTTGAGCAGTGTTTAAAGCGAGTCAGTGATCCCGAGAGCTAGCTGGAAAATGCCTATCACGACGAGGATCATCAGCAGTCCCATAAGCAGCGCAGAGATCGAGGCAAAGGTTTTTGAGATGGTCTCGATTCTTTTGAGCATTTGGTCGAGCCACCGGTTGGCAAAGCGCTCCATTGAGGTGGCAAAGCCTTTACGGGTTGCTAGGACCTGCAGAAAGTGGATGGCCATCTGGTCCGGGAATTTATGGCCTGCAAGCTTCAGCGCTGAGCCGAAATCCTTGCCGGAGCTCACGCCGTAGTGGATTGCGTCAATTCGCTCTCGCAGCCACGGCGACGCGCTGCGCCTCAAGATGCTCAAGGCGTTCAACTGGCTGATGCCGGTGCGGAGCATGACTGACATGTTCAGCAGGAAGATCGAGCCCTGCATGACTTTGTAGATTGACCAAGGCGGAAGCGACTCGAGGCTCACCCTGATGCGTTGCAACGTATGGCTTAGCTGAACCTTCCAGTCCGGACTGTTGGGCTGAATTTCCAGACCACAGAAGTAGGGCAACGTGATGATCGATGTGATTGCTAGCCCAACGGTCAAAGCAACCATGTACAGACCGTAATGCGTCACCACATTGGACATGATGTAGAGAAATGCAGGTACACCTACCCATGCCTCGGGGTTGGAGCGTTGGGCCATGGTTGGTACCAACCACCCAGCCACCACAAACATGAGGGCGAACATCAGCGACCAGGTTATGGTGGGCATAGCGAAGACTGAAACGACGAGGCGAGTTATCCTCTGGCGGACTTCGATGATCCTGACGCAATCGCGTAGGGCGGGTGCCAGTGTTCCAGTCTGTTCGCCTGTTTCGATCAGGGAGCTCTCGTCAAACGGAAGGTAGGCGCGACATGAACTGGCGAGTGATTTACCCCCCCGCACCGATCTGGCCACCCGGCTGCAAATAATCGACACCGGATGAAGCTGCTTACCTTCGTTGCTGAATGCCTTCTCGACGGTTTCAAGGGCCTCGTCGATCGGAATCGAGTCCTCGATCACACCAATGAGGGATTCGTAAAATTGAATCCGCTCATTCGAACCAAATTGCTTCGCATAGAAGCCTTCTACCCAGTCGGCGTACGCTTCGCGTAGGCCGGTCCAAAGGTCGGCAATCAGATCACGCATGTGACAGCTCCACGAGCTGTTGATCAAAGTCTAGTGGGCCGACCATTGTTTCGGCATGGCGAGGGTCAACTATGCCTGCTGCGATCTTCATCCGAGCATGGGCAATCTTGGTGATGCCACCCATCTCTTTTACCCAGTGTCGCCGGGCAGCGCTTGCGCCTTGCTCGTTAAACACCTTCATAAAGAGCAGATCGGTGAGCAGCATCTCTGCAGCAACGGTCCGATCGACAAGTGCCATGCCCTTGCATTGGGGGCATCCCTCACCGGTCAAGTACACCTGGTCGACCATGTGCAGCTTGGCCAACCTGTTGAACAATGCTTTGTCGAGCGCAGACTGGTGCTCAAGCAATGGGACCTTGCAGTGCGGACAGAGAACAGGGAGCAACGACTGGTTGATGATGCCAGTGGTCAGCGCGGGGTCCGTGACCAGGTAGTGTGGTACGCCCATGTCGATCAGGCGTGGGATCGCGGCAATGGCATCGTTGGTGTGAAGCGTTGACCACACCTGGTGGCCTGTCATGCCCCCCGTGTATGCGGCCTGCGCCGACGCCAGGTCACGAAGCTCGCCATACATGAGAACGTCGGGGTCCAGACGTACCGTGTTAGTAATCGCTTCACTCCACGTTTCAGCTGCACCCAGCGCAGATTGGTTAGCTTTGAGGCGGTATTCAGGAGGGTTCTCCAAGGTGAGGATGTGGCGCGTACCCTCGGTCTCATCGTGGAGCAGATTGAGGTTGACCTGGAGAGACTTCGATTTGCCTGAGCCGGTGGGGCCTGTGAAGAGGTTCACGCCATAGGGCAGGCTGCGTAAGCGAGCGAAGTGCTCGATCTGTTCAGGTAGGAAGCCCAGCTCATCTAGAGTTTGCTTGGAGGCGTCGTCGTACAGGAGACGCATGATCATCAGCGGCCCGTCGACCAGGGGGCGAGTGGCAATACGCGCGCCGAAAAGACCAAGCTGTTCAACGAAGCGACGACTCACTCGAGCGTCTTGGGGGATGTGAGCCTGATAGTGTTCCTTCGATACGTCGCACATGCTGTTGTAGAGAGCTGAGCACAGCTCGTTCCCGACTTCACTCTTTTCCTGGCGTGCTTCCCATAGCAAGCCGTGGACGCGATAGAAGAGCTTGGTGATGTCATGCCCCACGACGATGTGGATATCGCTCGCACCGGCTTTATGGGCGTGACCAATCAATTCCAGAGCTTGCGCTTGGCGAAGAGTCTCTGCTTGTGAACCTTGCCCAGCGTGCTGGGCGGCGGTGTCGTAAAGAGATTTGATCTGAACCATCGAGGCTGACTGGATTTGGAAGTCGAACTCTTCATGTTCCAGTCGATCGATGAACGCCATTACGTACGGATCGGAAAGGTAGTTATCCGAGATGTGCAGTACGCCATCTGCGGTGAGGGCCAACACTTGGCGAAGTTCATCCTTGATCTCGAAGCGGCCACTCTTTGCCGTCAGCACAACAGAGGAAAGAGACGAAGTAATTGGGGTGAGAGGGGAGGCCTCAACGTCGATAGTTTGCAAGGTGAGATCATTCATATCAGCTCCTTATTGGCCTGGCAGTTGGCCGGAAAGGTTGAAGGGCCGGGTACCGGCCTGGGCGCCAGTCGCTGAATCGATGCTCGGCGCTCGTTTGGAGAAGCCGAGTGGGAAACGTTCACCTTTACGACTCAGCACCACGCCCTCCAGTGTGATCTGGTGCACTCTGTAACCATCAGGGAGCTCACTGCCCACTCCGGCGTTGAGTTCATATCCGCTGCTGTAGAGCAGGTTCGCTCGCAATCGCTGGGGGGAACCGGTGATGGCCATTACGACAGGAAGCCTGGAGGCTGGTCGTGGTGCCTCGCTCAGTGTGGTGGGCACCTGTGGAGCAGGGTGTAAACCCGTGGAGGGCAGAAAACTGTCGAGGTCGCTTCCACCTTCTGCTTCCCTTAGTGCTTTGAGACGTTCTGCCTTTGCCTTGAGCAGAATGGTTTCGCTTTGTACACGGCCAAGCTCCCCCACATTGATACCTGAGAGCGTCTCGTCGGCGGCATGGGCGGTGATCGAAGTCATTGAGGCAGAGAGGGTCAGTAAGGCAGTGAAGAGCTGCCAGAGGGGCTTATTTCGCATACAGGACTCCTATGACGGACCAGATCAGATGGTCAGCCTTGTATTCTGTGTTGATCTCCTGCAGGCGAAGCCCTTCTGTGGGGGCGCCGTTAAAGGAGTCGAAGGGCAAAATTCCGCTGCTGTAACGCAGTTCGAATTGCTTCCACTCTGGTGGCGGAGGAGGTGGCGGGGCTGGTTGGCCGGGCAACGCGGGCTGCTGCGGGACCTCAACAGGGACTTCCTTGAGATCGGGGGCCTGCAAGAAACCATTGAACCAGGACGACAATGCCGTCACCGCTTCATACGCGTCAGGAAGGGGGGTATCGCCTGTCGCGGGGGCAGAAATATTGAACCTCAAGGTGACGTTTTTGCCGTTCTCAAAAAACTCTGGCCGTTCGTGGAAGTAGTCGGTGACAGCGGAAATGAATTCGAGGGCGGTGCTGTTCCCCGTGCGCTGATAGGTCGAGAGGACCTGCTCACCATTGCATTTGGCATTAACGAACGGCCAACCCTCGATGGCCAATGGCAGTCGATACACCACACTACTGCAGGCGCGAACAAAGGCATCAACCGAGGGAAGTTTTGCCCACGGGTGCTCCAGGGCCTGAATGGGCTGCTCAGTACCGGTCTGTTCTTGTAGGCGAGCGAGCTCCTCGAGGCGCTGTTTCTCCGCTTGCAGACGCGCCAGGCGATCCAGCTCTTCCGTATGAGATTTCCAGAGCAGCCAGCCAATCACGCTACCGGCGATTAAAAGTCCTAGTACGGCGAGTTGAGCCAGTTCGGCTTTGGAAAGCCCAAATACCAGAGGGCGTAGGCGGTAGTCGCGCTTGAGGTGAGAGGGCTGTAGCAGCTCCTCGATGTCGAGAGGCTGACCACCGAGCTGGAATTCAGCAGGGAGGTATTCGTGGCTGAAATTGATGCCCTTGCTTCTCTGCTGAGCGATCCGCTTGCGCACCTCCAGTTCGGTCCCGACACGGTCACAACCAGGAATAATTGACCCATTGTGAACGGCTACAACTGCAAACTGATCTTCATCGGGACTCACGCGCCAAGCGGCAATCCAAGAGTCACCTAGTTGGCCAGCCAGGGTCGCGGCCAGCGAGTACATCCCCTTGTTGACCCCGGCAGTGCGAGAAACAAACCCTGCTTGGATAAGGCTGCTGGTCCGCCGGATAGCCACGATGTCCAGGTTCTGTTCCTGGCCGTACTTTCGGGCTTCCTTCATGTAGTTCGGAACGGATCCCAGAGGCACCCAACGCATACCGGTCACGAAAGTCCGCCCGTGGTACTTGAGGGCCTTAACGCGAGACTCTGGAGCCTTTGGGGCCTCATTGTTCATTGCGCCGCTCACTTATAAGGTCTCACAAGCGAGCAGTGGCGGCCGGCAGGCCAAGGGCGAGCTTCGGTAATCTTGGTTAGCGGCGAGGCTTTCAGCGCTGAAGTTGAACGGCTGTGAATTCAAGCTACCCAAGCTGTCGGGCAGCACAATTGGCGTGACTAGGACCACCATAGCGCTATGCGTAGTGGCGCGGGTTCGACCACCACCCAAGCCGAAGAAGCTGGCACTGCCCACACCACTTTTTTTGGCGTTCTCGCTGTCCTCATCGAAGCCGGTGATGACGAGCGTTTGGCCACTTTTCAGTTGAACTTTGGGCGCGACGTTCTTGGTGTCGTAGTCCGGAGTTTGGACGCTGGAATCGTTGCTGGTGAAGGTCTGGAACGTCGGCTTGCTGCTGATGCTGAGCGTGATCATGAGCAGCATGTTTTCTTTATCCAGGAGTTTCGGCAGCAGCATCATGTTGAATCCGCTGGTGATGGTCGCCGGTTGCAGGCTGCTGCTGGTGCCCACCGAGGCGGTCGAGGTGGTCGAGCTAGAGGCGACGTAGCCAGTTACATTGCCGATCTGGATAGGAGCTGGCTGCAGGTTCAACGTGGTGATGGACGGGGTTCGCACTTCGGCGACACGGCCCTGTTCGGAGAGGGCCTGGAGTACAGCTTTCGAGCCTGCCCATGGAGAGCTGGAGGTGTCGATGATGCTGCCAGTGGCCGACACCGCGTCGGTGCTGATCCCGGCTACCGTGTTGCTCAAGCCGAAACCCCAGTTCCCAGAGATGGACTTGTAAACGGCACTCCAGTTGACTGCGGTCTGGTCTCGGTCGTTGAACGTGACCTCATACACCTTGACGTTGAACAACACCTGCCGGGTGATGCTTCGGTTGGTGGTTTTGAGGTACGCCGAGATACGGTTCAATACCTCCGGGCGATCAGTCACAGTGAGAGTGCCGGTAGAGCGCGAAAGGGTCGCACGACCTGGAGGCTGCACGCTGAGCATGGCTTTGACATCATTCTCGATGTCGCTCATCAGTGAAGTTTTGTAGGTGGACTTCGTGCTTTGGTTACTGCCGGACTCACCGGTAGCGCCTGAGGAGGAGGACGATGAACCCGACTCACCGCTACCTGTGGATGTCAAAAGACCCGATTTGACGGTGCTCTCGATCTCCAGCTCATCCCCGAAGGTCCATACGTCGAACGTGCGTGTATCGAAGTAGGTAATTCGGGCACCTTGGAGTTGCGGGTCGAAATGCCAGGAGAGGCCGAGCTGCGAGGTGGTCTGGTTGAGCAGTCCGGATACCCGCCCTGAGAACTCGAGGCCAGTGACCAAACCGGTGGACCCTAAGCCTAAGTCGAAAGCACTCGTGGCGTTAGGCGAAGCGCCCATGACACCGTTGGGCATAAGCCCGGCCAGGCTGTCGGGGTTGGGGGTGGGTTGCTGAGTGCCGTTACCAGCTGTACGTCCAGTGGAGAGAATGGTCGGATTTACGGCGTCCGGGGCCACAATCACAGGCATGCCGGTTTGCTTGGTGATGTACTGGGCCACTTCGCTGATGGACACAGCACCGGCAGGCCGATATGCAATGGCCTGGTCCAACGAGAAGGGCAGACCACGTTTGCTCACAAGCGGTTGAGTCGATACCCAAGGCTTGTTGCTGAATACCACCGTGTCACGTGCTTGCAGGGGTTGCTGGTTCTGCAGGTACTTGTTGTATTGCCCGGCAGTGCGACCTTGTGTGTCTGCTCGATCAAAGGACTCGTTCACGCGCTGTACCGCGCAGCCCGCCAATATGGCGACCGTCAGGGG
This sequence comes from Pseudomonas putida, assembly GCF_005080685.1. Classification (NCBI taxonomy): domain Bacteria; kingdom Pseudomonadati; phylum Pseudomonadota; class Gammaproteobacteria; order Pseudomonadales; family Pseudomonadaceae; genus Pseudomonas; species Pseudomonas putida. Next base: position 5,009,404 of record NZ_CP039371.1, on the reverse strand, counting down.
GGTAAGTGCCCAGCGAACCCAGGGGGATACGGTCATTTCTTCTTCCTCTCATCAACGTGCAACACACGCTGCGCATCGCTGCCATCGACGACGAAAGAGCGGGGAGCGTTGTCGTAAAGCGGGAACAGCTCTTTGATGGCGTCCTGGAAGGAGCCTTCGAAGCGCAGGGGAGCTTCAATCGGGTAGTCCAGGTCGTCTTGGCTCCAAATCACCGTCCAATTCGGGCTGGCCTTCTTGGCCCAGCCCTCGATGCTCTGGCGCAGGGTTGATCCAACTTCGGCCGTCCATACCTGGGGCAGCGGCCGGGATGGCTGAGCTGGTTTGACTTCGATGGCCGTGGCGACCACTGCGGTACTGGTGACGGCAGCCGCAGGCCTGGAGGCTGCCAAATTGGTCGGCGCTGTCGATGCTGGGGATGCAGGCGTCGAAGGATTAGCCGCGGCGGTTATCGTCGCAGTCGTGATAGAGCCATCCTTGGCGGGTGCCACTGGGGGGAGCACGGGAGCCACTGGCGCAGTCACTGCGACAGTGGAGGTTGTTGTGGTGATGGGGGCAGGAGCAGGAACAGCGGCGACGACAACGCCTGGCGGCGAGGCCGGGGCGGCGGAGCTGGTGGTAGGAGACTGTATGTTGTCGACGTAGAGCTGGCCCGTCGGCGCCGATGGGGTTGGCAATTGGTAGCCTGGGCGAAGGACGAAGCACACCTGACGGTTGACCTCATCGACTTTCACCTGCCAGGCCGGGCCGGCGAGGACCTGCAGGGTGTTGCGCAGAGTCATTGGACCGAGCTTGTACTGGGCTGCGGGCAGAGGTCGGGTGTACAGGATGTTGACATGCTGCGAACTGGGCGGGCAGAGGGCATAACCTGAACGGTCGATCACATAGAGCATTGCGTCCCGAACGCTGGGGTTCATGCTCGATGGGATGGTCACATCGATGATCTGTGCCATCAGGTCGCGCTGGCTCGCGTCGGGTTGGGTGCTCACCAAGGTGTAGCGGCCATACCGAACGACCGGTTCCTTCTCCGGACTAGCTCCGTTCGGGTAGATGTCCGGAGACAGCCATTCGGGATTGCGGCTGCTATCGAACGCCGGCTTCGGCGGCTGTTCAGCCTTCTGAATCGCACAACTAGCAACAAGCGCGGCGAGCGAAAGAGTGGTCAACTGCCTGATCATGAGGCCCCCTATAGTGATGGAGGACACGGTGTCAGGTAGCGGTGTTTGGCGCCGCAGAAAATGGATAACTGACCCGCCGAGAATTTTTGTAGTAGTCTCATGATGTCAAACTGACGCCTGGCAGGTATGCAGCGCTGTTGAATCAGAAGATGAAAAACGGTGGCAGGTATGAATGTTTTCGCATTGTTGGATAAACCGAGAGAGCCGATAGCGCTCACACTTGATAATTACCGCTCTAAGACACACAGAGGGGCTCCTTACTTTCAACAAATAGGGGGTAAGGTCAAAGAATTTGCCGTTTGCCCTGGATGCCAAAACCCGATTTTGATCGTCAGCAACCCCGCAACGGAAACTCACGGGGCATGCTTTTATGCGAAGCATTATAAGAATTCTGTTCGGGGTGTTGGAGAGTATAATGAGGCTAGTTATCTGGATTGCCCGTTAGCAAGTCGTGCAAGTCTTGATGAAAGCGATCGCCGCTCCTTGGTAGGAAAAGTTATAACTAATGAAGTTAAGCGGGCCATGGTCGAGGCTTTTGATTTAGTAGTGAGCTTTATAGAGGCGGACACCGGGCTGAAACTGTCAGATGAGCTGCTAGGAAAGATGCTTGACAATTTTTCCAGCAACAAAGTCTACGAATACGCGGCAATCAATATCTATAACCTACCGTATGCCTTCGCCTACCTCACCCAGCCCCAAGATATCTTTGGCTGTGGCGTTGATGAACGTATTGCTTCTGCCATTGATAAGCGTTGTACAAGTTTTTATGTGTACAACCAACGATTCGGTCGCTTCATAAAGAGGAGGCAGGGTCATCGAGGGAATTTGAGACTACAGTTTGAAGGGCATGCAGCATCGACGTTGAAAGGTGGTTCAGAGTCCATGATTATGCGCATCGTGGAGGTTCTTCCAGAAGGAGTGGGCGAGACGGTGTCTGATATTTACACGAAAACTATTTTTCTGGATAATGCGAGATTTTTTAATGTTTATAAAAAACGACAGCGTCGCATGAACTTAGCCGCGTCTAAATTGCAATCACCTATGTCCAGTGCTCCTGTTCGTCATCTGCTCTAGCGAGCTACGACGCCTTTGGCTAGCCTCCCTGCAGAGGGGGAGTCATTGTCCTCACAAGCGTCTCAAAGCATGAAGTTGTTCGCTGGTGCGGCAAGAAAGGTAGTTCGGCGAGGACTAGAACTCTCCGCGTGCGATGCCGAATGCGGTTGATTAGCTGAATTTCTACCCCTCGGGGAAAAACCGGGGCCATCCATCTAGAGAAAGAAAGCGGAGGTAGTGATGCGCGACAGTAGAGTCGCGGCGTTCGAGAACCTGATGAGATGGGCGACCTGTCTGGAGGCTGCGAACAATCGAGCCGGCTTGGAAGACCTCATTAAAATTGTTCTCCGACCCGTTCAGTCCATCCATATGCGTGAAGCATTGCTCCGGCCTCGCCATCACGGCCCTCACGCTCTGCATTGGATGAGTTCGCTAGGTGGCCTTTGGGATGGTGATGCTGAATGTGGAACATGGGCCGGATTTCTTCTCAAACACTGCCGCTGCCCGGTGGACGAATGTTCAGTGATTAGTCTGGCCAGCGACATGGTGATCCCGACTTTATGGTCGGAGAGCAGTATCCTTAACAGCCTCGGCATGATCGGTAAGGGACGGAAGAGCGGTGAGTTCATGCAGGACAAAAACCACAGCGTAACCCTGATGCGGCCCATGAACATAGTTTGGGTCAACGGCGGCAATCATTCAATTGCCCAAGGTATTCTCGGCGGGGAAGGAGAGCTGCTACCTGATGACGTTTATGACGTTACGGAGATCATCAAGGGAGTACGTTTTGATGGGGAGCTCTGGATCTGCCAAAGAACTGGCGAGAAGCTTGGCTCACCGATCTACGCGGAGTTCGGGTGGGCTTGGGAGATCGCACGGTTCCTAATCAACCTCCCAAGTAAACCCACTGGCTATCGTCCGTGAGGGGCATTAATGACCGCGAGGTATCTTTGGATCAGGCGACCGAGAAGATGGACAATATTCAGCGGATAACAGTGTTGTTCAGAGCCAGACTCTCTTCGCGAGTGGCGTGAAGAATATGCGGTGACAAAGTTTCACGAAGCTACCCGAAGGGTCCGCTAGCATGAGCTTGATCGCTTCACGCTGGTTCTGAGCTACGTCGTTACCGAAACGTACGTTCTCTTGGTCGAGCTTGACTTTATCTAACGAGATTATGCGGATATCCCGCTTCATTGCGTGTTTTTTCATGTCCGTTCCGTTGAATCATCCAATGCTGGCACGATGATAATACAAAACGGATGCTCTAGATGGAGTTCGGCTTTCCATGGCACAGGAAGGTATGGAGGTCTGATCACCCTGAAGCTACTGGTTGATGGTCGCGGCGAGCATGGCCTTGGCCAGTGCGTCCTGCTGCTCTTCTGGCTCAATGAGCTCCAAGCTGACCTGACGCTTCGCTAAGAGCATCTGCCACAGCTGCTGATCGATACTGTTCTCGACAAGAGGGATCTTCACAATCACGGTTCGGAGCTGACCATTCCGATAAGCCCGGTCTTCGGCTTGGTCCTGTTGCCCTGGTGTCCAAGGCAAACCCAGGAAGAACACGTAGTTGGCGGCGGTGAGGTTGTTCCCGGTACCGGCGGCTTGGGTGGTGCAGATGAAAACCCTGCAGTCGGGATCGCTCTGGAACTTGTCGATCGCCTTCTGGCGCTTGGTGAGCGAGTCACTGCCGACCAGGGTGACGTTTCCGATACCGGCTGCATCGCACAGCTCCTTGAGGCGCGCGACGGTAGGTTTAAACTCGCAGAACAGGATGACCTTGTCTTCGGGGTCCAGCTCGCCCAGCAGATCCATAGCGACTCTGACCTTCACCTGTTCCAGGTAATGGCGAAGCGCGCCCAGCCTGGCAAAGATGGGCCTGTCCTCGAGGCGAATGCTGTCGTACTTCTTCCGTTCCTCCACCCCCATCGCCACAGGCAGCAGCTGCCGGTGTTTTCCCTTGAGCCCGGGCAGGACATCTTTACGCCGGCGAAGCATCCAGTCGCCGAGTTCTGCGCGGAGGTTTTGCCGGAACTCTGGGCTGCCGGCAAAGCGTTCGCAGAAATCGCTGAGGGGCAACTGGCCTACCGGGTGCCCCGATAGACGTAGCAGGGTGTGCAGCTCCGTCTCGCGATTGAGGACAGGCGTGCCTGTCAGCAGATAGCGATTCGGCACTTTGGCTGCGATATCGAAGCCATGACGTGTACGCTCGGCAGTCGGTTCCTTCAACTGGTGCGCCTCGTCGACCACTAGAACGTGGTAATGCTCAGCAAGCAGCACGTAGTCGCCGAGGCGCTCGTAGTTGATCAGCATCCATTGGACCAGCGGGTCGTGCTTCTGCACAGCGACTGTCGCGTCGGGGTAGACCGCTAGGATTTCGCGCTGCCAGTTGATCAGCAACGAGGACAGGGTAACCACCAGGATCGGGCGCCCGGCTGCACTGATATGCGCCGCGATGATGGCCTGGCGCGTCTTGCCGAGGCCCATATCGTCAGCCAGCAGTGCGCTGGTGCGCTGGAGCAGGTGGGCAATGCCAGCAGGCTGGTGATCGAGGAGGGAGTAGCCAACCAGGGCCTGGGCGATCGTGGCATCCGAGAACTCGGTGCGTTCGATCGGCGAGACGGCAGCGAGGTAGATGTCGTTGGAGCTCTCCCCACCGCTGGTGGCTGTCGAGGGTTCCTGAGGAGCACCGCCCAGGCTGATGCGTGGGATGTCTGCTGCTGGAACCACAGATCCATCGCCCAGGAGCTCCTGTACAACGTCCAGGATCTCGAACTGCTCCTCCACAAGACCGAGCTCCAGCACCAGGTTGCTGCGCAGGATCTCGGTGGTGGCGTTGACTCGCCACGAGCTGGATTTGCCCAGGAACACTCCCCGCATCCGGCGGGCCACTGCAACTACTCCAGGATGATAATCTCCGGACAGCAGCACACCGCCGTCGGCGAGTGGGGCAATTCGCAGTAGCATTCCAGAGATGAAAGCGTCCCGGCGTGGGTTGGCCAGCGCGCTCTCGATCTTCTGGCGGAATGCCTGCCATGACTCAGTGACCTTGCCACCGGCCAGCTTGATCAGCTGGTGGTATACCAGGTCCAGCTCGTCGATGAGCTTGGCCTTGGGCACGCGCCAGTAGCGGCAGAGCGGGTGATCACTGCGGCGAATGAAGAACCCGCTCCGTGCGAACATGACCTTGTTTGCGCCTTCAATGTAGGGCATGAGGATGCCCATGTCGTAGCCGTCGAACACGGCGGCTTCGAGCAACACTGGTTGGCTATTGAGGAGGCGTGGCCGTTTCAATTGTCGTCCGCGCTCTTGGAATTCATCGGTACCGTCTGGTCCAGGTGGTAGGCAGGCACCCATCGGGTTAAGAGTACTGAGCCATGAAGCGACCCTCCCTGCCTACTGATTACGTACGCCGCTGGCTCTGAGCCCTTAGGCACACGTCTGCGGTCCTGCTTCCAGTAGCCAGCGGTCTTGATGTCGTCAGGTTGGAACGGCCAGCATGACTCGCCTGGCCGGGACTCATAATGAGGGACCTTCGGATTGTCCGCCTGCTCGGCCTTTAACCGATCAATGACTTTCTTGGAACGGGCCACAAGCACCTCCGGGAGGATGTGTAGTCAACACGTCATCATTCAAGGTGCGCCTGCCCGCACCCGTAAGAGCGAGCAGATTGGCAGCTGAGGGAAAGCCGCTACAGGAAAAATGGATTACCGGCTTCGAAGCATTTCACCTACATGCCCCTGGGCTTAGCCATATCAGGCTTGCCGCTCACTGTGGGGTAACTCACACGGCAGTTATTCACCTTGAACCCGGTGCATCCCCAGAAGTCGTAACCCCCATCGCCGCGCTTCTGTCGGCGCGCGAGAGGCATCCCGCACTTAGCGCAGGAGTAGCTGCCCTTGGCACCTGATGAGGATTCTGGCGACTGCGGCTTCATCGCCACTGTAGGCGCCTGTCGGAGGCTATCCAGCTCACTCTGGAGGTGCTCGTAGAACTTGGCGACAACTGGGCCGTACCTATCCTCACCGCGGGCGATTCTGTCCAGGTCCTTCTCCAGCGTGCTGGTGAACGCCAGTTCGACGAAGCTGAAGCGGCCCTCCAACTGGTCGATGGTGCTCACCCCCAACGGGCCAGGGACCAATTTGCGCTTCTCCTCAACGACCAGGCCTTTGCCGGTGATGTTCTTGATGATCGATGCAAACGTGCTGGGGCGTCCGATCCCCAGTCGCTCCAGCTCCTTGATCAGGCTTGCCTTGGTGAAGCGTGCCGGTGCCTTCGTCTTCTGGTTGAGCACCTCACCCTGAAGCACGCTGAGGATCTGTTTGGGCTCGAGCACCGGTACCGGATTCTTGGGGATGTCGGTCGACTCTTCATCCGTCTCGTCCTTCTGCAAAAGCTTCATCCAGCCGAGATAGGCGACAGTGCTGCCAGTCGCGGCGAAGCGCAGAGGCCTCTGATCCGGCCCCCTGGCCAGCAGTTTGGCCATGCGCACGTCGTAGATGGCGTCTGCGAGCTGGCTGGCCAGCGCCCTGATCCGGATGAGCTTGTACAGCGCTTGCTCTTCAGCAGACTCGCCTGCGACTTCATCCTCCCACGCGGTTGGCGCAATTGCGGGGTGACCTTCCTGGGCGCTATCTGCAACCTTGAACGTCCGGCGCTCGTCAACAACGTCGAGGCCTTGTCTGCGAGCCACTGCCTGGATATCTGGCATGGCTTCATCGGCCAAGTTGGGGTTATCCGTCCGGTGATAGGTGATCACGCCCTGCTCGTACAGCCGCTGAGCGACCTGCATGGTTTTGTCCGGGTCCCATTTCAGAGCTACGCTGGCCGCCTGCTGCAGGGTGGATGAAATGAACGGTGGGGGTGGGGGGCGCCGCTTCTTGCCGTCTTCACATGACTCGACAATAACCGCGCGCGTTGCGGCAACCCTTGCCGCGAGTGTGCCGTCCTGAAAGTAGGGGTTTTCTTTGCTCGCGAAGTCGGGGATCGGTTGCCATACGGCAGTCCAGTCCATACCGGTGGTTTCGTCCTTGAAGGTCAGCTCTACCCCGAAGTGGTGGACCACCTTGAAGTTCCTGATTTCTCGCTCGCGCAACACCACCAGGTAGAGGGCAGGTGACTGAACTCGACCAGCGGAGGTAGGTTGGCCCAGGACTCTGCGAAGCTCCTGAGTCACCAGGTAGCCCACCAGACGGTCCAGCACTCGCCGGCACTCTTGTGAGGCAACGAGTTGCCCATCGATTCTCCGTGCATTGGCCAGGCCCTCTCGTACTCTGGCTTGGGTGATCTCATTGAACGTGACTCGCTTGTACTCGCGGATCCCCAGCGCCTGCTGTATGTGCCAGGCGATACTTTCCCCCTCCCGGTCCGGGTCGGTGGCGATGTACACCTCCGTGGCGTCCTTGAGCGCTTTGCGAATGGTGCTGACGTTGCGGGCACTCTTGGGCAGGATCTCGTAGACCGGACGAAGGGTCTTCAAGACGCCGGTTGTGATCATCGTGTCGTCCTGCCCCGACTGGGGGAGATCACGGATGTGGCCACCAGATGCCACCACCACCCAGTGCTCGCCAGGGCGGATCTTCTTCATCATGGGCCCAAGCTTCTTCAGCTTGCCCGGTGCCTCGATGATCATGAGTTTCATAGGGTGCCCCTGCACAGATAAATCAGGGAGCACTCTTGCCGCCGACCGGGGACGGCACAACGCGAAATGGTCAACTGGAAGGGAGGGAATTCGGTAGGGCTCAGGCCCACGGAGGAAGGGTCAAAAACTGAGAGTGAGCTGCTGGGCGCGCTTGTACCCTTTCAGCCAGGAGGCAAGCATGGCAGGGTGCTTGTAGGGGCAGGCATATATGGGCAGCCCTTTCTCGGCGGCTTCAACCCCAGCAGCCTCTACCGCAGGATGGGGGTTATTGAACCCGCGCCTATCTGCTTTTCGCTCCTGGGGAACATCGTTCTGCATAGGATGCTCCTCATCAGCGCCTCTGTTCCTGCCGGGCACATCACGGCTCAAACGTTCTCGATACCGGAAACATCGCGACAAGGCGCTTTTTGCGGCTCCAGAAGCTCAGTTCGGCATACGTTAGCAGCTGTAGGGCGGAGATGCCTTCCGGAAATGGTATTCTGCAATGCGCCGATTTCAATCGCTCGCCTGACCTGGGCAAGCGCTGCTTGCAGCGCCCCGGAGCTTGGCGAGGCTCCTGGCCCTAGGCGGCAGGTCGTTACCGCTAGGTGATGCGTAGCATCAGACGCTACGTTTGCTTTGCCTACTTTGGCGTTTTGTCTGATGGGATTCCGTCCAGCGTGACCAGCAGCGGATCCATCTCCCTATCGACCAAAAGAGATTTGGACTCGGCGTGATTGATCCATTGCTCGAACGCTTGTCGGTGAGCTGCACATAGTTCGCGCCATCCCTGCCCATCGAGATCGCCGTATGCAACCTGCTGCATCAGCACGGCGGTCAGAGAGTCAAGGTTTCGAAGTCTTTGATACGCAAGGTAGCGTTTTTCTCTCTCTGGCATTTTCTTGGCTTCCAACATCGCAGGCCCGGTCATGGATATGGCCATTTTCTAGTGGGTGGCCTATTTGACGGTGGACTCCAGTTGCCCCAAAAAATTCCACGGATCGCACATTACGCCGTCGTCCAGCCGTAAGATAGTCGTAACGCCGGAAGACAATGCGTTCGGAGCTGTGATCACCGGGTGCCACGAAGTCAAACGAGGCTGCCTGCTCGTTCCCGTGGCCTTTCCAGAGAATTTGCATTCACGGCATGATTTCTCCAAGCAATTGGAGATGGCGGAGGTAGATTCATGCCTCCTGAGAATTCGCGAATGGCGCCTTAAAATCGCCTGCTAGGCTGTGAGCAGATTGCCACGGAGACGCTTCATCGAAAGGCGGGGAAGCTCGAAGTGACTTCCTTGTCACCAGGAGCTTCGCGATGTGGCGCGCCAAATTAAAGGGGGGCTACAGGGGGATGTCGTCGTCAAAGCCTTCGCCGTATTGGCGCATGTCTTCGGGGCTCGGCTGAGGAACGTTTTGAGCCTGGCCGCCGCTGGTCTGACTGCGCCCCTGACCTTGCTGGTGATTGGCCGGACGCTGACCATTGCCGTTCGATGCCAGGATGACCTGTTCGATACGATGCGGGAGGATCGCGATGCGGCTTGCCTCGACCTTGAGCGCCGAAACGTCTTCACCTGTTTGCTTGTCTTTCCAGGTGTCCATGATCGCCCGGCCAATGACCAGGACCCGCATGCCTTTCTGGAACAGTTCAGCAAAGCGCTCGGCATCCTGATGCCACCACTCAACGTTGGACCAGAACCCCCCACGATCCTTGAAGCCGCCCTGGCCATCAGGGATCGAGTTATCGAACATCACGTTGAGGCGCAGCATGTGCCGCGGATCTTTGTTGCCGTTGGCGAACGACCGGTGCTCGGCAGCGTTGCCGACGTTGCCTTCCCAAACTACTGGTGTACCCATGATTTGTTCCTCAGTGAGTGGACTTGGGGGTGTAGGGAGTGCGCAGAGCATTGCGGGTGATGTAGCCGAGGAGATCCCGCGCTTGCTGTGAAGTCTCGGCCAACTTGTCAGACATATGGGCTTTGAAGACTTCGCTGGTCAGCTTCTCGACGCCTTTGTCGTATAGCGAGTTGAAAAGCAGTTCGGCATCGTGTGACGAACGCAGAAGGCCGTAGAGAAGGTCTTTGGCAATGGAGGTACCAGCGACACCTGGAAGAGATTTGGCTGCGGTTCCTTCGCCGATCATCTGTCCTTGAGCAAAGGTGATTGCTTGCTCGAGCTGCTCTGGTGTCGCTTGATCCAGCGAATCGATGTTGAGGTAGTTCAACACCACATGCTCGGTAGTTGGGCGAGGTGGTTGATTGACTTCGCGTTCGCGCATGAGCTCAAGGGTCTTCAGGGCGAAGTTGAGCAGGTGCTTGTGGCTGAGGATCTCCGGTTGGTCGATGAGGACCTGCTCCATCTTGTTGAAGGCCCCGATGTAGGCCTCTTTCCACTGCGCTGCCTCCTTGCCGGTGAACCCCATGCAGAGGAACACGAAGCCGTCGCGGGTCATGCGGTAGTAGGGTTCGGGTTTGTTGTTAGAGCCTGGCCGGGTACACGGCGCAAAATTGCGCTGTGTAAATTCAGAGGAGCAATCCAGATTGGCGATGCTCCTGAGCACGTCCTTGTGTTGCTTACGGAAGTGCTTGGCTACATCCAGGCTGGTGGTGGTCGGCTTACCATCGATGATTTCGACGCTGACCTCGGTAGAGGTCTGGTTGGTGTTCAGTTGATTTGTGGTCAAGGGTACTGCTCCGTCTAGGTCTATGGGTGGTTGGAACGCTTGCGACTGGTGCTTCCGGGCTATCGCCGCAAAATTGCGCTGTGTACTTGGACACTCCTCAAAATTGCCGGCGATGAGCCGTGTCGGCCTTCATGACCTGCTGCAGTCGAGCCTGATATTCGGCCTCGGCCTGCCCCATCTTTTCTGCGCACTCGGCGGCCTGTTTGCCGATGGAATGGATGAGGCTGATCTGCATGTTCAGGGTGATTCGGTGTTGCTCTAGGGCAAACAGGTCCTGCAGCAAGTGGATTGGTGTCTTGGGGGCGTGGATCATCTGAGCCCATACGCCGACACCCATGCGCCGCTCTTGCACGCTTTGCCAGCGAAGAAAGGTTGTGCCAGCTGCCGTGTTCTGCTCGATGAGCCTGACGGGCAACAGAGCGAATGGATGTTGACGGACCTGGGCCAGCACTTCCTGGGTAAGGGTGCGCAGCCCCGCCTCCAGCGATGCGCAATGCTCCGCCAACTGGATCAGCTCCCCCTTACCTTTAAAGGGCTTTAAAAGGCCTTTTAGTGAGGCACTCTGTTGCAGTGCCTGATAGGCACCCTGTTGCAGCGGTTTGAAGGCACCCTGTTGCAGTGCGTCCGTTTGTCGGGTGTCCGAACGCATGAGCGTCATGCCTCGCCTTCGAGATCGTCATCCATATCCTCGACCGGGCCTGCGGAGCCACGGCGGATGGTCGGGGCAAAGTTCGAGCGGCGGGTGCCTTCCAGGATATCTTGGGGGATGTCGCCGTAGCGCTTGTACATCTCGCGCGCGTTTTCAGCCCGGGCATTGTTGGCGGCGAAGTCGTCACGTGATGCACCGGAGAAACGGTGGAGCTGGGCCAGCCCAAAAAGACTGCGCAGCAGGTGAGCACCTTCATCAATCCAAATCTCGCCATCGCGGCGGCCGATCATGGCAACGTGCTGAGCCAGCAGGATGCGACGGACGACTTCGTCGTACTGCGTCAGTAGATGGACGCCCTTGAAGCCCAGCGGGTTGGAGATGAAGAGCGGCAGCTTCAGTGGCTGGATGGAGAGGTTCTCACTGATTTCGAGCGCCTTGGGCAACTGGGCCATCACTTCATCCAGGCGGCTGTCGATGGCCTTCAGGGCATCGTCCACTTCCTGGATCTTCTCTTCGATCCTGATCATCCACCAGTCCGAGTATGGGTCGTCCTGGGCCGCGCCACGGTCGATCTGGTTGATCTTGAGGCAGAAGCCCGCCAGCCCGAGGATGCTGTGTTTGTCATCGGTCTTCTGGCGTCCCAGCCAGATTCGGGCAGCATGGTGGGTGTGGAGAGTCAGCTGGACCTGGCTCCTGAGGGAGCCGATGTTGAGCTGATAGTTGTCAGCCATGGACATGGTTTCCTTATATAAGGTGGGTGAACGATGGCCATGCTGCTTTCAGGCTGTTGGGTGCGCAGTAATAAATGAAGAACCCGGGGTGCTGGATTTGTGCTGGTCGGTTCACACCCTCCTGGTGATGCGGGCCGCATCACTGCCAGGTCGTTCCGGTGGCACCACTCGACTTGGCGCCGGCAGCCAGGTCGATGAATGGTTTGGGCCGCAATACTGCAGGGTGATTCCAGTGGAATCATCAGTTTGTCCGTCGGCGTCGGTCGCCTGGCCTGAGTGGTGTGGGCCGCAACACTGGAAGGTGATTTCAGTGGAACAATCCGGTTGGCGGGCGGCACCGCCGGTGGCTAGGTTAGTGAATGATGTAAGCCTCATCACTGTAGTGGGCCATTGGCATCGTTCGGTGGTCATCGACGTTGCGTCGGTGAGTGATGCGGGCCGAACTGATGCCGGTGTCAGCTCAGCGAAGTGGTGTGACCCACACCACTTTGGGGTGTTGCCGGTAGCGACGCTATGCTTGGCCGGCAGTGCCGGTGCTCGCTTGGCGAAGTGGTGTGGCCCACACCACTTTGGGCTGTTGCCGGTGGCAACTCTATGCTTGGCCGGCAGCGCCGGTGTCAGCTCGGCGAAGTGGTGTGGCCCACACCACTTTGGGCTGTTGCCGGTGGCAACACTATGCTCGGCCCGCAGCGCCGGTGCTAGCTTGGCGAAGTGGTGTGGCCCACACCACTTTGGGGTGTTGCCGGTGGCAACACTATGCTCGTCCCGCAGCGCCGGTGCTAGCTTGGCGAAGTGGTGTGGCCCACACCACTTTGGGCTGTTGCCGGTGGCAACTCTATGCTTGGCCGGCAGCGCCGGTGTCAGCTCGGCGAAATGGTGTGGCCCACACCACTTTGGGGTGTTGCCGGTGGCAACTCTATGCTTGGCCGGCAGCGCCGGTGTCAGCTCGGCGAAATGGTGTGGCCCACACCACTTTGGGGTGTTGCCGGTGGCAACTCTATGCTTGGCCGGCAGCGCCGGTGTCAGCTCGGCGAAGTGGTGTGGCCCACACCACTTTGGGGTGTTGCCGGTGGCAACACTATGCTCGGCCCGCAGCGCCGGTGCTAGCTTGGCGAAGTGGTGTGGCCCACACCACTTTGGGCTGTTGCCGGTGGCAACTCTATGCTTGGCCGGCAGCGCCGGTGTCAGCTCGGCGAAATGGTGTGGCCCACACCACTTTGGGGTGTTGCCGGTGGCCACACTATGCTCGGCCCGCAGCGCCGGTGCTAGCTTGGCGAAGTGGTGTGGCCCACACCACTTTGAACTGTTGCCAGTGGCAACACTCACCTGGCCGTCGACACCGGTGATCTGATCGGCAGGTGATGCAGGCCACAACACTCTGCGCGATTCCGTGGAGCCACCGGTCTGGCCTTGACCAGTGTCCAGGTTGGTGGGGCTTGTGAATCCCCTCAGTGGAGGGCTCAGCACAGGGGAACGGTGCTGGCTCCATGATAGGCTTGGTTTTCGTACTACGACCTGAGCGACTGGTTCGATATGAAAAAACTGATTGTTTGGTTTCTGCTTACTTTGCTATTTGCAGTGGTGGTGTTGACTACTCAGGTGGCGAAGCTGAGTTCTATTAGAGATAATTTTGTAATTAAATTTCTTCTTTCGTGAAGATGCATCTATAGGGGGAGATGATCGTTATGAATAATAGGAATAGCTGCGCTGTCACTGTCAGTGCGGTTACAGCCATAGATGCACCTGTCAAGAAAGGAAAGGCATGTATGTCAGTTGTGATGTGTATTAGCGCTAGGTATTGTGATTCGTGAGTGCGCATACTTATCGAGCAGAAGATAAGGGCCAGCACCCATGTCGCAATGGCTCTAGATACATTTCTAATGTTGCGAATTTGGATTATTTGCGGAATCAATCTCCGGTTGAGGGAGTTGGTGATGGAGATGGCTAGTATATTTACTGACAGACATACAGACCACTGCAACCAGAACGCCTGTTGCAGCTCGATTTCGGCCCAGTGGGTGATTGCCAGCGAAACAGCACTAAGCAGCAGGAAGAAGTAGAACGGGTGCTGGAGTGGTTTTAGCGATATAGCACCTAAGAACGGTGCAATTTTGTTCTGGCGAGTTTTCATGTCATGTTCCAATGAGTGGGTTTGTATAAGGCCGATGGCTGACTAGTAAAATGCAGTGGCGCTGGCGAGAAAGGGCAATGTCACCATGAGCGACAACCCGGCGCAGCCGATCTGTTCGATCCAGAGTTCTGCTCGGGATGTTTTGGGCAGTTGGGGGCGGGATCTTTATCGAGGTCCAGTCCAAGCAACTCACGGGCATCACGCCATTGGTGCTCGAGAAGGGTCGGCAGCCAGCAGGCGACCCAGGAACACAGGCGGCCAACCAGCATGCCCAACGCGATGGAGCCAAGTCCCAGAGTGATCTCAGAACTCATCCAATTACTCATCGATGGGCTCCGCGCGGCGACGTGGGTCAAGCATGGCCTGGAGCGAGGCGAGTGCAGAGTTCGCTGTCTGCATCGTGGTCGCTGTCGGTGCTGGCTCATGAGCGATGGGCTGGATCGGGCGTGCAACAGTCCGTGCTGCTGGTGGCGTTGGCGTCGGAGTGGTAGCGGGAGCGGAAGGGCTCCACTCTGCGTTGAAGTCGCCTCGGATGGCCTTGCCAGCAAGGGTTGTCAGGTATGCAAGGGGCTTGGCCACACTTCCGGTTGCGCAGCGATGCTTCCACTGGTTGATCACCGCCTCTCGAACATGCTCCGGTACCGGCCCCATGATTTCTCGTGCCTTCACACGGTCCTCTGGCTTGAGAAGATCCAGGGCAAGCAACCAATTCACACCTGCACTCTCGCGTGGTTGTACAAAGCTTTTAGATACAGACTTGTCTGTATTTGTATACGTACTAGCTGAGTTCGGATTCCGAACTGAGGGTGTACTCAGCGGTTTTAGCCTGAGTTCGGATTCCGAACTGAGGGGCAGGTCCCCCTGTTTCGCTGAGTTCGCGCTGAGTTCGGAATCCGAACTCAGTCCTTCCGAGGCTAAATCTTGCTGAGTTCGGATTCCGAACTCAGGGGCGGGCAGCGCATTTTGCTTGGTCTCTACAGCCCAGGACTGGGCATTCAGCCGATCGCTAATCGTGTCAATGCGCGAGGGAAGTCGTCGGCCCACGTCGGGATCGCTGGTGAATTCGCGCCAGGTGATCGCCGCGATGTCCTTGATCGCTTTGTTCTGATGCTCCATGGATTGCATCAGCAAGGTCATGTAGTCCTTGTCGAACTCCAGGGCCTCTGCCGGTGTTACAGGCTCGTCGTGGAGCAGATAGACATTCCCCTGCACCTGTCCGTTGATCTCATTGCGGACTGTCCTACCCAAGCTCAACCATCGAGTTAGACGGAGCACGGTCAAGGCTTTTGCCACGGTTTCTCTAGAGGCATGTTTCCCTGGGTTCATGCCCAGGTATGGCCGTAGCTGGTCATAGGTGGGGAAGGCTGTGATGCCATCTTCATTGACAAGTAATCGGAAGACTTGCCAGCAATTGCGTTCCAAGGGGGTCAGTCGATTGTCGAGCAGGAGCTTACGCGGGACCGTTTCATGCGGATTACCGCTGAATATGATCCCGGAGTAGGGTGTAGCAGGTGCAGCAGTAGGGGCGGTGTCCTCAGCTCTCTTCTTCTGTACATGGGCCTCGAGTTGCCCCGAGGCCGAATCTAGGAGCGTGGAAATCGGGAACCGTGTGAATTTCATTTTCTATGTTCGCCTTCTCCAAAGTGGGCAGAGGCGGGGTAGCTCTCTTCGACACGGCGTATGCCACCCTCCTCCAGCAGAGTGAGTTGTCGACGCTCAGGTACTCGGGATTTTTCCTTGCTGCCTGGGTACAGACCTTGTTCGATCCACTGAGTGATACGAGACCAGATCTGCGCAAGCGTTAAGCCATCTGTGCTCAGCTCTTCAGCAACCAGCATGGCAACGTCGAGCATGGCCAGGCTGTCCTCGAGTTCCACTCGGTTTTCATCCATCAACTTGGTCCAGCGGTGCCAAATATGATGATCTTGATCTTCGGAAAGCTCGGGCCACCGTCCGCGCGGAGCTCGAACTCCAATAACGGTACGCTGCAGTGCGATCTCTTGAGGTGTGAGCCCGAAGAACTTGTTGAGCAAGCTGGTAGTGGCCCCCAGGCGAATTGCCCGCTCAATAAGACGTGTCTCCTCTTCTGAGCGCGCAGCCCCGGTTAGAAGCTTGAGGATCATCGAGCTGTTGATAGACACGTTGACCCAACTGACCGGTGTGTTGCGGAGCAAGCTGAGGACTGTTGGGTGCTGGATCTGGCCCAGCACCTCAGGTTCAACCCCCATTTCTACACAACGCTGGAGTTGACCATTGCGCATCAGGTCAAGAAGCTGCGACAGAACTGCTTCGTTAAGTGTTGACTTGGACATTGAGACTCCCTCCCATTCATCTCATCAAGTGTTCAGTTGTCCTGGACTGGTGAGGACCGTTTGAACTCTTCGATTTCCAAGTCGATCAGCCGTCGAGCCAGCCGAATGATGCGGAACAGTTTGACCAGCGCACCGTCGCTCAAACGGCCTTCGTCACCTGGTGCCTGCTTAGCACCTAGAGGTTGACCCAGCAGTAGTTGGCCGAGGCCGGCTGCAAATTCAAACTCGGCTAATGCGCTGGCTGGGTCCGGCTGTTCGTTCAGCATGTTCAGAGCAATCGCCATGGCACCGCTCAGTGACTGAAGCAGTGTCAAGGTATGTTGGGCTGTGGCAGTGATCTCAACGTCAGTCTCCGGCTGCTTGTACTTGAAACCAATTCCACCATTGATTGCTTGGATATCACCTGGGCCGTTGACGGACTCGAGTATCTCCACCGCCAGCTGCGCTACCTGGTTGCGCAACTCAGTAGGCTCGTCAATTTGGCGCTCGATGTACCAAAGGTCTGTGATGGGGTGCAGCCCACCGGCCTGGACAGGGATCGCGACTAAGCAGTTCGAGTTGAAGTCGGGCAGCGTCTCACCACTGAGTGCGGCCAGCTTCGCTTTTGTCTCGATTACCCGCTGGCTGAGGTTCGCAGGAGAGGCAATATGTTCTCCAATCCTTGCCTGCTGTTCCTCAGGGGTGAGCAAGGTGCCCAGCGCCGGACCAGCTGGAGGGGGGGGTGCAGATTCGGGGTTCTGCGACCCTCCGGTATCTCCAACCGCCTGGCGTGGTGGGGGAGGTGTTGAGTCTCCACCAGGACCTGGAGGAGGGGGAGTAGTAGCTGGAGCAACTGCAGGCAGCTCAACCACCGGCGTTGAGCGACGAAGTCTGTCCTGCTGCTGAGTGATCTCCAGCAGAATGTCTTCATAGCCCAGCGGCAGCGATTTCTTCATCGTGCCGATGAGCTCGTCCTGGAAACGCTGGAACAGAAACTCTTCTGCCTCGCCTTCGAACTGGGCAAGGACGTCCTGGAACAGCATTTCGAAGTCGACGCCATCTCCGCTGTAATGTTTAATCCAGCAGGCGAACGCAGATTTCCGCAGGGCTAAGATTTTAGTGATGCGATCATAACCAAGGCCTGAGTACAACAAACCAGGGGCCGCCGGCAGTAAGTACTGCAAAGCATCAAGCATCCTACTAATGTGCGAATGTGAAACTGGATATCCGTCTTTCGTCAGTCGTCGGGAAAGCTCTCGAATACCAATTTCTTGTCCGTCTTCAACTTCATACAGTGCTTTTGCCTTACCCACACCCACGGCACGTTCGATGAATTTGAGCTCACCTTTCAGATCCTCGGCCAGGTGGCCGGTGAGCATAATGATCTCGCCTCGGACCTGGTCCCAAGGGCGGAACAGCACGTGGAGTCGCTGATACTGTGGGTCGTTGGTCTCTTGGAACAGCTCCTTCAAGATCGAAATGCGAGTATTGCCACCGTTGCGGATGCGATACTTTTCTTCACCTGGTCGACGTGTTACAGGCGGGGGAGTGTCGAGGCCGCGGTTGCGTATCGACTCCTTGAGTTCATCGTACCGAGGGTTTCGGGTGGTACGAGGGTTGTCCTCCCATGGGAGGACCTCGTCGATGCTCAGGACGAGTGGGGTATCAGCGATAGGGTCGCTCATGGCAGCGGGGGAGCCTGTAGGGCTGAAGCCTGGCGCCAGGAGCTTGGCTTTGAGGTCTGTGGCGGCCATATCAAGCTCCTACCGCAGCAACGTGGGACAGAGCCAGGGGTGTTTGCTTCCGGATCAAGTGCAACACCTCTTGGATATCGTCCTGTGTAGGAACGGCGTTCTGCAGCAGACGATCGATGATCCGGTATGCGCGGCTCAGCTCGGATTGCAAATCCTCTGCGTTGGCGCCGTCGCCCATGGCTTTCTCCGCCGGTTTAAATTGGCCGTTGAGTAGCGACTGCTCGAGGCGATCAATGATTTCGCTGTTCATGGAACGATGATTCTTGCGGGCGACTTCCGCCACTTGTTCACGCATGCCGTCCGGCAGGCGAACCACGAACTTGTCAGCGGTACGGGAATTGGTTGCGCTCATGGTGGTTCTCCTTACTGGCGGCGCTTGAGTTGGTCGGTGAGCTGAGTGGGCAGGTTCTTGATCGTCAGGGAGCCGGTGTCGGCGTCGTAGGTGACGTTGGAACCGAGGAGGTGCGCCTCAAAACTAATAGACAGACCTTCGGCGCGGCCGGTGAAACGGCGGAACTGGTTGAGCGTTCGTTTATCGGCCGGGATCTCCGGTGATAGGCCGTAGTCGCTATTGCGGATGTGGTCGTAAAACGCCTGAGGGCGGTCTTCATCGAGAGTCTGAGACAGCTCTTGAAGAGAGAGGGGCTGCCCCAGCTTGGTTTGGGTAGTGGCATAGTCGAGCAGCGCATGGGTTTTCTCCCGGGCGCTTTCTTCTGGGAGATCTTCTTTCTCGACGTATTCAGTGAAGGCTTTGAGAAGCGCGCGGGTTTCACCTGGCCCGTCGACGCCTTCCTGGCACCCGATGAAGTCGCGGAAGTAATCCGAACGCTTCCTGCCGTTTTTGCCTTTGACGAAGGAAATGTACTGCTTCGAGTTTGGATTGTTGCGCCACTCGCTCAGGTTGATCCGGGCAGCGCAGGAGAAATTGCTGGTGTCCAGATAGCGAGAGGTCACAACATTAAGATCACCGTCCAGGCCGACGGTTTCGACCTGCTGTAGGACAGCGATCATCAGGTATTCAGTCAGGCCTTGTTGGTAGTGGCTGAAGAGCACGTGGCCACCGGTGGAAAGGTTGACCTCTTCAAGCAGTTTCTGCAGGTGCTCGACAGACACACGGCTGAAGCTGGTGAAGTCTTGCTGCTCCTCCAGGTACAGCTTCAACCAGCCGCTGAACGGGTAGGCTCCCGACTCTCCATGGAAGAAACCCCACGCTTTGCCTTGCTTGGCGTTGTAGCTGTCGTTCAGGTCACCCTGGAGATTCTCTATGGCATCGGAAGATGGCAGTTCAGTGTCACGAGCGTGAAGGACGGCGGGGCTGCCGTCGGGCCGCTTGTCGAGTTGGTGAACAATTGCATGTCGGATAGGCATTAGTGGTTCCCTCGAGAAGCGCAGTTTTGGGCCTCGGCACGGCGGAGCTGCGCCCGGGTGTTGCGCTCGGCTCGGTGGTCGCCCGGTGTGCAGGAGGTGAAGATAGGTGTGAAGCCGGTCTTGCTGAATTTCAGATGGCCGCTGTTGGAACGAGTGAGTGTCCAACCCTCGGCCTGTGCGAACTCAGCAAGCCGGCGGACGCTTTCGTGCGCGCCGCGGAGGGGGTTACGCATGGCTTTGCTCCTGACCGGACAACAAGGCCTCACCGGTCAGAAGCCAGCGGCTGGCAATGTATTTGTCGCGGTCGCCAGGCTCGCTCGATTGTTGCTTAACGGTGGCCTTGCCTTCGCCAAACAGGCGGTCGGCCAACCGCTCGGCAGCTGTACGATCGTTTGCGGTGCAGCTCGCACGCTTGCCTTTCACCGTGTTAGTCCAGAAGCCAGCGCCGTCGAATTTCACGATGCACTTCAATGCGAGAGTCATTGGCCACCTCCGGCACAGAGGGCATGTCCGGTCTGGATGGCGACGATCTCGGGGCTGCTGCCGGGGTATTGGGTGGCGAGGTCCGTGAGAAACTCACGTGCAGCTTCCCGCGAGCCGGGGATGCGGAACACGACAGTGCAGTGGTGAGCGTTGTCCTGGGCTGAGTGCGGGTGGGGAGCCACTGCGACCTTCAGTCCACAGCCCAGCAGGTGCTTGGGTACCCACACGGACCAAAAGTAGTTCGTCAACAGCGCTGGCTGACCAAGCAGGCTGACCGAGACACCGCTGGAAGTGCAGGTCTCCACTTCGACGTACTGCAGGCGCTCGAGCTCCTGCAGCGGTTCTGTCAGCTCCACGGGAGCTACCGTCTGGCCGAACTGGTTGAGCCGGGAGATGACCAGGCTCAGCGCCTCGAGCCAAATCGCGTTGAGGCCAGACTGATGCGCAAACGCCAAGGCTGATTGCTCGGTACCGGCGATGGCGGGGATCGATGGATAGGCCTGTTCAGTTTGCACGGGCCACCTCCTCGAGCTGATCGATGTCGTAGCTGCCGCAAACAGGGCAAACCATCACCTCTGCCTCTCCCTCGGGGGTATGCTCGGCGGGATGTACTTCGCGAATCTGGTGCAATGGAAAGTGCCGATCGCAGCTGCGGCAGTTATGAGTGATCGGTTGGGTTTGTACAGGCGTCATGCAGCGGCTCCTTGCCAATGATCGGCAGTGAGGTTTGCGAATCGGGTTTGGTTGGCGATGAAGGCTGCACGGACATAACCGACGGGGCCGTTGCGGTGTTTGCCAATGATCAGTTCGGCGACACCTTTAAGTTCGGTGTCCTCGTTGTACACTTCGTCTCGATAGACAAAGACGATAAGGTCCGCGTCCTGTTCGATAGCCCCGCTATCCCGTAGATCAGCATTCACTGGGCGCTTATTGGGCCGGCGCTCGAGGTCCCGATTGAGCTGCGAGAGGGCCATGAAGGGGCAGTTGAACTCCTTCGCGATCCCCTTGAGTGATCGGGAGATTTCGCTGATTTCGTTGACCCTGTTTTCCTGGCCTGGGCTCCGCATGAGCTGCAGGTAATCCGCCATGATCAAGCAAGGCTTCCCGAAGCGCCGGCTAGCACGTCGTACCTTGGCCCGCATCGCGGCAGGAGTCAGGTTTGCACTGTCATCGATGACCAGTCGATTGCCATAAGCGTTCATGCGATGGACAGCGGCAGATAACTTGGGCCAGTCCTCGTCCTGCAACTGACCGGACAGGAGTCTGCTCAGGTCGATATGGCCCAGAATGGCCAGCATTCGATAGATCAGGGCCTCGGTAGGCATCTCCATGCTGAATACCAGCACGATCTCGTCAGGCGCGTTGTTCAGCGCGGCATCGACGATGCTCAAGCAGAACGAGGTCTTGCCCATGGATGGTCGCGCGCCGACGATGATCAGGTCCGCTGGCTGCAGGCCGCGCGTCATCACATCCAGATCAGTGATACCAGTTGGTACGCCTGTCACGGTCACATGGCCGTTGAAGGTGGCGTCGATCTTGTCGACGACGGAGAGCAGCGCCTCGTTCATGTTGGCGAATTCGCTAACTACACGGCCTTCGCCAAGCTTGAAAAGCTTCTGCTCGAGCGTGTCCTGGACCTCTGTCGCGTTAGCGGCGATTTCGGCCGCATCCCTGGTGCCCTGGAAGCACAGGGACATGATTCGGCGGAGGTGGGCCCGGTCGCGCACGATCTCGGCATACGACTGGATGTTCGCTACAGACGGGGTGTTCTTGGCCAGCTCCACGAGGTAGGCAAGGCCTCCCACCTCCTCGGGGACCGCCATAGCCTCGAAAATAGTTACCACGTCGAACGGGCTGTTCTTTTCAGAGAGCTCCTGAATGGCAGTGAAGATCAGCCTGTGTTCGGATCGAAAGAAATCGTCCGCCTGCAGAAGATCACCGACCAGATCCCAGGCTTCGTTGTCCAGCATCAGACCGCCAAGGACGCCTTGTTCGGCCTCGATTGAATGAGGAGGTGACAGGTTCAGATCCGTCATCTGGCACCTCCGTGGGAAATGGCTGACTGAGGGCTGCGACCAACCCCGCGGTGGAGTAGTGCGTGGCGACCCTGCTCGACACCTGCCTGCAGTGAGCCACGGTCGTGGCCCTTGGCCTCGGTTGGTTCGATGTTGAATCGCTTCAGGTCAGGGTGATGAAGTGTCAGGTAGGCTGTGATGTCCGCTTGCACCTCTGGATCAAGCGCCCCTGCAAACTGGCGAACCTTGTGAGCCACTGCACTGATCCACCCTTCTGCGAAAAGCTGGCCGCGACGGCGCTTCGTCTTGAGTTGGCAGCGCTTCTGTTGCGAAACGTGCTCACGACGAGCTTTTTGCAGTTGCAGTGCGAGGCTGCTATAGGCGTAGGAAGCCAGCTCTGGACCGATACCCTTGCCCAGAAACTTGAAGGAGTACCCCATCAATGGGTGGTAGTAGGAGAGGTGGCTGCAGTCGAAAGCAGCTGCACAGGTGGCGGCAAGTGAGTGCAGCCAGTCCGCTGGAGAGCGACGTGTCCCCGTGCGGATGCTGGACTCAGCAACCTGGTCCGCTCGAAGCTCCTCCGACTCGATGTTGTATTGAGACATGAGTGCGCGGGCCTGGCGCAATGCTATTGCAGCTTCATTGGTATTCGCCCCAGGGTTGTTCGCCAACGTCAGCAGCTTGGTGATCTTGTCCAGGATCTTCTGCTTGTCCATCACGCGGCCTCCAAACGTCTGGCTTTGGCAGCCGCCAACGCCGCTTTGTAGCTGGACTTGGCGTCTTTCTTGGTCTTGCACCACTCGCCGGTGGCCCAGCTTGAACGCATCCGACAGCCAGGCTCAACATCGCCGTGGACAAAGGATTTGTCGCGGTATTCCATTTTGGGCTTTTCAATGCCGAGCCATTCGTGGAATGCCATCCCACTGTCTGCATCCAGAAACTCGTCATATCGGGTGCGTTTTGGCAGAGCAGGAAGGCTGTCCATTGCGAAGCACTCACCCTCGCGTGTAGCGCGGTAGAGCACTTCATCTTGCGGACAGAAGGCAGGAGGTTTGCCACACGACATAAAACCCACTGCCACCAGCCCGTCGAGTAGAAGGGCATCGTTGCATCCTGGGCTGGTCAGAAAGTAGTCACGGCTCACTGTGCGGCGGTGCCTGTTCTCGGCGGAAAGGCCCAAGGTGTGCCAGAGGAGGTCGAGTTGCTGTTGGTTGACGTTGTTCATGCCTGGTCCTCCTGGTTTGCAGGATCAGGACAGAGGGCTTCTTTCCACAGGCGCAGGGTTTCGCGCTCGTCTGCTGTCAGGACTGCCAGGGCAACAGCTTCTGTCACCTTCTCCTGCAGCAGTCGCAGGCGCTCCTCAACCGATGAGCCATCGTCATAAGCAAGATGACTGGTCAGGTCGCTGATCATGAAGTAGCGGAGTGATCTGACATTCCCGACCCGATGCTGATCTGCAGACATCCCATTCAGACGAGTAGGTGTCTGCAAATCATTTCTGATGTAGATGTTGAACTCGGAAGGGTTGTATGAGGTTTGGAACTGTCGTGCACGATTCAGGATGAGTGCAGCCTTGATCGTCTCCAGCAGTTCTTCAGGGGTTTCGGTAGGCAATGGGAATGTACGTGCAACCAGCTGCTTCGACAGTGCTTCCCGCGCATCTTGTCGCCGTTTGGCGTCCTTCTCGGTCCGAACGCGCTTTTCCTTCGCATGGGTCACGTTGTGGCCGATCGAGTTAATGAGTTGTGCGGCATTCCGCAGTAGATCGCGCTGTTCATGGCTCAGAAGGTCACCGAGCGACCCGAGTAATCCGCTCCCGATCGTCCAACCGTTGGCCAGCCTGTGCAGATCTCCAGACGTGGATGTCAGCTTTTTCTGAATGCCGCGTAATTCATTGGAGCTGTAGAGTTTCCCAATTCTGAGGACTTCGTCGGCCGTGATCCCGGCAGCCTCGGTAATCGTGTGCTTACTCATCGCGGCGGGCCTCCTTGGCGATCTCGGCAACACGCTCTTCGGTCATTGCCTCGAAGCGGTCTTTCCATTCTGGGAACGCCTCGATAGCCAGGTTGCGGATGACGCTCAGCGCCGACGGCGACTTACGGTTCGAAGGTTGACGATATTCAAGCCGATGCGCCGGCACGCCTTGGCTCGCGGCTTTCTTGAAGATGACGGCATCTGGAATGATCGATTGCAGGACGGTGTAGTCAGGGTTCCCGTCGAAGATTTCACGGACGGTGCGGTGGATCGCGCGCGCGTCAGCAGTTTCATCCAGGCCGTTGATGATGATGTTGATGTGGGGAATGGTGAGGCCGAGACGGGCGTAACTGCGCAGGCCATCCATCATATGGATGGTCCCACGGCTGAATTCGCGCGCGGCCAACATGTTCGGGGGGAGGGGGGAGAGGATGATATCGGATGCAAGAACGACCATCTCCAGCATCGCAGAGCGGGCGCCCTGGGTGTCAAAGAGGATGAGGTCGTAATCGGCATCGAAAGCCGACATCAGGTTGGCTAGTCGCAGCCTGCCATCAGGCGCCTGCAGTATGAGGTTGTTGAGCTGGTTGTTGGCGTCGTTCGAAATTATGACGTCGAGATTCTTGATCGACGTGCGGGAGATGATCTTGGCCGGGTCGGTCTCGTTGTACGACAGCAGCTCGAAAATGCCGCCCGGGGCGGTGTACTCCAGGGGGAAATACGAGGATGCGGAAGGCTGGACGGGGTCTAGGTCGATGAGGAGGGTGCGCAGCCCTGCGTCTGCAGTGAATGCTCCCAGGTTGGTCGACCCGGTGGATTTGCCGGTGCCGCCCTTAGTGGAAACCTGACCTGCTCGTTTTGCTTTCTTCGGGTGTGTCATTGCCATGCCTCTAATGTGGATTTCATTAGAGGCTGCGTGTCTAGGCGCTGGAATGGTGCTTAAAACCCCTCCCTAGGTGGAAATTTCGGCCTAGATCCCAATTGTCTTTTAACCAATTGGTCGTAGGTTCGAATCCTACACGACCCACCATATGCAGTAAGTCAAAGCCCGCAACCGGTAACGGTTGCGGGCTTTGTCGTTCTTGCTCGGCCCGTTTACTCAGCCCACTCCGGGTCACCGGTGAACACCACGGTCAACCAGCGGTTCGGTCCTTCGCCGCCCACGGCATTGCCCACCTCGTCGCGAAGCGCGTCCCATTCTTCAATGGTCTTGGCGCCCATGCTCTTGGGTACGATGAAATACAGTTCGATCTCGCGCGAGCGGCCGACCTTGGCCACGTAGGCGCGATACGATTGCAAGCCGTGGCGTGCAACGAAGGCGCGGGCGACTTCATCCACATGGACTTTCAGGTCGCCTGGGGTTACCAGGAATATTTCCGACAGCGCTTGGCGCACTACCGACAGCGGCAAGGGAATGATCACCAAGCAGACCAACGCCAGTACCGCCGGGTCGATGTAAGGCGACATCCATTCCCATTGCGTGCCCTGCACCGCATAGCCAAAGCAGAAGGCGATCAGCAGCGCGGCGGTGATGCTGGCCGACATCACCCAGCCCTTGACGTCCATGCTCACGAAATCCGAGCGCAGCTTGCGGTTGGCGCGGGCTTCGATCACGGCGATGGTTACGCAGGCGATCACGGTGAGCACCGCATAGCCAATGGCGATGCCGAACTCCAGGTGGCGGCCGCCTTCGAGCACGCTGGCGATGGCGTTGATCAGCGCGTAGATGGCTACACCGCTGAGCAGGATGCCATTGAGCGCCAACACCATCGGCTCGAGGTGCCAGAAGCCCATGGTGAAGCGCTCACGCAGCTTGCGTGACAGGTGCAGGCTGGTGGTGTGCGAGGTGATGAGACGTACCACCACCAGCGACAAGCCGCTCATGCTGGCGTCGACCAGCGAGTAGACGCCATCGAACACGATCGAGAACGAGCCGGAAGCCAGGCCAAAGCCAATGCCGATGGTGGCGATGAACAGGGTGACGGCGATCGAGGTGCGAAGCAGGCCCTGTTCGCTGGCGATGTCGAAGAAGGTGGGTTTGCTTGGTGTGTCCATGGGTAGAACTCATTGAAAGGTAAGTTGCCGGTGCTGGCCTCTTCGCGCCGAACCTGCGCGAAGAAGCACACTGGCCTTAGAGGCTAGACGCGAAACTGCTCCATCAACGCCTGCTGTTGATTGGCCAGGCGGTTAAGGGCCTGGCTGATGCGGGCCGACTCATCGGCCTGCCCGGACAGCGCCTCGGTGACGTCGCGGATACCCGCCACGTTGCGGTTCACTTCCTCGGCCACCGCGCTTTGTTCCTCGGCGGCCGAGGCGATCTGCAGGTTCATGTCGCTGATCACCGTCACCGCCTCGCCGATGCGCTGCAACGCGGGCACCGCCTGCTCCATGCGCACGGCGCTATCCTCGGCCTGGCGTTGCCCTTCGTGCATGGCGCCGACCACGTCGTGGGTGCCTTGCTGCAGGCCTTCGATGACCTGTCGGATTTCCCCTACCGACACCTGGGTACGTTGCGCCAGGCTGCGTACTTCGTCGGCGACCACCGCGAAGCCGCGCCCGGCCTCGCCGGCACGGGCGGCTTCGATGGCGGCATTGAGTGCCAGCAGGTTGGTCTGTTCGGCGATCGCGCGAATCACCTCCAGCACCGAGCCGATCTGCTCGCTGCGGTTTTCCAGGGCGCGGGCCTCGGCCATGGCGGTGGTCATGCCGGCGGCCAGTTGGTCGATGCTTTGGCGCGTGCTGGCGATCAGCTGCAAGCCTTCGCGGCTGGCCTGATCGGCGCCACGGGCGGCCTGCGCCGCCTGTGCGGCGTTGTGGGCGACGTCCTGGGCGGTCGCGCTCATCTCGTGGGCGGCAGTGGCCACCTGTTCGATTTCGCGTCGTTGCTGCTGCATGCCGTTGCTGGTCTGGCCGGCGATGACCGCCGACTGATCGGCGGTGGCGCGCGCTTCGCCGGAGGCGCCCTTGACCTGGGCGATCACCGGTTGCAGCTTGTCGAGGAAGCGGTTGAACGCACCGCTGAGCAAGCCCAGCTCATCCGCGCGGGCGTAGTCCAGGCGGCGAGTCAGGTCGCCTTCGCCGCTGGCGATGTCTTCCAGGCGTGCAGCCACGGCCAGGATCGGCCGGGTGACCCCGAGGGCGGTCAACCACACCAGCAGCAGGCCGAGCACCGCCGCACCCAGGCCGACCAACAGGCTGACCAGGTTGGCCTGCTGGCTGTGGGCGTCCAGGCGCTGGTTGAGGGCGGTTGCCGGGGCCTGTAGCACTGCCTCGGGTAGCTCCAGTTGGGCCAGCCAGGGCGCCGCTTCGGGGATCGGCGCGAACGGCCGCTCGACGCGCAGCATGCCTGGGGCGACGGCCTTGTCCAGGGGGTGGCCAAGCCGGGTGGCGTCGCGGCTGTGGCCGGCCAGCAAGCCAGCGGGGCTGACGATGCTGACCTGGCCCTGGCCGTCGAACAGCGCCTGGCGGCCTGCCAGGCTCAATTGCTGCAGGTTGTCCAGGCCGATGTCCAGGCCGACCACGCCGATCACCTTGCCGTTTTCGAGCAGTGGCAAGGCAATGCTGGTCATCAGCACCTGGCGACCATTGACGTCGTCGAGGTAGGGCTCGAGCACGCAAGCCCTGGCGCTATCCAGTGGGCAGGTCAGCCAGCGGTTGCGCGCCACGCCGTTATCGCCAAGGCTGTCATCGGCCAGCATCGTTTCCGGCATGGCTTCGAGCTCCAGGGTGCCAGGGCTCGGTTGCGACCAGTACAGCGAATAGCGCCCGCTGGCGTTGCTGGCCAGCGCCTCCTGGCCGGCAAACTGGCTGTCCTGATGATCCAGCGCGTTGGGCTGGAACACCAGGTACAGGCCGATCACGTCCGGGTTGCTGGCAAGGCTGGCGCGTGCCTGGGCGGTCAGCTCGGCGCGCAGGTCGTTGCCGCCCCGCGCTTTGAGCGCCTGCACCAGGCGGGCGAAGCCGTTGCCGAACTGGTAGGCGTCCATGAAATAGCGCTGCACGCGCAGCGCCTGGGTTTCGGCCTGGGCCTGCAAATGCAGGTTGGCGCTGTGCTGGAGCATTTCGCTGCTGGCCTGGCTGACCAGTGCCGCGCTACGCCGGGCCTGGGTCAGCGAGGTGGCGACCAGCAGGGCGACGATGGCCAGCAGGCACAAGCCGGAAAGCAGGGTGATCTTCCATTGGATAGATAGGCGACGCGGCGACATGAAGGCATTCCTTATCGATCAAGGACAACGCCCGCGGCGAGGCGCGGGCGTTGTCGGCAGCGAGGCTCAGTCCGCCAGGCAGTTGGGCGGGGCCACCCGGAAGGCCCGGGTCAGCCACGCCAGGTAGATCACGCCGATGGCTGCCCAGAGGCCGCCGAACATCAGCGAGTGCTCGTTGAGGTCGAGCCACAGCGAGGCGATGATGCAGAAGCCGATGGTCGGCAGCACCAGGTACTTGAAGTTGTTGGCCAGGCCCCTGCGGTTGCCTTCGCGCAGGTAGCAGTGGGTGATCACCGACAGGTTGACGAAGCTGAAGGCCACCAGCGCGCCGAAGTTGATGATCGAGGTGGCGGTGACCAGGTCGAAGAAGATCGCCGAGAGCGAGACCAGGCCGACCACCGCGATATTCACCACCGGGGTCTTGAAGCGCGGGTGCAGGCGGGCGAATACGCCGCTCGGGATCACGTTGTCGCGGCCCATCACGTACAGCAGGCGGGAGACGCTGGTCTGCGAAGCCAGGCCCGAGGCAATGGTGTTGATCACGGTGCAGGCGATGAAGATCGACTGGAACAGCTTGCCACCGACGTACAGGGCGATTTCCGGCAGGGCCGCTTCCTGGTCGTGGAAGCGAGCCATGGTCGGGAAGTACGCCTGGATGAAGTACGACACCAGGATGAACACCACGCCGCCGAGCAATGCAGTGAGCAAGATCGCCCGGGGAATGGTTTTGCCTGGGTCGCGGGTTTCTTCCGACAGGCAGGTGACCGCGTCGAAGCCCAGGAACGAGAAGCAGAGAATCGTGGCGCCAGCGGCGAGGGCGGCGAACTGGGTCTGGTCGTCGGCGAACGGGATCATGCTCCAGGTGGTGGCCAGCCCTTCGCCTTGGTCCAGGCCACGCACGCACAGGTAGATGAACACCGCGATGATCGCCACCTGGACAACCACGAACAGCAGGTTGAAGTGCGCCACCAAGTTGATGCTACGCATGTTGATCAGGCTGATCAGGGTTACGAAGCCGGCAACCCAGATCCACTCCGATACTTCCGGGAACATGGCGGACAGGTAGAGCTTGGCCAGCAGCGCATTGACCATCGGCAACAGCAGATAGTCCAGCAGCGACGACCATCCGACCAAGAAGCCCACATGCGGGTTGATGGCGCGTTGGGTGTAGGTATAGGCCGAGCCGGATTGTGGGAAGCGGCGCACCAGGGTGCCGTAGCTCACGGCGGTGAACAGGATGCCGACCAGGGCCAGGATATAGGCGCTGGGTACATGCCCTGAAGTGATCCCGGAGACGATGCCGAAGGTGTCGAACACGGTCATCGGCGTGAGGTAGGCCAGGCCGATGATCACCACGTGCCAGAGGCGCAGGGATTTGCGGAACTGGGCGTTGCCGGAAGCGCTGTGGTCAGGCTGCATGCTGGCGCGGCTCCTGGTGGATGGCGTGGGCGGCGGGCGTGGCGTACTGCGCATGCGGCAAGGGCGAGCGGGTGGGCTCCATGTTGTTCACCTTTTTTTGTTGGAGCTGGAATAGGCGCGGGCACCGCGCCAGTGTCGGAATCTGGCGAGGTGGAACTAGGAAGGCGGAGCGAGCGGGCAACGGGGTTTTGGCATCATGTTGGCGCGACTGTTTTTCTTGGTGGATCGGGCGCTATGCAAGGTGGTGAAAATAAAAAACGATGGGCCGATTCGTGTCAAGTTAAACATGACAAGATGTTACTAAATTGAAATATATATCCGCTAAGACCCCGGATTGTTCGCTATTTGCGCGGTTTTTTGCGTTTTTGAACGATATGGATGTTCGTAAAAATTTACGAATGGATATGCACCTCGGCGGGCGTCAGGCATTTCCCAAATGGGCGCTTTGCGCCTGAGCGCGGTCACCGGACAAGGGCGACGGTGATATCCTTTCAGCCCCACGTGGCAACCCCGCTGTGTGGAAGCCCTATGGACAGCAATCGGTTTTATTCATGAAGAAATCAATCGGCATTCTTTCCGGCCTGGCTGTCGCCATCGCCGTCGTCACCATCGCTGGCGCCTGGTACACCGGCAAGCAGCTGCCTGCGGAGCTGGAGCGTTCCATCGCGGGCGTCAACCAGGACATGCGCAGGGCAATGATCGGTGTCGGGGGCAGTGTGACGTTCGAGCTGGCCTCCTTGGACCAGCGCTTTTTCACCAGCACGGCGCACTACCGAGTCAAGGTCCAAGACATTCCCCTGCAGGACGGCCAGGCGCTCAATTTCGAGGTGGGCGTGGTCGACCAGATCGAGCACGGGCCGTTCCCCTGGTCGCGGGTCAAGGCGTTCAAGTTGCTGCCGGTGCTGGCCACCAGCAACAGCGAACTGGAAAAGGACGATTCGACTGCCGCGTGGTTCGCCGCAGCGGGCGATCAGCCACCGCTTACGGCGCAGACCAGCATCGGCTTCGACGGCGGCGTCGACAGCGATATGCGGGTGGCGCCGGTCAGCATCCATGAGGCCACGGGTACCACTCTCGAGTTTTCGGGCATGCGTTTGCAGGCCTCCGAGGATCGGGACGGTGCATCGAAATTCCAGGGCGGCGCCGACCGCTTCGTGTTCAAGCTGGTCGGGGACGATCATCCGCCCGCCACGTTCGAGCTCAAGGGCCTGAAGGTCGACGGCAAGCTGGCCACGACCCAGTACGATGCCGTGTATGTCGGCAACGTCGATCTCCACCTGGGCGAGGCCAAGGCGACCCTGGGGCCCAAGCAGCAGGTGCTGCTGCTCAAGGGCCTGGAGCAGAACGCATCGCAGGCCATGGACGGTGCCGACACCATGGGTGGGCGTGTGGACTACAAGATCGCCGACATCACCTGGGACGGTCGCGCGGTCGGCAGCATGAAGATGGGCGTCAGCATGCAGTCGATCAATGCGCCGGCCTTGCAGGCGCTGTCGCAGTGGTACAAAGGCCATCAGCGTGAATTCGAGCAGGCAGCCGCGGCGGGCCAGCCTTTCCCGGAAATCGCGATGGGCCCTGAAGAAAAAGCCAAGTTCCAAGGCGATCTGCACCAGTTGCTGGGTGCCAGGCCGAAAGTGGCGATCGACAACCTGTCGTTGAAAACCGCCAATGGCGAGAGCCGCTTCAGCCTGGCGATGGACTTCGCCAGCCCGTCCTCCTTCGACCTGCCGGCCGATCAGTTGAGCAAGCAGCTGATCACCCAGGTGAAGAGCCAACTGACCCTGTCCAAGCCGATGATTGGCGACCTCGCCGCGCTGCAGGCCTTCGTCCAGGGGCAGACCGATGCCCAGGCCGTGGCCCAGCAAGCCAGCCAGGCCGGGGAAATGGTCGGCATGATGGCGGTGCAGAGCGGCATGGCTACCGTGCAGGGCAGCGATGTGGTGTCGAGCCTGAACTATGCCGATGGTCAGGTCGACTTCAACGGCAAGCAGATGAGCGTCGAAGCGTTCGTCATGTTGCTCAACGCCCACCTGGCGGCGATGCAGCCGCAAGGTTGATGGGCTGAATCCTGGGTGGCCCCCGGCGCCGGCTTGCCAGCGACGGGGCTGCTACAGGCACGCAAAAAGCGCTTTTGAATTCCCTCGATTGTCTGTAGCCTTCGGCGTCCGATAATAATCCGCGCCCGCAGAGGGCCGTGACGGCGCGCCTGCCGTCCGGCACCCTTAGCCGATCTGTCAGGGCCGGGTGGTACACTCGATTGACGCGCATGCGCGCCTGCAGGTCCAGCGATCATGACCCAGATTTCCGAACGCCTTTTGGTTCAGGCCCATCTTGACGCCAAGCAGCCCAACCCGCTGACGGCCGAGCAGGAGGCCGAATACCGTGCGGCCATCGCTGCCGAGCTCAAGGCGCAGAACGCCGTGCTGGTTGCCCACTACTACTGCGACCCGGTCATCCAGGCGCTCGCCGAAGAAACCGGCGGTTGCGTGTCCGATTCGCTGGAGATGGCCCGTTTCGGCAAGAACCATCCCGCCGAGACAGTGATCGTCGCTGGCGTGCGCTTCATGGGCGAGACCGCCAAGATCCTCACTCCGGAAAAACGCGTGCTCATGCCCACCCTGGAAGCGACCTGCTCGCTCGACCTGGGTTGCCCGGTGGAGGAATTCTCGGCCTTCTGCGACAAGCACCCCGAGCGCACCGTGGTGGTCTACGCCAATACCTCGGCTGCGGTAAAAGCCAGGGCCGACTGGGTCGTGACCTCCAGCTGCGCGCTGGAAATCGTCGAAAGCCTGATGGACAACGGCGAGACCATCATCTGGGGCCCTGACCAGCACCTGGGCCGCTACATCCAGAAGCAGACCGGCGCCGACATGCTGCTGTGGGACGGTGCCTGCATCGTCCACGAGGAATTCAAGTCGCGCCAACTGGCCGACATGAAGGCGCTGTATCCGGATGCAGCGATCCTGGTGCACCCCGAGTCGCCGGAGGCGGTCATCGAACTGGCCGATGCGGTCGGTTCGACCAGCCAGCTGATCAAGGCGGCGCAAACCCTGCCGAACAAGACCTTCATCGTTGCCACCGACCGCGGCATCTTCTACAAGATGCAGCAGTTGTGCCCGGACAAGGCGTTCGTCGAAGCGCCCACGGCGGGGAACGGTGCGGCTTGCCGCAGTTGTGCGCATTGCCCGTGGATGGCGATGAATACCCTGGAGCGGGTGCTCGACTGCCTGCGCAATGGCAGCAACGAGATCTTCGTCGACCCGGCCCTGGTGCCCAAGGCAATCAAGCCGCTGAACCGGATGCTTGATTTCACCCAGGCGGCGCGCCTGAAGTTGTCGGGTAACGCCTGACGCTGGGGGGCGCTTCGCGCCCCATCCCGGTACAAGGCCGCTGCTACAGGGGAATGCGATCTATTGTAGGAGCGGCCTTGTGCCGCGAAGGGCCGCAAAGCGGCCCCAATGGCTATGACTAACGCCCCATCATCTCCCGCACCATCCGCTGCTGTTCCATGATCTCGCGCTGGCGCTGGTCGATCTGCGACGCCAGTGGGAAGTTGCTCCCGGCCCGACGCTTGGCGTAGTCCAACTGCTGGATCGCCTGGTCGAAGTCGCCCACCAGGGTGAAGTACTCGGCCCGAGCACGATGCAGGCCGATGGTATTGCCCGAAAGCCCTCGCACCTCGGCCACGTCGTACCACACGTCCGGGTCGTCGGGCCGGCTCTTGAGCAGGTCGTCCAGTACCTTTTCCGCCTCGGCCGGCTTGTTTTGCTTGACCAGCAGGTCGGCGCGCACCTGTTTCAGCGGATAGCTGTTCGGGTACAGCCCGCGCATGCGTTCGACCCGCTGCATGGCGTCGGCCAGGCGGTTGTTGGTGATCTCAAGATCGATCTGCGCGAGGTTGTAGGTGAGATCGTTAGGCGCCGCCGCCAGCAGCGGCTTGAGGTTTTCCCGTGCTTCGTTGAGCTGGCCGCCCTTGATCTGCGCCAGGGCCAGGCCGTAGCGTGCGGCATCGAGCTTGGGATTTTCGTCGAGTTGTGCGCGGAAGCGCTTGGCGGCAAGGCCTGGGGTGCCCTCGTAGGTGAGTGCGACCCGGGCGCGGATCAGCTGGTAGCGCTGGCTGTCCTCGACACCGCCCTTGGGCGCCTGCTCGGCGCGGTTGCGGGTATCGGCGATACGCGACTCGGTGACCGGGTGAGTCAGCAGGAATTCCGGCGGCTTGGCGTCGTAACGATACTGCCGGGCCAGGCGCTCGAACATGGTGGGCATGTTGCGCGGGTCGTAGCCTGCGCGTTCGAGGTTCTGGATGCCGATGCGGTCGGCTTCCTGTTCGTTTTGCCGGGAGAAGCGCCGCTGTTCCTGGATGGCCGCCGCCTGGGTGCCGGCAATCACGCCGATGCCGGCATCGCCACCGCCACCGGCGGCCAGCACGATACCGGCCAGCAGCGCTGCCATCATCGGCAGCTGCATGCGCTGCTGGGCCTCGACGCCACGGGCGAAGTGGCGCTGCGACAAGTGCGCGAGTTCGTGAGCCAGTACCGAGGCGTACTCGCCTTCGGTCTGGGCATTGAGGAACAGGCCGCCGTTGACCCCGACGATGCCGCCTGGGGCGGCGAATGCGTTGAGCTCACGGCTGTCGATGAGGATGAATTCCAGGCGCCGATCCTGCAGTTGGCTGGTCTCGGCTAATTTGTAAACGCTGGTTTCAACGTAGTCCTTGAGCTGCGGATCGTTCAGCTGGTTGACCTGCCCGCGCAGCAGGCTCAGCCAGGCGCGGCCGAGCTGATGCTCCTGTTGCGGCGATACGATCGCGGAACTGGCGTCACCCAGGGACGGCAGGTCGTCGGCGTGGCCGGGGAGGGCCATCAGGCAGGCCAGCGTCAACAGGGTAGGGCGCAGTAGATTCATGCATGAAGCTCGCGTCGGATCAAAGCCACTACTGTAGCCGGCTCGCACCTTGGCGACCAGTGGCGCTATCCTAGCGAACCCGATGGCCGATCGGCCTGCCCGCTTGTGGAGACCTGCAATGAGTGAGACCCCGACCTGCGACGCCGAATTGGACGCCAGCGGTCTGAATTGCCCCCTGCCGCTGCTCAAGGCGAAGATGGAACTCAACCGCCTGGCCAGTGGCGCGGTACTCAAGGTGACGGCCACCGATGCCGGTTCCCAGCGCGACTTCCGCACTTTCGCCCAGCTCTCCGGTCATACGCTGCTGCATGAAACGGCCCAGGCCGGCACCTATACCTACTGGCTGCGCAAGGCCTGAGCCTCAATCAAGGATCGTCAATGTTCAAAGTGCTTCGCGACTGGATGCAGCGCTACTTCTCCGACGAGGAGGCGGTGGTGCTGGCGGTGCTACTGGCGGTGGCGTTCACGGCCGTGCTCACCCTGGGCGGCATGCTTGCGCCCGTGCTGGCGGGCATGGTCCTGGCGTTCCTGATGCAGGGATTGGTCAATGCCCTGGAGCGCCTGCGCATTCCGACGCGCGTGGCGGTGGTGCTGGTGTTCGCCCTGTTCATCGGCGCCCTGGCGGTGTTCCTGCTGGTGCTCGTGCCGCTGCTCTGGCACCAGTTGATCACCCTGTTCAACGAGTTGCCGGGCATGCTCGGCAAATGGCAGTCGCTGTTGTTGCTGTTGCCCGAGCGCTATCCGCACCTGGTATCGGATGAGCAGGTGCTGCATGCCATCGAGTCGGTACGTGGCGAGATCGGCAAGTTCGGCCAGTGGGCGCTGACGTTCTCGCTGTCGAGCCTGCCGCTGTTGGTCAACGCGATGATCTACCTGGTGCTGGTGCCGATCCTGGTGTTCTTCTTCCTCAAGGATCGCGAGCTGATCAAGCGCTGGGTCAGCGGCTACCTGCCGCGCCAGCGGACCTTGCTCAACCGGGTGGGCAGCGAGATGAACCGGCAGATCGCCAACTACATCCGTGGCAAGGGCATCGAGATCCTGATCTGCGGCATCGCCACCTACATCGCCTTCATCAGCCTGGGGCTCAACTATGCCGCCTTGCTGGCGCTGCTGGTGGGGTTGTCGGTGGTGGTGCCCTACGTCGGCGCCGTGGTGGTGACGGTGCCGGTGACGTTCATCGCGCTGTTCCAGTGGGGATGGGGCGACCAGTTCATCTACCTGATGACGGTGTACGCGATCATCCAGGCGCTCGATGGCAACGTGCTGGTGCCGCTGCTGTTCTCCGAGGCGGTTAGCTTGCACCCGGTGGCGATCATCTGCGCGGTGCTGCTGTTCGGCGGGCTGTGGGGGTTCTGGGGGATCTTCTTCGCCATCCCGCTGGCGACGCTGATCAAGGCGGTGCTCGATGCCTGGCCCAGGCAGGAGCCTAGCGTTTCACCGTTGCTCTGAATGAAAGGGGGCTGCAAGGCAGCCCCATCGATCTCAGGCCTCGTTCAGGGCCTGCGCCGCTTTCAGCACCGCATCCACATGCCCCGGCACCTTCACCCCGCGCCATTCCTGGCGCAGCACGCCGTTCTTGTCGATCAGGAAGGTGCTGCGGTCGATGCCCATGTATTCCTTGCCGTACAGCTTCTTCAGCTTGATCACGTCGAACAGCTGGCAGAGCGCCTCGTCCTTGTCGCTGATCAGTTCGAAGTTGAAGCCTTGCTTGGCCTTGAAGTTCTCGTGCGACTTCATGCCGTCGCGCGAGACGCCGAACACCACGGTGTTGGCGGCCTCGAAGGCCGCATGCTGGTCGCGGAAGCCCTGGCCCTGGGTGGTGCAGCCCGGGGTGCTGTCCTTGGGGTAGAAATACACCACCACCTGGCGTCCCTTGAGCTCGGCGAGACTGACCGTCTGGCCGCTGGTGGCCTGGGCCTGGAAATCGGCGACGGGTTGGTTGAGTTCTACGGCCATGGTGGCTTCCTTACATTGGGTTCTGTGGGCGCCAAGGCTCGATCAGGGCGTCCAGGTTCAGGGCGTCGGCAAAGTCGAGGAACTGGTCGCGCAGCCAGCTGATCTGGGTACCGGCCGGCAGGATCACGGTGAACTGGGCGTTGAGCATGCTGCTGCCGGTCTGCGGCGCCAGGTAGGTATCGCAGGTCATCGCCTCGAGCTCGACGCGGTGGTCGAGGAAGAACTGGCACAGTTCGTTGATGATGTCCGGGCGATAGGCGGCACTGACGTAGGCCACGTAGGGCAGGGCCTGGGGGCGTACCTCCTGGTCGGCGCTGCGCACCACGTCGAGGGTCAGGCCGTGCTTCTTGCCCAGGCCCGGCAGGGTGGACTCCAGACGCGCCAGGGCGTCCCAGCTACCACCGACCTGCAACACCAGGGCGCTGGTCTCGCCGTGGCGGCTCAGGCGCGAGGTAACGACCGCGCAGCGGTTTTCGAACGCAGCGCGGCTGAGAACGTTGGCCAGTTCCATGGGATTGGGGCCCAGGGCACTGATGACAAGGAATTGTTCGCGGACGGTGGGGGTGGACATGCAGCATTCCTAAAGCGATGAGCGGTCGGCGCAGGACGGGGAAAGCCTCCAGTCGGCAGGGCCCGGGGCTCGCATGCGAGGCAGAGGACGCTGGCCCGGAGCGAGGTCGACGGCCCGGCGGGCCGCGCTGCACCGATCAAAGGATCAAGGGTAGCGAAATAAGGCGCCGAGGGGAATGCTCCGCCCGCCTGCTTCGCTTGTGCAAGGTCGATGCCCCCAGTACCATTACCGCTCTCTTTTTCCGGCAGGAGCAGTTACATGATTGCGGGCAGTATGGTGGCGTTGGTCACACCCATGGATGCACAAGGGCGTCTGGACTGGGACAGCCTCGACAAGCTTGTAGACTTCCACCTGGAAAACGGCACCCACGCGATCGTTGCAGTCGGCACCACCGGTGAGTCCGCCACGCTGGATGTCGAAGAACACATCCTGGTCATCAAGCACGTGGTCGAGCGCGTCAAGCGCAGCAAGCACCCCGTCCCGGTCATCGCCGGTACCGGTGCCAACTCCACCGCCGAAGCCGTGCACCTGACCCAGAACGCCAAGAATGCCGGCGCCGATGCCTGCCTGCTGGTGGTTCCGTACTACAACAAGCCGACCCAGGAAGGCCTGTACCTGCACTTCAAGCACATTGCCGAATCCGTCGACATCCCGCAGATCCTCTACAACGTACCCGGCCGCACCTCCTGCGACATGCAGGCCGAGACCGTGATCTGCCTGTCGAAGGTCAAGAACATCATCGGCATCAAGGAAGCCACCGGCGACCTGACCCGTGCCAAGGCCATCCTCGACGGCGTCGACAAGGACTTCATCGTCATGTCCGGCGACGATCCGACCGCTGTCGAGCTGATCCTGCTCGGTGGCAAGGGCAACATTTCCGTTACCGCCAACGTCGCCCCGCGCGAAATGGCCGATATGTGCGAGGCCGCCCTTGCGGGCAATGCCGAGAAGGCCCGCGCTATCAACGAAAAACTCATGCCGCTGCACAAGGACCTGTTCTGCGAAGCCAACCCGATTCCGGTGAAATGGGCGCTCGTCGAAATGGGCCTGATGCACAAGGGCATTCGCCTGCCACTGACCTGGCTGAGCGAAGGTTGTCACGAAAAAGTCCGTACTGCCTTGCGCCAGTCCGGCGTACTGGTTTAATCGAGGAAGTACACCGCATGAAGCGACTGGCTGGTCTTTCCGCCCTTGCCCTGATCATCTCCAGCACCAGTGGGTGTGGCTGGCTGTGGGGCGACGAGGGTTATTTCCGCGACCGCGGCAGCGATTACCTGCAGGCGCACCCGACCGCGCCGATGCAGCTGCCGCCGGACGCCAGCAACGTCAAGCGCCTTGACCCGCTGCTGCCGATTCCGCGTAACGTTGCCGACGACCACGCCACCGGCGAGTTCGAGGTACCGCGCCCGCAACCGCTGTCGAGCGTGGCCGAAGTCAGCGACTTCAGCCTGCAGCGCAGCGGCTCCAGCCGCTGGGTACTGGCCCAGCGCTCGCCTGCCGAAGTGTGGCCGGTGGCCCACCAGTTCTTCGAGGACAACGGCTTCCGTATTGCTGACGAACGTCCGCAGACCGGCGAGTTCAGCACCACCTGGCAGCGTTTCGACGAACTCTCGGCCTCGCTCGGCCAGCGCCTGGCGAGCACCGCCAGCAGTGGCGACAGCGAAGTGCGCGTCCGTGTGCGCATGGAGCCTGGCGTGCAGCGCGATACCTCCGAGGTCTACGTGGTCAGCGTCGAACGCCCGGCCGGCAGCACTGACGAGCCTGCGTTCCCGTCCACTTCCGCCAACACCGGTGCCGATGCCCTGCTGGTCGATGAAATGCTCGCCAGCATGAACCGCAGCGCCGAGAAGGGTGGTTCGGTTTCCCTGTTGGCCGCGCGTGATTTCGATGCGCCGAGCCGCGTCACCCTCAGCGAAGACGGTAGCGGCAACCCGGTGCTCTTCGTCGGCGCCGACCTCGACCGCGCCTGGTCCAGCGTGGGCCGCGCCTTGGAAGAAGGCGGCCAGTGGCGGGTCGAGGACATCAACCGTAGCCTGGGCCTGTACTACATCAACCTGTCGGAAAAGCCTGAAGACAAGCAGAACGAGCCTGGCTTCTTCAGCCGCCTGTTCGGCAGCGAGCCGACCAAGGAAGAACGCGAAGCCCGTGCCGAGCGCTACCAGGTCCGCCTGGCCAAGGTTGGCGAGACCGTACAGGTCACCGTCGAGAAGAACATCAACACCGTGGCCCCGGCCGATGTCGCCCGCCGCGTGCTGAGCGCCATTCAGGACCACCTGGGCTAAGTGCGCTTCGCGGTATTGGGAAGCGGTAGCCAGGGAAACGGCACGCTGATCGCCAGTGGTGATACGTACATCCTGGTCGATTGCGGTTTTTCCCTGCGCGAAACCGAGCGGCGCCTGGCGCTGCTCGGGGTGCAGGCCTCGCAACTGAGCGCGGTGCTGGTCACCCACGAACATGCCGACCACGTGCATGGGGTGGGCTTGCTGGCGCGGCGCTACAATGTACCGGTCTACCTGAGCCAAGGGACCTTGCGCGGCTTGCGCAAGCCGGTGGAGGTGACCGGTTTTCTTGCCTGCGGCGACCGCCTGGACATCGGCGACCTGCAGGTGAGTGCCGCGCGTGTCGAGCACGATGCCTACGAGCCGTTGCAGTACGTGCTCAGCGATGGCCGGCGCCGCTTCGGCATGCTGACCGATCTGGGGTCGTACGACGCGCTGTTGCTCGAGCGCTACCAGGGCCTGGACGCATTGCTGATCGAGGCCAACCATTGCCGCGACCTGCTGGCCCGCGGGCACTACCCGTACTTCCTCAAGCAGCGGGTCGGCGGCGCCCAGGGGCATTTGAACAATCATCAGGCCGCGCGCCTGGTGGAAGAGTTGGGCTGGAGCAACCTGCAACACCTGGTGCTGGCCCACCTCAGCAGCAAGAACAACCTGCCACAGCTGGCCCGTCAGTGCTTCGTCGACACCCTCGGGTGCGACCCGGACTGGCTCCAGGTGGCAAATCAGGAACACGGGCTCGACTGGCGCGAAATCGCCTAGCCCAACCACTCAAGCAAGCGGAGCCCATCATGGAAAAACGCGACGAACTCTACCGCGGCAAGGCCAAATCGGTTTACAAGACCGATGACGCCGACCGCTTGATCCTGCTGTTCCGTAACGACACTTCGGCGTTCGACGGCAAGCGCATCGAACAGCTGGACCGCAAGGGCATGGTGAACAACAAGTTCAATGCCTTCATCATGCAAAAACTCGAAGAAGCCGGCGTGCCGACCCAGTTCGACAAGCTGCTGGGCGACAACGAGTGCCTGGTGAAGAAGCTCGACATGATCCCGGTCGAGTGCGTGGTGCGTAACTATGCCGCCGGCAGCCTGGTCAAGCGCCTGGGCGTGGAGGAGGGCATCAAGCTGGAGCCGTCCACCTTCGAGCTGTTCTTGAAGAACGACGAAAAAGGCGATCCGTTCATCAACGAATCCCACGTCGTGGCTTTCGGCTGGGGCACCGCCGAGCAGCTGGCCGAGATGAAGAAGCTGTCGTTGAAGGTCAACGAAGTGCTGAGCAAACTGTTCGACGACGCTGGCCTGCTGCTGGTCGACTTCAAGCTGGAGTTCGGTGTTTTCCACGGCCAGATCGTGCTGGGCGACGAGTTCAGCCCGGACGGTTGCCGCCTGTGGGACAAGGAAACCCGCAAGAAGATGGACAAGGACCGCTTCCGCCAGGGTCTGGGCGACGTGATCGAAGCCTACGAAGAGGTTGCCAAGCGCCTGGGCGTGCCGCTGTAAGCGGTGGGTTCACGCAAGCGCCTGATACCACGCGAGTTTTTTGCAAATAAAGGTTTGCCTTTTCAGAATTCGCTGGTATGATGCGCGGCATTGGAGAGATGCCGGAGTGGTCGAACGGGACGGATTCGAAATCCGTTGTACTGGCAACAGTACCTAGGGTTCAAATCCCTATCTCTCCGCCATACAAGATGAAGCCCCGCAGATTAACGTCTGCGGGGCTTTTTCGTTATGGGTTTTCTGATTTCATGAGCCCGATCTCGGCATCGTCGAGCAGCGCCTTGGCCAAGGCGTTGAGGTAGTACGAGGCCCAGATCAGATTGTGGTTTCGCTCCATCAGGCCATCCAGGGTCATG
Source organism: Pseudomonas putida (assembly GCF_005080685.1). Lineage (NCBI taxonomy): Bacteria > Pseudomonadati > Pseudomonadota > Gammaproteobacteria > Pseudomonadales > Pseudomonadaceae > Pseudomonas > Pseudomonas putida. Next base: position 4,968,294 of record NZ_CP039371.1, on the reverse strand, counting down.
TCCCGTGCGTAGCCCATCAATTCCGAGGCTTGTTCGCGGGCGAACTGGCAGTTGATGCCCGGTTCGATGCGGAACAGCGGTTGGGTTTGGCCTTCGCCTTGGTAGAAGCAGGTTTCGCCGGGTGTTACGGCGTTTGTGGTCATTGTCGATCTCCCTTCGATAATTTGGTTGTCTGGGCGGGCCCTTTCGCGGGACAAGCCCGCTCCCACAAGTACCCCGTTGTTGTAGAGGATTATGTTGACCCTCCGCTGCTTTGGGGATTGTGGTGATTCTGTGGGAGCGGGCTTGTCCCGCGAAGAGGCCCGCCCAGACAACACATCACTTAATGCAGCGTTCGCGGCTCGGTCGGCAGATGCGCTCGCATCTGCGCATGCTCTTCTGCAGAGTCCAACAAGGCCTGCACCGCCGCCATTTCATGGATCACGGCTCGCATGATCTTCGAGCTCGGGCTGACAGGGTTGAGCATCACGGATTGACTCGCGACGGACAGGGCACAGAGAACGTGCTCCGATGCCTGCACGAGTGCGTCTTGCAGGGCGACGGAGGATTCGAGGGAAGAAGCGGGTGGATCGGGGACTGTCTTGCGCATGAAAGCTCCTTGGGTAGGTGGAGCCGCCTGGCAACGCTGTCAAACGAATGGAGGCAGCTATACACGGGTTGACAGACCGGTTACCCAAGGACCCGGCGCACACGAATGTGCCCCATGCACAGCTGCCATGAAGCGCTGCGACAAATACTTGAATAAAACGGCCTGTCAAAGCCGGTCGTTGATTTGGCAACGACGAACCGAGACTAGGGCGCAATCCAAGCAGTCGCAATAGTTTGGCAGCGATGGAAGTATGTTTCAGAAACGGACTACAGGAAATGGGAAAAACCTGAGAAAAATGGCTGGATTTGCAGCGCTGGATTTACACGTTCCGTATAAACCTCTTCTTGCTTCTTGGTCCGCCCTGGATACCACATGGGAGAAGCTCGCCTGAGCTACCTGATTTTCCTCGAAAGCTGAATAGGGTTTTTCTTCAACTGCCGGTTGGCGTGCGCAGCCGCACGGTCCTTACCCATTGCAATGGCACAGTTAAAAGCCAAGAAAAAAACAGCGTTTAGGTACATGGCCGCTATCTGCTTGGGAGTGCCGGTTATTATATGAGTAGCATTGAGTAGAATGAGGATGCCAATAATCGCACCTAGTGCAGTCCTCGTGATGGTGAGAAAGCCAGGGCCTACCTCGGTGATAAGATCATGGACGTAGTCAAACTTGGCGCGGCTGGAGTCGAAGCTAAATCGAATCCCATGTTTCACCAGTAGCACTAAGAAGTAGGGGAAAGTCAGAATCACAGAGTATTTGATCAATGGTCCGATCGCCAGTAGCCCACTGAGCATCTCTTCTACATCCTTTTCGGTTGAGCAAAAGAGTAGCATCGGCGCCGTGCCCAGAAGGAGTGCCAGCGGTATCTCCATTTTTAGCTTGCTGAACAGCTCAACCGTATCCTGTTTGAGCTTTTCCAGGTTTCTTCTCGTTTGGTTTTTCATGGGGGACCATTGGTTTGGCGGAACAGAGACGAGCCGGACCAGCAGACCCTGCCTGCAAGTTCAGCTTGTGCATTGAGTGCAGTCAGCCTAACGGTTGGCTAGTCAGCCGGCAAAGCCTTCTCACCCGTCTGGGGTAGAGGGGGTAAGGGGCCTTTCCCCCTTTTTCCCATTTTTTTTCAATGGCTACTACGAAAAGCGCGGTGAAGCCTGGCGCGCCCAGATCTGCCGAAAAGATATCCAACCCCTTTCGCCACTTTTGATACCAAGGCAGAAGCCCTGCGTTGGGCTGCTGAGATCGAGGGCGACATGTCGCGTGCCCGCTTCGTTGACATGCGCGAAGCCGAGAGCACCGCGTTAGCCGAGGCCTTAGATCGCTAAACACCTGTTTTCGTAGCAGCGTGTCCCGCTGGCAAGCCACGTGCCAGCAACGAACCCCCGGCCATTCTGTCAGGTTTTGTTTGCCTGCGGGTTGCACTCGACTAATATCTTCATGCTGCCATATGGCATTTCGCCATGGTTAACGCGGAGGTGGAAATGGAGTTTTCGAACCAGCAAAAGCTGATCGTCGCGCTGCTTACAGAAATTCACGCACGGTTAAATATTGAGGATGGGTTAGACCCGGAATTTATTCAGCGAACAGTGAATGGAGGCCAGGGATGGGCTCTTACCTGGAAGTATCCCGGCCTTTTCGAGGAAGCTGAGGAAGATCCGCAGACAGTTAAATTTGTCGCAGACGTGCTGGAAATGTGGTCTGCTCTCGAAACCTCCTTTAATGCCCTTGATGAGACTGGGCGGGAATCGTTGCAGAGCGTAGCCGGACCTTTTGGAACACGGGTCGAATTTCCGGGATTCGATGGCAACAATGAAACTGAACACCTCTCGATTGCTCGCATCTTCGTCGAGGATCTTGATCGCTGGTCAGAATTCCAAGGGCGCATCCGCAACGCTCACATGCGGACCGTTGACGGATACGAACGAATGCTTGAAGTGTTCGAAGAGATCCGGACAGAAAAAATGAATAATGGCGACTACGGGGCTCTTGATGCGGAGGAGCTCGGGCGGATACTGACTGAGCGAACTCATCCCTCATATCGGTAGCTGAAGGATGTGATGGCCCTGGCATTAAGCTGGGCTTTTTGTTTCTGCGGATGACGCGGCCAGGCAGTTGCGCAAGTCGGTAGAGGCGATCCGTCAAAATACCTTGGCCATTATATTGACATTATCTGTCCAGCGGTCAAGATAGGGCCCACGTCTTTCCAGAGAGCCTCACTGATGCGCAAGATTCTAGCTTTAGCCGCACTCTTACTGTCCGCATCCGCCAACGCTGACTGGCGAGTGGAGGTATCTGACCTCCATACAGGGAAGGCACCTGTCGGCTACCCAGCTGTCATGGGACTAGCTCGAAACACCACGAATGGCACCCTTTCCAATGTGTTTGTGAAATTCAAGCTGTACGACGAAGAGGGAAATATCGTGGGCAACACCATGGCTGCCGGGCAAGACATTGGTCCAGGTGAGACTTGGAAGTTTGTAGCGCCAACCACAGTTCCATTTAGCGAGGCTAAGCTTGGCGAGGTGGATGTAAAGTAGCCCGAAAATGTGAGAGCCCCGCCAAGTGCGGGGCTTTCTGTTTCTATCGCCCCAGCTTTTCCGTAGCCGTATATGCCCAGAAAGACGGCCGGCTCTTCGGGTAAAGGGGCTGTCCCCTTTACCGCTTTGGGTTCAGCAATCACGTCCAGGGGAGCTGGAGAAACGGCTGTGGTTGTGGGGGCTTGGGAAAATCGTCAAAATCATTGAGCTGAAATGGCACCGCGAGGGCTTTCAGTTAATTCTATTTCTTGGCTTAAAGGTTGTGAGTAATGTTGAAGGTTCGTCTGGATGGACGCAGGCTTATTAGTACCTATCAAATAATTTTGCCTCCGGGAGCCCGAGGTGAAATTGATATCGTTATCGGCACCGATTTTGCGAAGAAAGAGATTACACTTCCTTTATCGATAATGCTTCAAAGCGGTGGTGAAAACCAAAATGTTACATTTGCCAATGTGGGAGGCAGGTCACTTATGACCCTGCATAACTGGAGTACAATGGGTACGGCGTTGACCTCATTGTATGAGTTGGCGCAGGTTGAGGATTATGGGGTTGTTGAAATGATGATGGTGAATCGTTGTGTGGGCGTGACAAACGATTTGACTATTCAGTTGTGGTGGAGGGATGTGAAGTGAAGTTAACTAATTCTGCTTCTCCTCTTCCTCCTTTACGTGTCAAGGAAGGTCAGCCGGATTATGTGCAGATCAATCCGAGCGGTATTTCGCAAAATACTGATACTCATATAATTGGAATTACCGAAGATAAACTTCACCGAATTCTTGGTGAGTATCAGCAAAGCGTTATTAAAAGCCGGGACTGGATGGCGCCTCTAGGGATCCTCTTGTCCCTTGTTGCAGCTCTTTGCACAAGTAACTTTAACGACTTTATAGTGCCTGCCTATTATTGGAAGATAGTATTTATTAGCGCTGCGCTCATTTCGGGATATGCCACTTTTACTACGGTCTGCTCTAGAATTTGGAATAGCCCTTTGAGTGTAAAAGAACTAGTTGATGTCATCGCCGGAAGAGGGAAATAATCTTGCCATCGATCCGAAATCAATGGGGCAAAGAGGGCTGCCCCGATTTTCTCCGAACCGGTACTGCAAAGTCATTTATTTCCAGTTGGTACTACTTAATGGGTTTGGTCGATCAGTGCAAGCGAACAAGGCGCTCTGTTAATAATGAAAATTGGCGGTGGTGGGATTTTTGATGAAGGGTGTTTGGAAAATAATAATAGGTCCAGGTTTTATGGCGTTACTTGCGCTAGTGGGGTTTGGCCTGGCAATTTACACCGCTTTTTTCTATGAGAAGAAACCACACCTGGTCTTTACTTCCTCACAGCCGGCCAAGGTGCTTGATATTCATCGTGCTATTGGGGGGTTGGAGGTATCATACGGTGGAGAAAATCTAAGAGGTGGTGAGAATAATCTTTGGGTGATGACTGTAACGCTGAGGAATGAAGGTAACGCCGAGGTTCGGAAGGGGGATTATGATGATCGCGATCCTATAGGGTTTTCATTGGAAAATGGCCAGCTTCTGGAACAGCCATCGGTCCAGTCTGAAAGCTCCTATATATTGAAAAATTTAGAGCTTTCGCGAGATGGGAATAGTGTTAGCTTCGCTCCAGTAATTATCGAGCCGGGAGAGTCGTTGACGTTAAGCCTTCTCGTATTAGGTGCGGATGCCATGAAGCCGGGAATTGTCCCGATGGGTAAGATTGCTGGTGCTTCCGAAGTAGATGTAAGGAGGGCTGAGGATAAGACGAAGTCCGGAGTGATGAGGGACTTGTTTTACTCTGAGCGGTGGTGGGTGCAAGTCTTACGCGCAGTGGCCTACACATTTATATTCTTGATTGGCGGGGCTATAGTTACAATGGTTCCGCAGATCTTTGCTATTCCGTTCCAAGCACATTTTGATAAAAAGAAAAAGGCTCAGCGGCGAATTCAGACAAATAGCTACCGGTCGGGGCATTCGCTTTCTTCTATAGAAAGAGTTCTTACTGATCTTTATATTGAAAGAGGAGAGCGTCCAATTCGTGATGCATATCGTGGACTGGCAGAGGTGGCGTCACATCGAGAGGTATTAGAGGGGATAAGGTCGTCACTCAATGATGTACAGATAAAAATAATAGAGGATAGGTATTTTTCTCCGTCTCGCGATAGTATTTATAAGATCAAGCGGTTAGAGAAAAGCGGTATTCCGAATGTGCGAGAGCTAACTTTAGATCAGCTAAGAATGGCTATTTCGGAAGTCGAGGCTTTATGTATTCATTTGGGGCTTTCTGTATCTGAGTTTAAGAAGAATGACCTGGATGAAAATTTGCTGGAGATGCTGGGGGTGACTCATCATGAGACGAAAGAAAAGGGAGGTGCCGAGCCTGTTCGAGTCTCAGATAGAGATTTAATTTAGTCAGCACTAATGGCGTTAGACATTGTTAAATGTTGGCTGGAGATTAGGGGGTGGAGTCAAAAGGGCTTGAGGAAAAGCATACCTCAGCTCCCCCTCCCCTTACCAACTGCTGGTGGGACCTCGGCGCTAGCGGATTCTAGCGTCGCTCACCGCGTGTGAAGCCGGTCATTCCCGCAGGCGTTCAATTCCGTGCAAAATCACTTCAGCATGGTTGTCAACGGTGGCTAGAGCACTCATAACGTTGTCGTGGATGTGGATTGAGCCGCGTTGGCTAAACCAGAGGGTCAGCTCCTCTAGTACTGCTCTGATGGCGGTTTGGTTGAGCAGCAGCTCCAAGGTATCTGCCGTGATTGCGGCTTTCTCGTCCATGATGGGCTCCTAGGCTCTGTAGGAAAAGAGATGTCGCAAACACCGCATGGAACAAGCCAGTGGGACCATGGCGGCATAGCTTTTCGCGAGCTTGTCGAAGCGTGTCACGATCCGTCGGTTCTCTTTCAGCCAGCCAAACATGCGTTCGATGATGTTGCGCTGTCGGTATCTGGGCCGATCAAACAGTCTGGGTAAGCCAGGCTTGGGCTTGCGCTTCATCGAGCGCAGCGGGATGACGGGCTGCATTCGGTATTGGTCGCAGTAGCGGCGAAGTGCCTCGGCGTCGTAGCCCTTGTTGGCAAGCAACCATTTGCAGCGCTTGCGCGGGCGGCCACGTTGGCTCGGTGGAATGCTGACCTCGTCCAGCAATGGCTGGGCATAGCTGATGTCACTGGCTTGACCGCCAGAGAGGAGGAAGCGCAACGGTGTCCCGTTGGCGTCGCAGAGCATATGGATCTTGGTTGTTAGTCCGCCACGACTGCGGCCTAAAGCGTGATCGGCAGGCTCGTCAGGCCCCCTTTTTTCCCGGCACCAGAAGAGGCTCGGGTTGCGCGTACAGCGGTTGAGTCGATCATCCAGGTTTGCAGATCGATCAGGCCTTGCTCATTCAATCTCAGATGCAAGAGTTTGAGCATCTGATCGAACGTGCCCCGGTTTCGCCAACCCCGGAACCGCTGATAGACCGTTGACCATGGGCCGAAGCGTTCCGGCATATCTCGCGCACGCAGCGCCTGAACAAAGCACCCAGAGCATGCCATTGAGCATCAGCCGGTCGCTCAGGCGTGGCCTCCCTCGGCCATGAATTTCGATGAAGAGATCGGAGACCACAGCCCAAGCCTCGTCCGAGAGTTCGTAACGCTTTGCCATCACAGCATTCCTTTCCGTCGATGGCGTGGGGCTCTACAAAAACTCAGCGTTCGAGGGGCGGCGATTGGGTTTCTCGGGATTTCGTACAGGGCCTAGTACCGTAGATACTTTTAAGACAAATTTAGGGCAAATTCTGGGACGCTTTAGGCGCGGATGGGCCATTTGATCACGTGAGGATAACCGTTTTTACTGGCCTGTAACGGCCTACCGAGCAAGTCGGGCGGGTTCAAATCCCTATCTCTCCGCCATACAAGATGAAGCCCCGCAGATTAACGTCTGCGGGGCTTTTTCGTTATGGGTTTTCTGATTTCATGAGCCCGATTTCGGCATCGTCGAGCAGCGCCTTGGCCAAGGCGTTGAGGTAGTACGAGGCCCAGATCAGATTGTGGTTTCGCTCCATCAGGCCATCCAGGGTCATGTCCCGTGCGTAGCCCATCAATTCCGAGGCTTGTTCGCGGGCGAACTGGCAGTTGATGCCCGGTTCGATGCGGAACAGCGGTTGGGTTTGGCCTTCGCCTTGGTAGAAGCAGGTTTCGCCGGGTGTTACGGCGTTTGTGGTCATTGTCGATCTCCCTTCGATAATTTGGTTGTCTGGGCGGGCCCTTTCGCGGGACAAGCCCGCTCCCACAAGTACCCCGTTGTTGTAGAGGATTATGTTGACCCTCCGCTGCTTTGGGGATTGTGGTGATTCTGTGGGAGCGGGCTTGTCCCGCGAAGAGGCCCGCCCAGACAACACATCACTTAATGCAGCGTTCGCGGCTCGGTCGGCAGATGCGCTCGCATCTGTGCATGCTCTTCTGCAGAGTCCAACAAGGCCTGCACCGCCGCCATCTCATGGATCACGGCTCGCATGATCTTCGAGCTCGGGCTGACAGGGTTGAGCATCACGGATTGACTCGCGACGGACAGGGCACAGAGAACGTGCTCCGATGCCTGCACGAGTGCGTCTTGCAGGGCGACGGAGGATTCGAGGGAAGAAGCGGGTGGATCGGGGACTGTCTTGCGCATATGCACCTCTGGGATCAGTGGGGCTACCACAAGCTTGCTGTCAAACAAGAAGGTGGCAGCTGTACGCGGGTTGACAGACCGAGGATCCCAGAGTGACTCGGCGCACACGAAGGTGCCCCGCGCACAGCCGCCATAGCGCTTGCGCGTGTCTGAGATAGGGTCGGCCTGTCAAAGCCGGTCGCTGTTTTGCCAGCGACATCCCGAGACTAGGTCCCCATCACAGCAGTAGCAATGGTTTGGCAGCGATGGAAGTATGTTTCAGAAACGGACTACAGGAAATGGGAAAAAACTGAGAAAAATGGCTGGATTTGCAGCGCCGAATTTACACATTGCGTATAAAACCAACCCCTCGCCGCACCGAATCCAACCCTATTCAGGGGAAGCGTAACGCTGCAGGCTTACGAAGCAGAGGCTCTTTCAAGAGGTTTGACTGTCAGTTCCACGCCGAGAGCCAACAGCAATTTCTGGATCGTTGCGAACCGTGTTTTGTTGCCTCCCTTGAGGGTCTTGTAGAGAGACTCACGGTTAACCCCAGCATCGTGGGCAAATTGGCTGACACCTTTGGCCTTCGCCACCTCTTCCAAGGCGTGCATGAGGATCTGAGCGTCATTTGCCTTCATCGCTTCTGCTAGAAAGGCGGCGATGGTTTCTGGGCTATCGAGGAAGCTCGAGGCCTCGAAGCGCTGGGTTTTGCTCAAATCCAGATTCAGGATTGGCATGTCTTCGGGGTGAGATTGCTCGCTCATTGTCGTTTACCTCGCAGAGCGTGAAGGATTTCCTTCGCTCGTCTAATGCCTCTGTGTCGTCCCGCCGTTCGAGGTCCAGACGAGCCTAGGCCGAAACCCATGCGGTCGCAACGGACCCACTTGGCAGGAATGACAATCCAGAAATGGACTACTTGGGATGGGAAAAACTCCGACTCAGGGCCAGCGTCCTGGTGCTGCTTTTGGGTCAATCATCTTTACGGTGGTCCCATCGGAACCGCCCCATCACCGCATCGCCGCCAACTTGATCCCAAACCCCACCAGACAAGCCCCCGCCAATCGCTCGAACATATTGGAAATCCGCGGACTGGCGCGCATGCGCTCAGCCAGCATGTGGGTCAGCACCACGGCAATCAGCCCATAAAGGAAGGTCACCACTGCCACCGTCACCGCCATGAAGCCGAAGGTCACCAAGCCCTGGTGCTTCACCGGGTCGACGAACAGTGGGAAGAACGCCATGTAGAACATGATCGCCTTGGGGTTTAGCAGGGTGATCATCATCGTCTGGCGCAGGTAATGGCCGTTGTCCATGCGGCTGGCGCGTGGTGCGCCGCCCGGCTTGCTCAGCAGCATGCGCAGGCCCAGGTACGCCAGGTAGGCCGCACCGGCCCATTGCACCACATGAAACGCGGCAGGGTAGGCGGCGAGCAAGGTCGCCACGCCCGCCACCGCCAGCCACAGCAGCACCTGGTCACCGAGGATCACGCCGCAGGTGGCGGCCATGCCCGCCTTGATGCCGCCCTTGCCAGTAGCGGTGATCAGGGCGAAGTTGCCCGGGCCGGGGATGGCCAGGACGATGATGAAGGCGATGACGAACGCGCCGTAGTCGGTGACGCCGAGCATGGACAGACTCCTGGTAGGGCAAGAACGAAGTAGGACTGCGAACTATCGCCCGCGCTAGCTAGGTTTTCAATGTGCGCAACTGCTCAAAATGGCTACTCGTGGCCACCCATAGAGACAAACTGTCGCTGGGACAACCTGTCGTCTTGACGCGCCGCCGGGCAATTTGTTTGTACTGGCATTTCGGTTACAATCGGCGAAACGATTCAGCGCTGTAGGTCAATTCGACAAAAGCCTGGGTCGTTTTCTGGTTCTCTAGCCGCTGAACAATGACCACAAAAAGCCTGCGCGGAAGAACACGAAACACCTGGGCCAGCCACAGGCCCACCCACCTGTTCTACTGACTGGATTTTTCAATGTTCAAGAAAGCTGGCAAAACCTTGCTGGGTCTGGCTGTCGCTGCAAGCTTCATGCAGGCGCACGCCGAAGAAACCAAGAAAGTCGATGTGCTGCTGGTCGGCGGCGGCATCATGAGCTCCACCCTGGCCGTGTGGCTGCACGAGCTGGAGCCGAGCTGGTCGATGGAGATGGTCGAGCGTCTGGACGGCGTCGCCGAAGAAAGCTCCAACGGCTGGAACAACGCCGGTACCGGCCACTCCGCGCTGGCCGAACTGAACTACACCCCGGAAGACAAAGACGGCAACGTCAACATCTCCAAGGCCATCGAGATCAACGAAGCCTTCCAGATTTCCCGTCAGTTCTGGTCCTGGCAGGTTCGCCAGGGCGTGTTGAAGAACCCGCACTCCTTCATCAACACCACCCCGCACATGAGCTTCGTGTGGGGCGACGACAACATCAAGTTCCTCAAGAAGCGCTACGACGCCCTGCAGGCCAGCCCGCTGTTCCGCCCAATGCAGTTCTCCGAGGACCACGCGCAGATCGCCAAGTGGGTCCCGCTGATGATGGAAGGGCGTGACCCGAACCAGAAGCTGGCCGTGACCTGGACGCCGATCGGCACCGACGTCAACTTCGGTGAGATCACCCGTCAGTTCGTCGGCCACCTGCAGACCCAGAAGAACTTCGACCTGAAGCTGTCCAGCGAAGTGCAGGACATCACCCGCAACGAAGACGGCTCGTGGCACGTCGAGTACAAGAACCTCAAGGACGGTACCGAATCGGCCACCGACGCTAAGTTCCTGTTCATCGGTGCCGGCGGCGGCGCGCTGAAGCTGCTGCAGAAGTCGGGCATTCCGCAAGCCAAGGAATACGCAGGCTTCCCGGTAGGTGGCTCGTTCCTGGTAACCGAGAACCCGACCGTTGCCATGCAGCACATGGCCAAGGCCTACGGCATCGCCTCGACCGGCGCGCCACCCATGTCGGTGCCGCACCTGGATACCCGCGTGCTCGATGGCAAGCGCGTGATCCTGTTCGGGCCATTCGCCACCTTCTCGACCAAGTTCCTGAAGAACGGCTCGTACCTGGACCTGCTGGGCAGCACCACGATGCACAACGTGTGGCCGATGACCAAGGTCGGTATCGAGCAGTACCCGCTGGTGGAATACCTCGCCGGCCAGCTGATGCTGTCGGATGACGATCGCTTCGAAGCGCTGCGCACCTACTTCCCGAACGCCAAGAAGGAAGACTGGAAGCTGTGGCAAGCAGGCCAGCGCGTGCAGATCATCAAGCGTGACGCAGAGAAGGGCGGCGTGCTCAAGCTGGGCACCGAAGTGGTTGCCTCGCAGGACCGCACCATCGCCGGTCTGCTGGGCGCCTCGCCAGGTGCTTCGACTGCCGCGCCGATCATGCTCAACGTGCTGGAAACCGTGTTCAAGGAGAAGGTCGCGACCCCAGAGTGGCAGGCCAAGATCAAGGAAATCGTGCCGAGCTACGGCACCAAGCTGAACGACTCGGCAGCGGCCACCCAGAAAGAGTGGAACTACACCGCCGAAGTGCTGCAGCTGGAGAAGCCGCCGGTGATCGACGACAGCGTCGGTACCACCGTTGCGCCGAGCCAGCCGGTTGAAAGCAAGCCTGAGAACGACATGGCGCTGTAAGCAGTAGCCTGTTGTGAGCGAAAGCCACGGGGGTGACCTCGTGGCTTTTTTGTTGCCGTTATCCTACAAAACCACTGATCGGAAACCCCGGAGCGGCCCGATAAAAACATATTTTGATGCTTAAATTAATATTGTCAGTCGATCCCCTCCAGGAGGGTGCTGTCATGAACATCAAGATCGCCGCACTGCTGCTGACCGCCCTGTGCGCGCAGCCCGTATGGAGCCAGAGCTACTCCTCGGCCACGCCCACCACCCCGCCCCCCGCCACCGCGCTCGAACAACCCGCCGCGACCACCCGCATGACGCTGCGCGATTTATGGGTCGAGCACATCTTCTGGGTGCGTAACTACGCCATCGCCAACCAGGCCGGCAATGCCAAGCAGGCCGAGGTCGCCGCTAGCGAAGTGGTGGCAGATGCCAAACGTATCGCCAACAGCATCGCGCCGTTGTACGGGCAACCCGCTGCCGATCAGTTGCTCCAGCTGCTGGCTGGCCATTGGGGCGCGATCAAGCATTACAGCGATGCCACCGTGGCCAAGGACAAGAAGGGCGCCCAGGCCGCCATCGACGAGTTGTCCAGCAATGCTCGGGCTATTGCCGATTTTCTCTCCAAGGCCAACCCTTACCTGAGCCATGCCGCGTTGATGCCGTTGCTCGTTGCCCACGGCGGTCATCATGTGGCGCAGATCGATCAGTTGGCCGACGCTGACTACGCGGGCGAGGCGCGCACCTGGAGCATGATGCGCGAGCATATCCTCACGCTCTCCGACGCCCTGGCCGCAGCGCTGGTGAAGCAGTTCCCGGACAAAGTCTGATGCTCGAAGGCCTGGGCCGTACCCAGCAGGACCTGCTCCACGCGTTGTTGCGCCAGCCGGCAGGCATGAGCATCGACGACCTGGCGCAGGTCTTGTCGATCACCCGCACGGCGGTGCGCCAGCACCTGGCCGCGCTGGAGCGCGACGGCCTGGTCGAACGTGGCGACACCCGGCCCACCGGACGGCGCCCGGAGCAGTTGCATCGATTGAGCGAGCAGGGGTGTGAGCTGTTTCCGCGCCAGTATCCGCTGCTTGCCAACCTGTTGATCGGTGAAGTGGCCGGGCTGCTCGGCCAGGACGCGCTGCGGGCGTTGATGCGCGAGCTAGGGCGCAAGCTGGCGGCGGACCTGGAGCATGAGGTGGTGGATGAGCCGCGTATCGTCGAGCACATGAACGCCGCTGGCTACGAGGCCGAGGTGTTCTTCCGTTCGACGGGGGAGACGCAGATCGTTGCGCACAACTGCGTGTTCCATGACCTGGCCAAGGCGCATCCGCTGGTGTGCGAGCTGGACTTGGCGTTGATCGGGGCGCTGGGGGCGCCGAGGTCAGCCATGAGGAATGCATGTTGAGGGGAGGGCAGGTGTGTCGGTTTGCGCTGTGCAAGCAATAGCACTGGCTGTGTTTGTGCAGGCCTCTTCGCGGGCAAGCCCGCACTCAGAATAAACCAAACTCATTGATTTAACTGGCCACTGTTGGAGCGGGCTTGTCCCGCGAACACCGGCCAAGCCTGTGCCATTCACCGCGTCGCCCCCATTCGCGGGACAAGCCCGCACACAGTGGCCACAGATACAGCGCGAAGGGGCCCGCACAGGCATCAGCGCTGGCGCAGAATGCACTCCAGCAATCCCGGAAACCGCTCGTCGAGCATTTCGCTGCGCAATGAATTCATGTGGGTGGTGCCGACATTGCGGGTCTGCACCAGCCCCGCGTCACGCAGCACGCGAAAGTGATGGGACATGCTCGACTTCGGCCGGCCGCCGTCCAGCTCGCCGCAGCTGGCCTCGGCCACGCCGGCCAGGTGGCGGACGATGCCCAGGCGCACCGGGTCGCTCAGGGCGTACAGCACGCGTTCGAGGATCAGGTCTTCTGAATTGGGATGTTTGTAGGCTCGCATGGTCGACATGATAACGAGGGTTTCCATTATTGCCATAGTTCGATTATGATCGAACTATCGTATTCAGACACACCGGGAGCTTGCCCATGTCCGCACTGTTCGAACCCTACACCCTCAAGGACGTCACCCTGCGCAACCGCATCGCCATTCCGCCGATGTGCCAGTACATGGCCGAGGACGGCATGATCAACGACTGGCACCACGTGCACCTGGCCGGCATGGCCCGGGGTGGTGCTGGCCTGCTGGTGGTCGAGGCTACCGCAGTGGCGCCGGAAGGGCGTATCACCCCCGGTTGCGCCGGTATCTGGAGCGATGCCCATGCCCAGGCCTTCGTCCCGGTGGTGCAGGCGATCAAGGCGGCCGGTTCCGTGCCGGGCATCCAGATTGCCCACGCCGGGCGCAAGGCCAGCGCCAATCGCCCCTGGGAAGGTGACGACCATATCGCTGCCGACGATGCCCGTGGCTGGGAAACCATCGCCCCTTCGGCCATCGCGTTCGGTGCCCACCTGCCGAAAGTGCCGCGCGAGATGACCCTGGACGACATCGCCCGGGTCAAGCAGGACTTCGTCGATGCCGCACGCCGTGCCCGCGACGCCGGTTTCGAGTGGATCGAACTGCACTTTGCCCATGGCTACCTGGGCCAGAGCTTCTTCTCCGAGCACTCCAACAAGCGCACCGATGCCTATGGTGGCAGCTTCGAGAACCGCAGCCGCTTCCTCTTGGAAACCCTCGCAGCCGTGCGTGAGGTCTGGCCGGAGAACCTGCCGCTGACCGCCCGTTTCGGCGTGCTGGAGTATGACGGCCGCGATGAGCAGACCCTGCAAGAGTCGATCGAACTGGCACGTCGCTTCAAGGCGGGCGGGCTTGACCTGCTGAGCGTCAGCGTCGGCTTCACCATCCCGGACGCCAGCATTCCGTGGGGCCCGGCATTCATGGGGCCGATTGCCGAGCGCGTGCGCCGCGAGGCTGGCTTGCCGGTGACCTCGGCCTGGGGCTTCGGTACGCCGCAACTGGCAGAAGGCGCGCTGCAGGCCAACCAGCTCGACCTGGTGTCGGTGGGCCGTGCGCACCTGGCCGATCCGCATTGGGCGTATTTCGCGGCCAAGGAACTGGGTGTCGAGAAACCGTCCTGGACCCTGCCGGCGCCCTACGCGCATTGGCTCGAGCGGTATCGCTGAGGTCGTCGGGGCTGCTTTGCAGCCCAATCGCCGGCAAGCCGGCTCCTACACCGATCTTGTAGGAGCCGGCTTGCCGGCGATTGGGCCGCACGGCGGCCCCGAGCTCAAAACCGATCCAACCGGTAGGCCTGCATCTCGGGCCCACCGGCTTGCTCGGCCAGACGTCCCACCCATTGCGCCGTCACCGCCGCCTGGGTCAGCCCCAGATGCTGATGCCCGAACGCGAGCAACACGCGCCCATCACACACCCGGTCGATCACCGGCAGCGAGTCCGGTAACGACGGCCTGAAACCCATCCACGGCGTCGCGCCCTCGGCATTCAGGTCATCCCGAAACAGCCCTTCGCTCAACCGGTGCAACTGCCAAGCCCGCTGCATGCTAGGCGGTGCGTTCAGCCCGGCGAACTCCACCGTGCCAGCCAGACGCAGGCCATCGGCCATCGGCGTCATGATGAACTTGCGCTCCAAGGATGTGACGGCGAACGGCAAGCGTTGATGCTCCCCTGGCAACATCAGGTGATAGCCACGTTCGGTATCCAGCGGTACGCGTTTACCGGTCAGTGCCGCTGCCAGCCGAGCCGAATGCGCGCCGCAACTGACCAGTACCTGGCGTGCCTGGAGCATGCCCAGGCTACTCGCCAGGCTGACACCGGCGGCATTGACCTGGCCGCCATCGACCTCGGCGCGCAAGAAGCGCACGCCACTGGCCCTGGCGGCCTCGAACAGTTCGCGGACCACGCGGTACGGGTCGATGAAGTGCCCGGTCGCGGGGAAGAACAGGCCACCGAGCAACGCCGGATTCAATTGCGGGGCGGCTTCGCGCACGTTGTCGGCCGACCACAGGTCCACCGCTACATCCTGCTGCTGCATGCGCACCCGCAGGGCTTCCAGCACCTGGCGCGACTCGGGCTTTTCGAACACCAGCAACGAGCCATCCTCCTTGAACAACGCGCTGCGCCCGATCGACTCCAGCAACCGTCGCCAGGCCCCCAGGCTGCCTTCGTTCAGTGCGCGGATACCCGCCACGCTGCGCTGGAAAGGCGCCGGGCGCAGGTTGAGCAGTAGCCGGGCGAACCAGGGCATGGCCTTGGGCAGGTATTTCCAGTCCAGGCGCAGCGGGCCCATCGGGTCGAGCAACATGCGGGGCAGGCGCTTGAGGATCGACAGGTCGGCGATCGGGAACACCTGCTCGGTGGCCAGGTGCCCGGCGTTGCCGTAGGACGCGCCCTGGCCGGGTTCGTCGCGATCGACGAGCACCACCCGGCGTCCCTGGCGGGCCAGTTGCAGGGCGCAGGCGACGCCGACGATGCCGGCGCCGACCACGGCGATATCGGTATCCTGCAGGGCTTGGACCATGGTTCAGGCTTCCCGTTGGCCGTCGAGCAGGCGCCGCAGCTGCAGCGGGTTGCCATGCTGGAGTGCCACAGGCAGCAGGGCGTCGGGGAAGTCCTGGTAACACACCGGGCGCAGGAAGCGCAGGATCGCGGCGGTGCCCACCGAGGTGCTGCGGGCATCGGAGGTGGCCGGGAAGGGCCCGCCGTGGACCATCGCGTCGCACACCTCGACCCCGGTCGGCCAGCCGTTGACCAGGATTCGCCCGGCCTTGCGCTCCAGCGTCGGCACCAGCTCGCGGGCGCGCTCGATATCGCCATCGTCCAGGTGCAGCGTGGCGGTCAACTGGCCTTCCAGGTGTTCGGCCACCTGGCGTACTTGCTCATCGCTGTCGCAGGCCACCACCAGGGAAGCCGCGCCGAACACTTCGGCTTGCAGCGCCGGATCGCTGAGAAACGCCACGGCGTTGGTCACGAACAGTTGCGCCTGACACTGGTTAGGCCCGTGTTGCGGTTGGCCGCTGGCGGCCACCTCGGCGTTGGTGTTGTCGGCCAGCGCGCCGACACCGGCCTGGTAGGCATCGGCTATGCCAGGGGTCAGCATGGTCTGTGCGGCGGCCTGGCGCACCTGCTCGCTGGCGTTGGCGATGAAGCGCTGCAGCGCAGGCCCCTGGCGGGCGATCACCAAACCGGGGTTGGTGCAGAACTGCCCGGCACCTTGGGTCAGCGAGGCGACGAAGCCTTGTGTCAGGGCTTCGCCACGGGCCTGTAGCGCTGCGTCGAAGAGGAACACCGGGTTGATCGAGCTCATCTCCGCGTACACCGGGATCGGTTCCGGGCGGGCCTGGGCTGCCTGGCACAGGGCGATGCCACCGCTGCGCGACCCGGTGAAGCCAACCGCCTTGATCCGAGGGTCGCGGACCAGGGCCATGCCGACCTCACGGCCTGCGCCGTACAACAGCGAGAACACACCTTCGGGCAGGTCGCAGAGTTGCACTGCGCGGGCCACGGCCTGGCCGACCAGCTCGCTGGTGCCGGGGTGCGCACCATGGGCCTTGACCACCACCGGGCAGCCAGCCGCCAGGGCCGAGGCCGTATCGCCGCCGGCCACCGAGAAGGCCAGGGGGAAGTTGCTGGCACCGAACACCGCCACCGGTCCCAGGGCTACCTGGCGCTGGCGCAGGTCGGCGCGGGGCAGGGGTTGGCGCGTTGGCTGGGCATTGTCGACCCGCACGTCGAGCCATTCGCCGCTGCGCACCACACGGGCGAAGGTGCGCAGTTGCCCGCAGGTGCGGCCGCGTTCGCCCTGGATGCGTGCCTTGGGCAGGCCGCTCTCAGCGACGACGCGGTCGATCAGGGTATCGCCAAGTGCTTCGATCTGGCTGGCGATGGTGTCAAGAAAGTGGGCGCGTTGTTCCAGCGATGTCTCGCGGTAAGCGTCGAACGCCGCCCAGGCGAGTGCACAGGCCTGGGCCACGTGTTCGGCGGTGCCGCCGGCGTAGGCGGGTTCGAGGGCCTGGTTGCTGGCCGGATCGATGGCGCGGATCGCGTCGCGGCTGCCGGGCACGGCGCGTTGGCCGATCAGCAGGTTGCCTGTGAGGGTCATGGAACGTCCTTTGAATTCAGGAGTAAAGATCTTGAAGCCGAGGCGATCCCTGTGGGGGCGGACAAGCCCGCTCCCACAGGGCGTGTGCTCTGCGCCTCAGGCCAGGTTCTGCTCCGCCGACCAGCTGGCGTACCAGGTGCGGAACAGCGCGTACTGCTGCTCGGCATAGTTGCGCTGGGCGTCGGTGAGGACATCGGTTTCGTTGAAATGCAGGCCGTACTCGCGGTCGCCGTTGAGCACCATCAAGTGCTTGTAGTACAGCACCAGGTCGCAGCCTTCATCGAACGACGACAGCACTGCCAGCGCCGACTCCAGTTCACGCGCCAGGCGGCGAGCGCGGGCGTCGCCCTTGGCGGCCTGCTTGCTCAGGCTCACCAGTTGCAGCACTTCACGCGGCAGTGCGTTGCCGATACCGGTGATGGCGCCGGTGGCCGCACAGTTGACGAAGCCATGCACCACCTGGGTGTCGACGCCGACCATCAGCGTCACGTCGTCGTCCTTGGAGGTGATGTGCTCGGCGGCATAGCGCAGGTCGGCGCCGCCGCCGAACTCCTTGAAGCCGATCAGGTTGGGGTATTCGCGACGCAGTTCGAAGAACAGGTCGGCGCGGGTGGCGAAGCCGTAGTAGGGGCTGTTGTAGATCACCGCTGGCAGTTTCGGCGCGGCCGCGAGGATCGCCGAGAAATGGTGCTTCTGGGCGATCAGCGAGGCGCCGCGGCTGAGCACCCGGGGGATGACCATCAGGCCAGCGGCGCCGACCTTGGCGGCATGGGCGGCATGCGATACCGCCTCACGGGTGTTCACAGCGCCCGTGCCGACGATGGTCGGAATGCCGGCGGCTACCAGGCGCGCCACGCCTTCCTGGCGCTCGGCCTCGGTCAGCAGCGGCCAGTCGCCCATCGATCCGCAGTAGACCACGGCGCTCATGCCGGCCTCGATCAGTTCGCGGCCCTTGCGCACCAGGGCGTCGAAGTCCGGCTTGCGCTCGGTGGTGCACGGGGTCATCAGGGCGGGCATGCAGCCGGTGAAGATGTTGTCGGTCATGGTTGTCACTCCTAGCGCTATTCAATTGGGAAAAAAGCCGGGTCAGATGCCCCAGGCGAACGGATCCTGTTCGTCGATCAGCAGGGTGCTGTCGGCGGTCATGTAGGCGCGGCCGGTGATGAACGGGCGAATGCGTTCGCCGTCGCGTTGGTAGCGGCCCTGGAACTGGCTGCCGGTGATACTGGCCTGGACCCAGGTCTGGCCTTCGCCGAGCTTGCCGTCGGCGGCCAGGCACGCCAGCTTGGCGCTGGTACCGGTGCCGCAAGGCGAGCGGTCGTAGGCCTTGCCCGGGCACATGACGAAGTTGCGGCTGTCGGCGTCGGGGTCGTCGGCGAACAGCTCGACATGGTCGATGGGCGCACCGTTTTCGCCGGTGATGCCCTGTGCTTCGAGGGCCTTGAGCATGGCCCAGGTGTAGTCGGTGAGGGCATCGCGGTTGGCAAGCTCGATGCGCTGGCCGTGTTGGGCAACCAGGAAGAACCAGTTGCCACCCCAGGCGATATCGCCATGCACCACGCCATGGCCGGGCACCTCGACCGCAACCTGCTGGCGGTAGCGATAGGACGGCACGTTGCCGATGGTGATCGCGCCGTCTTCGTGCAGGGTCGCGCTGACTTGGCCGACCGGGGTGTCGATCCTGTGCTCGCCGGGTTCGATCAGGCCCAGGTGCTGCAGGGAGGCAACCAGGCCGATGGTGCCGTGGCCGCACATGTTCAGGTAGCCGGCGTTGTTGAAGAAGATCACCCCGCAGGTGGCATCTGCCGAGACCGGCGGGCAGTACAACGCGCCCACCAGCACATCGTTGCCGCGTGGCTCCAGCAGGCAGGCGCGCCGCCAATGGTCGTGCAGCTCGCGCAGTTCGTCGCGCTGCTCGGCCATGCTGCGACCCTGCAGTGCCGGGAAACCTTTCATCACCAGGCGGGTCGGTTCACCGCCGGTATGCGAGTCGATGACGTGGATCTGTTTCATGGGGTTGTCCATTGCGTGAAAGTTCAGGAGGCGGCGGCTGCAGGGTGGCCGGCATAGGTGTCGGCTGAGGCTTCGCTTTCGTCCTCGCCTTCCAGGCGCACCAGGTGGGCCGGCACGCCGGTCGCGGCGCCCCAGTAGTAGATGCCCAGGGCGCAGGCGGCCACGGCCACGGTGTCGAGCGGGTGACCGATCACGCCCAGGCCGCCGAAGCTGCCCAGCCAGGAAAGCAGGATGGTCACGCCATAGAAGCCGATCAGCCAGGCCGACGAGCGCACTTGCTGGGCCAGCGACAGGTGCTGGGTCGGCACGAAGCGGCCGCACAGCAGGTACAGCACGAACATCACGATCTGCAGGGCCAGCAGCCACGACACGGTGTTCCAGCCGGACCAGTAGACGATCAGCGCGGCGATGATGAACGACAGCGGGCCGAGCACATTCATGCCCTTGACCCGGAACGGGCGCGGCATGTCGGGCGCGTTGCGGCGCAGGGCTGCGACGCTGACCGGGGCCACGGCGTAGCTCAGCACCAGCGCTGCCGAGACGACGTTGATCAAGGCTTCCCAGGATGGGAACGGCAGGGTCCAGAACACCGCCAGGCCGAAGGTCAGCCACAGTGCCGGGCGCGGGATGCCCGATTGCGCGTCGATGCGGGTGAAGTACCTGAAGAAGGTGCCGGTCTGGGCCCAGCCGTAGACCACGCGTGGGGTGGCGTTCATGTAGATGTTGCCGCAGCCGCTGGGCGAGATCACCGCGTCTGCCACCACCAGGTAGGCCAGCCAGCCCACGCCCAGGGCCAGGGCGATATCGCGGTAGGGCAGGGCCAGCTCCTTGGTCACCGCGGCCCAGCCATTGGCGAGCATTTCGGTCGGCACGCTGCCGAGGAAAGCCAGTTGCAGCAAGGCGTAGATCGCCGTGGACAGCAGCACCGAGAGAATCAGCGCGATGGGAATGGTGCGTTGCGGGTTCTTCACCTCGCTGGCCACCGAGATGATCGGCGTCAGGCCCAGGTAGGCGAAGATGATGCCGCCGGCCGACACGGCCATTTCCACGCCGGACAAGCCGAACGGGGCAAAGCCCTGGACGGTGAAGTTTTCCGGTTTGAAGAAGGTGAACAGCACACCGATCACCAGCAGCGGCACGATGAACTTGAACACGCTGACCAGGTTGTTGGCCTTGGCGAAGGTCTTCACGCTGCGGTAGTTGAGCAGGAAGAACAGCCCGAGCAAGGCGAACTGCACCAGCCAGCCGAGTGCGGTAGGGTCGCTGGAGCCGGCCTGGGTCAGCCCGGGAAACCAGGCCGCGGCATACTGGCGCGAGGCGACCACTTCGATGGCGATCAGGCTGGAGAAGGCGATCAGGGTGATGAAGCCCATCAGGTAGCCGAGCAGCGGGCCATGCGAGTACACCGGGTAGCGCACCACGCCACCGGCGCGTGGCAGGGCGGCGCCGAGCTCGCAGTAGACGATGCCCAGCAACAGCACGGCGAAACCGCCGAGAAACCAGGAGAGGATACCGGCCGGGCCGGCGATGGCCGAGACGTGGCTGGCGGCGAACAACCAGCCGGAGCCGAAGATGGCGCCGAGGCCGATGAAGGTGAGGTCGAGCAATGACAGCTGTTTCTTGAATTTGCCTGACATGGGTTCGCCTTTTTGTTGGTTATTGGATAGGCAGGTCTGATGTCACGTTTTGCAGCTTGATGCGGCCGCGCTCTTGTAGGTGTCGGGCGGCTTGCGTGGGGCATAGAGTGGACCGACAAGGGGGGAGTGTTCTTGATGGTTTTCGGCAGGGTGCATGACGAAATCGGCACAATTGCGAAAAACGCTGGCGGCGCTGGAAGGCGTATGGATAGGCTGTAGGGCATACCGCGCAAGGGTTTGAGTAATTTACGAGTAGTGCCGGCCTCTTCGCGGGCAAGCCCGCTCCCACATGATCCATACAGGCTTTGAAAACTGTGGTGTTCCTGTAGGAGCGGGCTTGCCCGCGAAGAGGCCGGCCCAGCCACCCGAGATGAGGCAGATGACCAACACCCCCCTG
Organism: Pseudomonas putida; assembly: GCF_005080685.1. Lineage (NCBI taxonomy): Bacteria > Pseudomonadati > Pseudomonadota > Gammaproteobacteria > Pseudomonadales > Pseudomonadaceae > Pseudomonas > Pseudomonas putida. Next base: position 4,946,837 of record NZ_CP039371.1, on the reverse strand, counting down.
GCAACCCTGTACCAGTCCCTCGACCACCTGCGCCCCGCCACGCTGGAGGCGTTGCTGGCCAGTGTGTCCCTGCTTCTGCCGATCCTCGACACCATCCCCAACGCGGCGATCTTCATCAAGGATGCCGAGGCCCGCTACGTGCTGGCCAACACCACCCTGGTCCAGCGCTGCGGCCTCAAGCGCTTGCAACCCCTGCTGGGCAAGACCAGCGCCGAAGTGTTCCCGGTGCAACTGGGGCCCGGGTACACCGAGCAGGACCGCCGTGTATTGGAAGAGGGACGGGTACTGGAGGACCAGCTCGAACTGCACCTGTACGGCAGCCGCGAAGCCGGCTGGTGCCTCACCCACAAGCGCCCGCTGCGCAATCCGGCAGGCGAGATCATCGGCCTGGTGGGTATTTCGGTCGACCTGCAGTCAGCCGCCGACAGCCACCCGGCCTACCAGCGCCTGGCCGCAGTGGATGAGCACATCCGCCAGCACTTTCACCAACCGATCAGCATGGGCGAGCTGACGCGCATCGCGGGCATCTCCGTCGCGCAACTGGAGCGCTACTGCAAGCGGGTGTTTCACCTCACGCCTCGGCAGATGATCCACAAGGCGCGGCTGGAGCACGCGCACAGGCTATTGCACTCGGACCTGCCGATCACCGAAGTGGCCTTGCGTTGCGGCTACACCGACCACAGTGCGTTCAGCCGGCAGTTCAAGCAACTCACCGGCTTCACGCCCCGCCAGTACCGCCAGGCAACCGCCGATCAGTCGGGCTGAACAGCGCACGTGCCTCGGCGAAACACTGCTCGGCGATGGCCGAGCGTGGCTCGCTGCGGCGCAGCAGCAAGCCGACCGGGCTGTGGATGCTGGCATCGGCAATGGGGATGATGCGCAGGTGTTCGCTGAGGTCTTCCAGGCCGCAGTCCAGTGGCATCACCGCGCAGCACACGCCGGTGGTGATGGCCTGGATCAGCTGGAAGCTGGAGTCGCTTTCGAGCACGGCCAGTGGTTCCAGGCCACGGCTACGGAAACTCAGGTCCAGGGACTGGCGGTAGTGCATGCCCTTGCTCAGCAGCCCGAGCGGAATGCCGGCCAGGACGTTCCATTGCAGTTGCTCCTGCTCGAACTGGAAGTGCCGGGTGTCATGCAGCAGGCCCATGGTGGTGGTGCCCAACTCGATGACTTCGAAGAAACTGGCATTGACCTGGTCGAGGTAGCAGATACCCAGGTCGAGCTGGTTACGGCTCAGGCCATCGATGATCTGCTCGGTGCTGTGCGAACTGAGCTGGAACTGCAGCTCGGGGTACTTTTCGCGCAGTGGCAACAGCAGGTGCATGGGGTTGAAGCTGGCCAGCGGTACCGTGCCCAGGCGCAGGCTGCCGACCACCTGGCCGCGACAGCTGGCAGCCTCGGCCTGCAGGCCGTCGTGGGCCGCGAGCAGGGTGCGGGCCCAGGCCAGGATGCGTTCGCCGGCTTCGGTGAAACCTTCGAAACGCTGGCCGCGCTTGACCAGCACCAGGTCCAGTTCATCCTCCAGGTTGCGCAGGCGCATCGACAGTGTCGGCTGGGTGATGTGGCACAGCGCCGCGGCCTGGCCGAAGTGGCGGGTCTGGTCGAGGGCGATGAGGAACTTGAGCTGCTTGATGTCCATGGAGGTGCCTGGCGTCTGGTTGTGCAGACCATAACCCACGTCTGCGATAGATGTCATTGATCGGCCGGTACGCCATTTCGATTGGACGCACCGGGGCCATGCACCTAGCGTGGCGACCATGCCATTGAAGGAGCTTCATCGTGCGCGTCCAACCCGACGCGGTCTTCGTACCGCTCAACATCGCCGTGCTGACCGTCAGCGACACCCGAACCTACGACAACGACACCTCCGGCGAGCTGCTGGCCAGCCGCTCGCTGGAAGTCGGCCACCGCCTGGTTTCGCGCGCATTGCTCAAGGACGATCTGTACAAGATCCGCGCCCAGGTCGCCACCTGGATTGCCGATGACCACGTGCAGGTGGTGCTGATTACCGGTGGTACCGGCTTCACCGGGCGCGACAGCACGCCGGAGGCGGTGGAATGCTTGCTGGATCGGCGTATCGATGGCTTCGGCGAGTTGTTCCGTGCCTTGTCGATCCTCGATATCGGCAGTTCGACGGTGCAGAGCCGGGCGCTGGCGGGCATGGCCAACGGCACCCTGGTGTGCTGCCTGCCGGGGTCGACCGGGGCCTGCCGCACAGCCTGGGAGGGGATTCTCGCGGAGCAGCTTGATGCGCGGCATCGGCCTTGCAACTTCGTCAAGCACCTCAAGCCCATCGGTGCTTGCCCGAGCCGGGGCTGATCAGTTCCGGTTCTATCGCCGGCAAGCCGGCTCCTACCTCTAGAGCGTGGACCCTGTAGGAGCCGGCTTGCCGGCGATAGGGCCGGAGCAGGTGTCCTCTGGTTTCAGCTCAACACATACTCGACCGGCTGCAACGCCGGCGGCAGCTCTTTCTCTCCCAGCGCCGACAACACATCCCGCTCGATGGTGCGCACCATGGCATCGGTCGGCAGGTCGTTCTCGTCTCGCCCGAACGGGTCTTCCAGCTCATTGCCGATGGCATCGAGCCCGAAGAAGGTGTACCCGACGATGGTGGTGAACAACGGTGCCAGCCAGCCCAGCGGCTCGGCCAGGGCGAACGGCAGCAGCAGGCAGAAGATGTAGATGGTGCGATGCAGCAGCAGGGTGTAGGGGAAGGGCAGCGGCGTGCCTTTGATCCGCTCGCACGTCGCCTGCACCTGGGCCAGCCCCACCAGGCGCTGTTCCAGCAAGGTGTAGCGCCACTCGCTGATCGACTGCAGTTCGGCCAGCCGCGAGCAGCGCCCGCCAACCTCGCGCAAGATGCCGTCGCAGACGTTATGTGGGCTCAGCGCCGCCGCGTCGGCGAGCCAGGGGCGGGCAGCGGCCAGTTCGTCCTCACCGCGCAGCCTGGCATTCAATGCATGGGCAAAGCCGCACAGTTCGCGGAGCATGGCGTGGCGCTGCTGCGGGTCGGCGATCGCCACGCTTTCCCGGGCGAACGAGCGGATCTCGATGATCATTTGCCCCCAGGCCTTGCGCCCTTCCCACCAACGGTCGTAGCAGGCGTTGTTGCGAAAGCTCATGAAGATCGACAACGACAGCCCGAGCAGGGTGAACGGGGTGGCGCTGACCGGATAGAAAAAGGCCGGGAAATGCCGCTCGACCAGCACGATCAATGCGGCCAGAAGTGTGACCATCAGGCAACGCAGGGCGATGCGCTTGACGATCGATCCCTTGAGGGTGAACAGCACGCGCAGCACATCCGGGTGGGGGTGGACGATCATGGAATTCCAGAGACAGCCTGTCAGCCGCCGGTCATGTTCATGAAGCGCAGGATCTGCACCTCGCCACCGACCTCGAAGTGGTGGCGGTAGGGCTTGAGGTGCAGGGAGTCGCGGATGGCCTTTTCCAGGCGTTCGGCATCGCCGGGGTGCGCGCGCAGCACCTGCTTGAGGTCCATCGAATGCTCGTTGCCCAGGCACAGCAGCAGCCGGCCTTCGACGGTCAGGCGCACACGATTGCAGGTGGCGCAGAAGTTATGGCTATGTGGCGAGATGAATCCGACACGGGTGTGCGCGGATTCGGCCAGGCGCCAGTAACGAGCCGGGCCCTGGGAGGACTCGGCCGACTCGATCAGGGTGAAGCGCTCGGCCAGCCGTGCGCGGACTTCGTCGCTGGAACAGAACGACTCGCCGCGCTCATGCTCGCTGATCACGCCCAGCGGCATCTCTTCGATGAAGGTGATGTCCAGTTCGCGGTCGATGGCGAAGCGCACCAGGTCGACCAGCTCATGGTCATTGCGGCCCTTGAGCACGACGCAGTTGATCTTGGTGCGCTGGAAGCCGGCGCGGCGTGCGGCGTCGATGCCGGCAATCACCTGGTCGAGGTCGCCGGTGCGGGTGAGCTGCTTGAAGCGCGCGGCATCGAGGCTGTCGAGGCTGATGTTCAGGCGCGTTACACCTGCGTCGAACAGCGGTTGGGCCAGGTGGCCAAGCTGCGAGCCGTTGCTGGTCATGCACAGTTCGCGCAGCCCGGGCAGGGCGGCGATGCGCTGGCACAGGTCGACGATGCCCTGGCGCACCAGTGGCTCGCCGCCGGTGAGGCGGATCTTGCGAGTGCCGAGGGCGACGAAGCGCTCGGCGACCTGGAACAGTTCTTCGAGGCTGAGAATCTGCTGGCGCGGCAGAAACTGCATGTCTTCGGCCATGCAGTACACGCAACGGAAGTCGCAGCGGTCCGTGACCGACATCCGCAGGTAGTCGATTTTCCGGTTGAAGCCGTCGATCAGGGCCCGGCTGTTCTGTTCCACGTACTCGCTCGACTCGGGGTAGGACTATTGAGTCCAAGCTATAACCTGCGGCCATCTCCGTCAAATTGCTTTCCCCGACTGGTTGATCAATGGCATCTATCAAGGTTTTCGGTTTAACCACGGTGGTGGCTGCTTCGCGGGTAAACCCGATCCTACAGGGTATTGCGCTGTTCTCGTGTGCACCGCTCTACCTGTAGGTGCGGGCTTGCCCGCGAAAGAAGCAACGCAGTTCCAGAGCCATGATCGAAACCGCCTATCACGCCGTAAGGTATTTCGATTGGACGCCTTCCCGCCACGCTCAATAGGCTGAATAAAAGCACCGAGCGTGAGGAAGCACCGCATGAGCAATGACCAACACATCAGGGACTACAAAGGACCTGCCGCCGGCTGGGGCGCGCTCAAGAGCGTGACCAAGAGCTGGCTGGGCAGCGACAACGCCTTCAAGAACCTGCGGGCCATGCTCAAGACCAACCAGAACGGCGGCTTCGACTGCCCCGGCTGCGCCTGGGGCGAATCGCCGGAAAGCGACATGGTCAAGTTCTGCGAGAACGGCGCCAAGGCGGTCAACTGGGAAGCCACCGGGCGCTCGGTGGACCCGGCGTTCTTCGCCAGATACAGCGTCAGCGCGCTCCTCGAGCAGACCGACTACTGGCTCGAATACCAGGGCCGCCTGACCCATCCAATGCGTTACGACGCTGCCACCGACCACTATGTCGAGACCTCCTGGCAAGAGGCATTCGAGCTGATCGCCGGCCACCTGCGGGCGCTCCAATCCCCCGACGAGGCCGAGTTCTACACCTCCGGGCGGGCCAGCAACGAGGCAGCGTTCCTCTATCAGTTGTTCGTGCGCGCCTATGGCACCAACAATTTCCCCGACTGCTCGAACATGTGCCACGAGGCCAGCGGTGCCGGCATGTCGGAAACCCTCGGTGTCGGCAAGGGCACCGTGGTGTTCCATGACCTGGAGCTGGCCGATGCGATCTTCGTCATCGGCCAGAACCCCGGCACCAACCACCCACGTATGCTCGAACCGCTGCGCGAGGCGGTCAAGCGCGGTGCCCAGGTGGTGTGCTTCAACCCGCTCAAGGAGCGTGGCCTGGAGCGTTTCCAGCACCCGCAACACCCCCTGGAGATGCTCAGCAACGGCTCCGAACCGACCACCAATGCCTATTTCCGCCCGGCCCTTGGCGGCGACATGGCGGCCCTGCGCGGCATGGCCAAGTTCCTCTTGCAGTGGGAGCGCGAAGCCCAGGCCAAGGGCGAGCCGGCGGTATTCGACCATGCCTTCATCGCCGAACACACCTCGGGCGTCGATGCCTACCTGGCGGCGGTCGATGCCACCCCGTGGGAGCACATCGTCAAGCAGTCCGGCCTGACCCTGGCCGAGATCGAGCTGGCCGCGCGCATGTACCGCAAGGCCGAGCGGGTGATCATGTGCTGGGCCATGGGCGTCACCCAGCACCGCCATTCGGTGCCGACCGTGCAGGAAATCGTCAACCTGCAGCTTTTGCGCGGCAACGTTGGCAAGCCCGGTGCCGGCCTGTCGCCAGTGCGCGGCCACAGCAACGTGCAGGGTGACCGCACCATGGGCATCGACGAGAAGCCCAAGGCGGCGCTGCTCGATGCCCTGGAACGACGCTTTCAGTTCCGCGTGCCGCGTGCCCACGGGCATAACGCGGTCCTGGCGATCAAGGCCATGGAGGAAGGGCGGGCCAAGGTCTTCGTCGCTCTGGGCGGCAACTTCGCCCAGGCCACGCCAGACACCCCGCGCACCCACGCGGCGCTGCGCAACTGCGCGCTGACCGTGCAGATTTCCACCAAGCTCAACCGCTCGCACCTGGTCACTGGCCGCGATGCATTGATCCTGCCCTGCCTGGGCCGTACCGAAATCGACATGCAGGCCGAAGGGCCGCAGGGCGTGACCGTGGAAGACACGTTCAGCATGGTGCACATCTCCAATGGCCAACTGCGTCCGCGTTCGGCGCATATGCGTTCGGAGCCGTGGATCGTGGCGGGTATGGCCAAGGCGACGCTCGGCAACCAGCCGATCGACTGGGAATACGCGGTGGCGGACTACAACCGCATTCGCGACATGATCGCCGACGTCATCCCCGGTTTTGCCGACTTCAACCAGCGTCTGCAACACCCCGGTGGCTTCCACCTGGGCAACAGCGCCGCCGAGCGCAACTGGCGCACGGCCACCGGCAAGGCCCGCTTCATGCCCCATGCCTTGCCTGAGGAACTGGTCAATGCCCAGGTGCTGGCGCGTGGCGACAAACCGGACCTGATCCTGCAGACCATGCGCTCGCACGACCAGTACAACACCACCCTGTATGGGCTCGATGATCGTTATCGCGGCGTGTTCGGCCTGCGTGAGGTGGTCTTCGTCAGCGAAGCGGACATCCGTCGGCTGGGCTTCGAGCCCGGCGAGCATGTGGACCTGGTTTCGCTCTGGGAGGACGGCGTGGAGCGACGGGTATCGGGGTTCCGCCTGGTGCCCTACGACATCCCCGACGGGCAGGCAGCGGCCTACTATCCCGAGACCAACCCGCTGGTGCCGCTGGAGAGCTATGGCGAGGGCACCTACACGCCGACGTCCAAGTTCGTGGCGATCCGGTTGGAAAAGGCCAAGGCGGGGAATCGGATCGAGGCGGTGCTGGCGGCTGATTGATAGGTTGTCTGGACTGGCCTCATCACCGGCAAGCCGGCTCCTACCGGATCACCACAACCCCTGTAGGAGCCGGCTTGCCGGCGATGAGGCCAGGTTGGCGAAGCCCGCTCAAGGCCGGTGCACCGGCAACGCCGTGGTGTACTTCATCTGCTCCATGGCAAAACTGGAGGTGATGTTGGAAAGCCCCTCGGTGCAGGTGATCAGCTTCTTGTAAAAGCGGTCATAGGCCGCGATATCGCCCACCACCACCCGCAGCATGTAGTCCCAGTCACCGGACATACGGTAGAACTCCATCACTTCCTCGAAACCGCGCACCGTCTTGGCGAACTGCTCCAGCCAGGCGCTGTCGTGGCGCTGGGTCTTGAGCTGGACGAACACGGTCAGGCCCAAGCCCAGCCGCGTCGGGTCGAGCAAGGCCACGCGGCCTAGAATGTAGCCGTCTTCCTCCAGGCGCTTGACCCGCTTCCAGCAGGGCGTGGTGGACAGGTTGACCGACTCGGCCAGGTCCTTGAGCGAAATGGAGGCGTCGCGCTGAAGCAAGGTCAGGATGTGCTGGTCGAAACTGTCCATGGCGCGTTGAACCCAAGAAAAATATTCCTCAGCGTACTCCAGTGAGAGAAAAATTTCCTGCACGGGGCTGCGTCCCCGTGCGTGTGCGATAGTTGTACATCCACTCCTGCCAATGGGCCCGACCATGTCCGACAAGCCGCGCCAGTTCGCCACCCGCACCATCCACGCCGGCGAGCAGTTCAGCGTCGCCGACAACGCGATCTTCCCTGCCATCGTTACCGCCAGCTCGTTCATCAAGCGAGACCTGGACGATCGCCCTGAATACTCCTACAGCCGCGTCGGCAACCCCACCCGTCATGCATATGAAACCTGTGTGGCCTCGCTCGAGGAAGGTGTTGGCGCGGTGGCCTGCGCCTCGGGCGTGAACGCGACCGCCACGGTACTGGAACTGCTGCCCAAGGATGCCCACGTGGTGGTGATGAACGGCGTGTACGGTGGCACGTTCCGTATCCTCGAAGACTTCCGTGGGCGCACCTCGGGCCTGACCACCACCTATGTCGATCTCAATGACCTCGACGCCGTGGCTGCGGCGATCCGGCCCGAGACCCAGCTGATCTGGATCGAGTCGCCGACCAACCCGCTGTTGCACCTGGTGGACATCAAGGCGGTGTGCGACCTGGCGCGAGCCCGCGGCATCCTCACCTGCATCGACAACACCTTCTGCTCGCCCTGGAACCAGCGGCCGATCAGCCTCGGCGTGGATTTGGTCATGCATTCGGCGAGCAAGTACATCGGTGGCCATTCCGACCTCACCGGCGGCGTGGTGGTGGCGGCCAACGACGCGCTGCTGGCCCGCCTGCGGCGCATCAGCATGGCGGTGGGCGCGGTGCAGGGGCCGTTCGACTGCTACCTGGCCTTGCGCGGGCTGAAGACCCTGGACGTGCGTATGGAGCGCCAGTGCGCCAACGCCCTGGAAGTGGCGCGCTTTCTCGAAGGCCACGGGCAGATCGAGCAGGTGTACTACCCAGGGCTGCCCAGCCACCCGCAGCACGCGTTGTGCAAGCAGCAGATGCGCAGCGGCGGGGCGGTGGTGGCGATGAAGGTCAAGGGCGACCGGGCGGCGCTCAACCGCCTGGTCGAGGCACTGCAGATCTTCGTCCTGGCCGATTCGCTGGGCGGGGTGGAGAGCATGATCAACCACTCGTGGAGCATGTCGCACGTGTCGTTGAGCCCGGCGCAGAAGGGGGCCATGGGCATCAGCGAGAACCTGCTGCGGTTGTCGGTGGGGATCGAGGATCATCGGGATCTGATCGACGACCTGGATGGGGCGCTCAAGGCTTCGGTCGCGCGATGATGCTGCTGGCCCTATCGCCGGCAAGCCGGCTCCTACAGGAGGTTCGTAGGAACCGGCTTGCCGGCGATGGGGCCGTTGAATTCAATGGAGGACCATCAGGATTTCGGCGGATGGACGATCCGCTCGATCTTGTCTTTGATCAGCAACCGTTCCTTGCGCAGGCGGTTGACCGCTTCGTCGTTGGTGCCATTGCCTTCGGCGGCCACTACCTGCTTGTCCTTGGCGTTGTATTCCTTGTGCAGCTTCTGCAGGTCTTCATTCTCGTCGATCAAAGCTTGGAATGTGTCAGCGGTAACGTGCAGGTCAGCGAGCAAATCATGCGGAACTGGCATTTCTTCACCTCTGTCAGGGGTTGTCGGTAGGTGTCCTGACCTTTGAGGATAGCCGCCTTTGCGCATCTGGGGGCTGACGGACTGGCGTCGGTTGTCGGACCGCGATGCGTACGCCACGCTGCGCCTGCCCGTCTTAATGAACGACATTTAATCGAGCCCCGCCTTGATTCACGAATTTGTTACCGTCTTTTTCACGAAAAATTGATGGCCCCCTTTCTAGAGTTCGCTCAACTTTCCGCGGTGTGCACTTCAGCGCGGGTTGATAATTACTCTTGATTGCGAATCCATGCACAAAATCAAATCCCTGCGGACTGAATGGGTCACGCTGTTGGCCAGCCTTTACCTGCTGATTGGCTTCAATGTGTTTCTCTGGCAGCACCTGAGCCAGGTGGTGCCCGCAGGTCTGGCGGGGCTGTGGTTGAGCCTGGCGTTCGCCGTGATGATGTTCTTCGCGTTCAACCTGATCCTCACGCTGTTGGCCTTCCGTTATGTATTGAAACCGGTGCTCATTGTGTTGTTCATGAGCGGTGCGGGCGTGGCTTACTTCATGAATCAATATGGCGTGCTTATTGATGCCGGCATGTTTCGCAATATCGCCGAAACCAATGTGTCGGAAGTGCGCGACTTGTTATCGCTGAAGTTTGCCGGTTATATCCTGCTGCTCGGGGTTCTGCCCTCGGTAGTGCTGTGGAAGGCGCCTATCGCCTATCGCCCCTGGCACCGCGAGCTGCTGGGCAAGCTGGTGGTCGGCGCGTCCTGCGTGGTCGCCCTGGGGGCGGTGGCGCTGGTCAACTACCAGGGGCTGTCGTCGTTGTTGCGCAATCACCACGAATTGCGCCTGATGCTGACGCCCAGCAATATCGTCGGCGCTTCCTTCGGTTATGTCAGCGAGCGCGTGGGCACCGCGGCCCGGCCATTCGAAGCCTACGGCGAGGATGCCCAGCGCGACGCGGCCTGGCAGCGCCACGAGCGCAAGTCGCTGACCGTGCTGGTGGTGGGTGAGAGTGCGCGGGCGGATCATTTCGGCGTGCTTGGCTATGCCCGCGATACCACGCCCAAGCTTGCCAAGGAACAAGGCCTGCTGGCGTTCAGCGACGTCCACTCGTGCGGCACCGAGACCGCCGTGTCGGTGCCGTGCATGTTCTCCGGGATGGGCCGCAAGGACTACGACGCACGCGTGGCCAAGAACCGCGAGGGCCTGCTCGATATCCTCCAGCGCGCAGGCCTTGCCGTGCAGTGGCGGGACAACCAGTCCGGCTGCAAGGGCACCTGCGACCGCGTGCAGTTCATCGATGTCAGCAACCTCAAGGACCCGGCGCTGTGCAGCGAGGGCGAGTGCCATGACGAAATCCTCCTGCAGGGCCTCGGCGAGCTGATCGACAACCTCGACAAGGACACCGTGCTGGTGCTGCACCAGATGGGCAGCCACGGCCCCGAGTACTTCAAGCGCTACCCGGCAGGCGCCGAGCCGTTCACCCCGGTTTGCCGCAGCAATGCCCTGGACCAGTGCAGCCAGCAGGACATCGTCAACGCCTACGACAATACCCTGGCCTACACCGACACGCTGTTGGCCAAGCTGATCGATACCCTGCGCAGCCATCAGGACAAGGTCGACACGGCGATGATCTACCTGTCCGACCATGGCGAGTCGCTGGGCGAATACAACCTGTATTTGCACGGCACGCCCTACATGATGGCGCCGGAGCAACAGAAGCACGTGCCGCTGCTGACCTGGTTCTCCGACAGCTACCAGCAGGACTTCGGCCTGGACACCGGTTGCCTGGCCCGCCTGAGCGACGCGCCGCTGTCCCAGGACAACCTGTTCCACTCGATGCTCGGCCTGTTGCAGGTGCGCACCGAGGTCTACCAGCGCTCGCTGGACATGTTCGCCAGTTGCCGGCCGTGGCTGGCCGCCGATCGCTGATCTGGCTTGGCCCGGTATCGGCGGTTGCCGATGCCGTTTATCGAAGCAAGGGATGGCGCAGGTTTCACCCGCAGTGGCTGCGCCGTATATACTGCGCGCCAATGATAGTGGGAGAGCCTCGTGGCCATAGAAATACACTGGATACGTGACGACCAGACCCTGGCCGAACACTGCCGTGCCTGGCACGACTTGCCCTTCGTCGCGCTCGACACCGAATTCATGCGGGTCGACACCTTCTACCCCAAGGCCGGCCTGGTGCAGGTCGGTGATGGCCAGCGCGCCTTTCTCATCGACCCGCTGACCATCAGGAACTGGCAGCCCCTGGCCGATTTGCTGGAAGACAGCGGTGTGGTCAAGGTGCTGCATGCCTGCAGCGAAGACCTTGAGGTCCTGCTGCGCCTGACCGGCAAGCTGCCACAGCCGTTGTTCGACACGCAGCTGGCGGGGGGCTACCTGAACCTGGGCTTCTCCATGGGCTATTCGCGCCTGGTGCAGGATGTGCTCGGTATCGAGCTGCCCAAGGGCGAAACCCGCTCCGACTGGCTGCAGCGTCCGCTGTCCGATACCCAGGTCAGCTACGCCGCCGAAGACGCCGTGCACCTGGCCGAGCTGTTCGCCGCCCTGCGCCCGCGCCTGTCCGACGACAAGTACGCCTGGGTGCTGGAGGACGGTGCCGAGCTGGTCGCTGCCCTGCGCCGTGAAGTCGAGCCGCAAACCCTGTACCGCGACGTCAAGCTGGCCTGGAAGCTCTCGCCCCAGCAACTGGCGGTGCTGCGCGAGCTCTGCGCCTGGCGCGAGCGTGAAGCGCGCAGCCGCGACGTGCCACGCAATCGCATCCTCAAGGAGCATTCGTTGTGGCCAATGGCCAAGAACCAGCCGGACAACCTGTCGGCCCTGGCCAAGATCGACGAGATGCACCCGCGCACCATTCGCCAGGACGGCGAGACACTGCTCAAGCTGATCAAGCACGCTGCCGGCCTGCCTGCCGAGCAGTGGCCGCAGGCGTTGCCCGAGCCGCTGCCGATCGAGGCCGCCGGCATCCTCAAGCGCCTGCGCGCCATTGGCCAGGCCGAGGGTGAGCGCCTGGGCATCGCCCCCGAGCTGATGCTGCGCAAGAAGGCCCTGGAAGCCCTGCTCAAGAGCGGCTACCCCAACGGCCCCTACCAACTGCCCGATGCGCTGCGCGGCTGGCGCCGTGAGCGCATGGGCCAGGCCCTGCTCGATGACCTGGCAGGCGCCGGAGAGACCCGATGAAACGTATCTGCTCGATCTACAAGAGCCCCCGCAAGAACGAAATGTACCTCTACGTGCTCAAGGCCGAGGGCCTGGAGCGCGTACCCGAAGGCCTGCTGCCGTTCTTCGGCACCCCGGTGCATGCCTTCGACCTGGTGCTCAGCCCCGAGCGCAAGCTGGCCCGCGAAGACATCGCCAAGGTGCTGGAAAACCTCGACACGCAAGGTTATCACCTGCAGATGCCGCCGCCCGATGACGAGTACATCGAGCACCTTCCCGAAGAGCTGCTGCGCCGTAACGACCCGGCCTGACCGGCCGGCTCATCTCTTTTTGCCAGGTGGCCCGCGTGTCGGGCCACCGTTGTGTCTGCCAAGGTTGTCTTCTCGATGCGCGTTCTGATCGTCGAACAGGATCACGCCAACTACGCTCGCCTGCTGGGCGAGGCGGCGCCGGACCTGGAAATCCTCACCAGCGGTGATTCCGCCGAACTGGCGCGCCTGGCGCCACAATGCCCGGTCTGGCTCGGCCAGCCGGACCTGCTTGCGACCCTGCTGCGCCAGGGCCACAAGCCGCAGTGGATGCAGTCGACCTGGGCCGGCATCACCCCGCTGCTGGCCCAGGGGCTGCCTCGCGATTACCGGCTGAGCCGCGCCGTGGGCATCTTTGGCCAGGTGATGGCCGAGTACATGCTCACCTACATGCTCGGCCACGAGCGCGAGGTGTTGTCGCGCCTGGTCAGCCAGGTGGAGCGGCGCTGGGACGATCGCCCGGGGCTGACCCTGGAAGGGCGCAAGGTGCTGATCGTCGGTACCGGCGATATCGGCCTGCGCGTGGCGCAGTTCCTGCAGCCGTTCGGCGTCACCCTGTACGGCGTGGCCAGCAGTGCCCGCGAGCTGGCGCCGTTCGTCGAGGTGGCGGGGCTGGACGCGTTGCCGCGCCTGGTTGGCCAGGTCGACTATGTGCTGAACCTGCTGCCGGATACCCCGGTCACCCATGACATCTACGACGCTGCGTTATTCAAGTGCTTCAAGCCCAGTGCGCTGTTCATCAATGCCGGGCGCGGCGTAGCGGTGGTCGATGCCGACCTGGTCGAGGCGTTGAAACAGGGGCATCTGGCCGGTGCGGTGATCGACGTCTGCCGGCAGGAGCCGCTGCCCCAGCGTCATCCGTTCTGGACGGCCTGGGGGCTGTTGCTGACCGGGCACAGCTCGGCGCCGACCTCGCCTTTGGCGATGGTGCGGTTGTTCGTCGAGAATGCTCGGGCGTATGCGGCGGGGCAGGCGGTGCGGGGTGAAGTGGACTTCGAGCGCGGTTATTGACGCGTAGTGTCAATGCCGGCCTCTTCGCGGGCTTGCCCGCGAAGAGGCCAACACAAAATTACAGGCTGAAATCCCCTTCAGCCGCCAACTCGCTCAGCGGCCGACGCGGGCTCGGCACTTCACGGGCCTGCAGCGCTTCGTCGAGGCTGGCCTTGTCGCCCAGCTTGCCGATCGCCACCATGGCATGCAGCTCATAGCCTTCCGGTACCTTCAGCTCCTGGCGTGCGAGGTCCTTGTCGAACCCGGCCATGCCATGGGTATGCCAACCGCTGATGCTGGCCTGCAGGGCCAAATGGCCCCAGGCGGAGCCGGTGTCGAAGGTATGCCACAGGGCCGGTTTTTCTTCCGTCCCGCCCGGAGCTGCAAATGTGGTCTTGGAAATGATCACCACCAGCGCCGACGCCTGCTGCGCCCAGCTGCGGTTGAACGGCACCAGCAGGCTCAGGTAACGCTCCCAATTCGGCGTGTCGCGGCGGGCATAAAGGAAGCGCCAAGGCTGCGAGTTGTAGGCCGAAGGCGCCCAGCGCGCAGCTTCGAGGAAGCTCAGCAGGGTTTCTTCGCTGATCGGCTCGGCGGTGAAGGCACGCGGCGACCAGCGGTTGATGAACTGCTCGTCGATGGCGTAATCGGCAATGCGGGGGGGGCGCTCATGGCTGCTCCTGCAAACGGACGGGAAAAACGCACGCTACTGCCTCCCGTCGCGACTGACAAGCGGTCTGGCATTGCCGAAGGCCAGGCTCTAGACTGGCGCCGCCGCGCGCCGCGGACTCAAGATGAAGCAGGAAACCCGTGTGATGATCGCTGACAGCGCGCCGTTCTGGCGGCGCAAGACCCTCGAACAACTCGACCCGCAAGAGTGGGAGTCGCTGTGCGACGGCTGCGGGCTGTGCTGCCTGCAGAAGCTCGAGGACGAGGACGACAACAGCGTCTACTACACGCGCATCGCCTGCAAGCTGCTCGACCTGCAGACTTGCCAGTGCAGCGACTACCCTAACCGTTTCGCCCAGGTGCCGGACTGTATCCAGCTCACCCCGGGCAAGGCCGACCAGTTCAGGTGGCTGCCGAGCACCTGCGGCTACCGCCTGGTCAGCGAAGGCAAGGACCTGCCGGCCTGGCACCACCTGGTCTGCGGTGATCGTTCGCAGGTGCATGAGCAGCGCATTTCCCAGTCAGGGCGTATGCTCAGCGAACATGACGTGGACGAAGACGACTGGGAAGATCACCTGATTTTCCGCGCCAGCTAACGCGGCGTGGCCGTCGCCTTCGCGATACAAGGAGTTTCTCAATGCGTTGCCAGCGGTTGTTGCTCCTGTGCCTTTTCGCCTGCTCCCCAGCCTGGGCCAAGAAAGTCGACCTTGATTACCAGGTACGCCTGCTGCCGGCCAATGGCCAGGCCGAGGTCCGCCTGACCCTGTCCGAGGGCAGTGCCGTGCGCAGCCTGGACTTCGACCTGGGCAAGAGCGGGGCGTACAGCGGTTTTCTCGCCGACGGTCAGTGGCAGCAGCAGGGCGAGCGCGGGGTGTGGCACCCGGCGGCCGGCAAGACCAGCCTCAGCTACCGGGTGCAGCTGGACCAGCGCCTGCGCAGTGGGGCCTATTCCTCGCGGATGACACCGCATTGGGCGTTGTTCCTCGGTGATCAGCTGGTGCCTCCGGCACGCCTCGATCAGCAGGACGGCACCGAGCTGGTGGCGCGCCTGGCCTTCGACCTGCCCGAGGACTGGAAGAGCATCGAGACCTCCTGGCCGCGTATCGGCAAGGACAAATTCCGCATCGACAACGTATCGCGCCTGTTCGACCGCCCGACCGGCTGGATGCTGGCCGGCGACCTGGGCAGCCGCCGTGCGCGCCTGGGCGATACCGACGTGACCGTGGCCGCGCCCGTGGGCCAGGGCATGCGGCGGATGGACAGCCTGACCTTGCTCACGTTCGTCTGGCCGCACCTGCAGGCGGTGTTCCCACGCAACCCGCCGAAGGTGCTGTTGGTGGGTGCGCGTGACGGCATGTGGCGCGGCGCCATGGCAGCGCACGGTTCGTTGTACCTGCACAGCGCAAGGCCGATGGTCAGCGAGAACGGCAGCAGCCCGCTGTTGCGGGAGCTGGTGCAGCTTTTCGCGCAGATTCGCCCACGTGCCGGCAGCGATTGGCTGGGCGAGAGCCTGACCGACTATTACGCCAACGAGTTGTTGCGCCGGGCGGGTGGCATCAGCGACGACCGTTACGAGGTGTGGCAGGCACGCCTGCAGAAGCGTGCGGCCAAGGTGACCGAACTGCGCGGCGCGCAGGCGACGCCGGCGCAGGTGGCGCGGGGTATCCTGCTGTTGCAGGCGCTGGACAAGGAAATCCGCATCCATACCCAGGCCAAGCGCTCGCTGGACGATGTGGCCCAGGCCTTGATGCGCTTGCCCAGTGTGAGTACCGAGGAATTCGTGCAGATCAGCGAGAATGTGCTGGGGCGGCGTTCCGAGGTGTTGCAGAGCAAGGTGTTGCGGTAGCGACACCTCATTCGCCTGTGCCGGCCTATTCGCGGGCAAGCCCGCACCTACAAGGTCACCGTTGATCCTGTAGGAGCGGGTTTACCCGCGAAGAGGCCGGCACAGGCACTCCGTCCTCAGCCAGCCGCCAACGGATCCTTACCCGTCACCGTCACCCCCTCAGTCGCCGCCTTGGCGCTGTCTTTCAACGCCTTGAGCTCCTCGGCGCTGCGCTCGATGTCCGCCTTCAAACCGTTGTATTCCTGACGATGGCGTTGCCACCAGGCCTTGGTCGAGCAATGCCCGCTGACGCCCCGCGCCAGCGCCAGGCCGCCCACCGCGATCTGCAGCAGCCCCAGCAGGCCGCCGTGACGCAGCCCCTTGCTGATCATCAGGGCGCCCCCGGCAAGGGAACTTGCCCGTTCCAGCCCATGGACATTGTGGTCCCGCGAGGTTGCAGCGCTATGGATATCCAGCATGGCGAGGTCTCCGTGTGAAGTGTAAGCAGCTGACCTGCCAGGCACCGCCGCCGTTCCTTCGGCATGCCAAACGGTAGGCTGACTTCGCGCGAAGGCTCTGCAATGGGCCTCTTGCCCAGGTCGATGTCCGTTCTGGTCAAGTGCGTGGCGGATTGAGGCAACTGAGCCGTTGCCCGCCTGGATTAACGTGGCCCAGCGCGAAGCTCATCCACGCTGGGTTTCGATCCAGGAGCTTCACGTCCCCCCACACAAAGAAAACAACAGCAGGGACCAGGATGACAATGACAAGCGCGAGTGGCGCCGGCAATCAGCTGGCGCAAGGCTTCAAGCAACGCCATGTGACCATGCTTTCCATTGCCGGGGTCATCGGCGCCGGGTTGTTCGTAGGCTCCGGCCACGCCATCGCTGCAGCCGGGCCCGCGGCCATCGTGGCCTATGCCCTGGCCGGTACGCTGGTGGTGCTGGTGATGCGGATGCTCGGTGAAATGGCCGTCGCCAGCCCCGACACCGGCTCGTTCTCCACCTATGCCGACCGCGCCATCGGGCGTTGGGCCGGCTTCACCATCGGTTGGTTGTACTGGTGGTTCTGGGTGTTGGTGATTCCCATCGAAGCCATCGCCGCCGGCGTGGTACTCAATAACTGGTTCCCGCAGGTCGATGCCTGGTTCTTCGCCTTGAGCATGACCGTGCTGCTGACCGCCACCAACCTGTTCAGCGTGGCCAAGTACGGCGAGTTCGAGTTCTGGTTCGCCATGCTCAAGGTCATCGCCATCGTCGCCTTCATCGCACTGGGCGCATTTGCCCTGGCAGGCGCTTTACCAGGGCGCGAGGTAAGTGGCCTGCAGCGCCTGCTGGCGGAGCAGGGCGGGTTCATGCCCAACGGCTGGACGGCGATCATCGGCGCCTTGCTCACCACGATGTTCAGCTACCTGGGCACCGAGGCCGTGACCATCGCCGCGTCCGAATCCAAGGATCCGGCGCGCAACATCGCCAAGGCGACCCGTTCGGTGATCTGGCGGATCAGCGTGTTCTACCTGCTGTCGATCTTCGTGATCATCTCGGTGGTGCCGTGGAACGATCCGCTGCTGCCGGTGCAGGGCTCCTACCAGCGTGCGCTGGAAATCATGAACATTCCCTACGCCAAGCTGCTGGTGGACATGGTGGTGTTGGTGGCGGTGGCCAGTTGCCTGAACTCTTCCATCTACATTTCTTCGCGGATGCTTTATTCGCTGAGCAAGCGTGGTGATGCGCCGGGCTTCATCCAGCGCACCTCCAAGGTTGGCGTGCCACGCGCCGCAGTGATCGGCAGCACGCTGATCGGCATGCTGGCGACCATCGTCAACTACTTCGCCCCGGCCGAGGTGTTCGCCTTCCTGCTGGCAAGCTCCGGTTCGATCGCGCTGCTGGTATACCTGGCCATTGCCTTCTCGCAACTGCGCATGCGCGCCCTCTTGCAGCGGCAGAATGTCGAGATCGCCTTCCGCATGTGGTTGTACCCATGGCTGACGTACGCGGTGATCGGCTTCATCGTGTTCGCCCTGGGCACCATGTTCGTGATGCCGCAGCACCGCATGGAGGTGTCGCTGACCTTGGCGCTGGCGTTGGTGATCCTGTGCCTGGGGGTGATCACCAGTAAGCGGCATGCGCGCCGGGAGGCGTTGGCGGCGGCTTGAGACCGTCGATTGTCTGGAAGGAAGCCACCTCTGTGCAGGTGGCTTTTTTGTTTGTTCCGGCCTCTTCGCGGGTAAACCCGCTCCTACAGGTATCCCATTGCCCTGAAGGACGTGTAGGCGAGGGCTTACCCGCGAAAAGGTCGGAACTGTTGTCGCATTTCATCGAGGGTGTCTTGTCTGGATAATTTCCCGTCCGGTTTGGCAATGCAGCCACGGGCGTGTTTAATCACCCCTGAAAAATCGCTGAAACCCTCTAGAAGCAAGGCCCCCAGAGATTTTTGCCGTTCATCGAAATCGCTGTAGACAGATTGTCTAACAGTGCCATATAGTCGTTATACAAATAGTAGACAAAGTCTATGACAACAAAGAAGGCCGCCATGAAAGCCACCGCTCAACCCATCAGCGCCCCCGTCGCCGAAGCGCCGCCAGACCGCAAGGCGGTCCTCGCCGAAGCGCTGCGCCGCCGGATCCTCAGCATGGAGCTGGCCCCAGGCGCTGTGGTCGACGAGCTGGCCCTGTGTGACGAATTCGGCCTGTCGCGCCCCCCCGTTCGTGAGCTGCTGCGCCAGATCGCCGCTGAAGGCTACATCGAACTCGAAGCCAACCGCGCCCCGCGTGTCGCCGCGATGAACCACGAATCGCTGCACAGCTTCTTCGTTGCCGCTCCGCTCATCTATGTCGCCACCACCCAGCTGGCCGCGACCAACGCCAGTGAAATCGAGATCGAAGCGCTCAAGATGATCCAGGCCATGTTCCGCCAGGCCATCGAAGAGCGCGACGTGGAAAACCGCGTGCTCTACAACGACGCCTTCCACCTCGAGATCGGCAAGATGGCGCACAACGAATACCTCATGCCCAGCTTGCGTCGACTGCTGATCGACCATACCCGCCTGGGCAAGATCTTCTACCGCCACCCGACCACCGACGACATGCAGCGCGACCTCGAATTGGCCTGCGAACAGCACGAACAGATGATCCAGGCCATCGAGCGGCGTGATCCGCAGAGCGCCGGGCAGCTGGTGCGCGAGCACTTCGAGCTGTCGCGTCGGCGCATGGCCGAATACGCGGCCCCGCAAGGGTTGGATGTACCGATTCAGATATGAAGTATCAGATCGTCGCCACCGGCGCGATCGCTCGACAACAACACGATCCAGGTTAGTGACATGACAAAAATAAGTTCGTTACCTGCCGATGATGCCACCTGTGGTTGGTATCACCTCAGCGCGCCACGCACCCCACGGCCGGCGCACAGCGGCCACAGCAAGGCCCGCTGGGTAGTGGTAGGCGCTGGCTTTACCGGGCTGGCGGCGGCACGCCAATTGGCGACGAACTTTCCCGACGACGAGATCGTGTTGATCGAGGCCCAGGAGGTCGGTTTCGGCACCTCCGGGCGCAATGCCGGCTTCGCCATCGATTTGCCCCATGACATCGGTGCCGAGGACTACATCGGCGACATCGATATCGCCAAGACCGTACTCAAGCTCAATCTGGGCGGCCAATCGTTCCTCAAGGAGCTGATCGACCGCCATGGCATCGAGTGCCAGTTCCGCCATTGCGGCAAGTACCAGGCTGCCATCGAAGACCGCGGCATCGCCGTGCTCGACGCCTACCGCCGTGGCCTGGACAAACTCGACCAGCCCTACGAGGTGATCGAAGGGCGCGACCTGCCCGAGCACATCGGCACCCACTTCTACCGCAAGGGCCTGTTCACTCCCGGCACCGCGCTGCTGCAGCCTTCGGCGCTGGTCAAAGGCCTGGCCGACAGCCTGCCGAGCAACGTCTCGCTGTACGAGCACACGCCAATCACCGAAGTCGACTACGGCGACAAAGTGGTGCTGCGGCACGCCAACGGGTCGATCACCGCTGACAACCTGGTGCTGACCACCAATGCTTTCGGCATGAGTTTCGGCTTCCTCAAGGGCCGCATGCTGCCGGTGTTCACCTACGGCAGCATCACCCGGCCGCTGACCGAGGACGAGCAGGCGCGCCTGGGCGGCAAGCCGTTCTGGGGCGTGATTCCAGCTGACCCGTTCGGCACCACCCTGCGCCGGACCGTCGACAACCGCCTGCTGATTCGCAACAGCTTCAGCTACAACCCCGATGGGCGTGGCAACCGTAAATACCTCGAGCGCTTCGTCGAGCGCCATCGCGATTCCTTCGCCCGCCGCTTCCCGATGTTGCCCGGGGTGAACTTCGAATATACCTGGGGTGGCGCACTTGCCCTGTCGCGCAACCACATGGGCTTCTTTGGCAAGTTGGCACCCAATGTCTATGGCGCCTTGTGCTGCAATGGACTTGGCGTGACCCGTGGCACGGTCACCGGAAAGTTGCTCGCAGATTGGCTGGCTGGCGACAAGAACGCATTGATCGAGTTTCTGCTCAATGCCCCCGGGCCTTGTGCGAATCCACCGCAGCCCTTGGTTTCCCTGGGCTTGAACGCCAACCTGATGTGGGGGCAATTCCGCGCCGGCAAGGAAAGCTGATTTCAGGAAGTTCTGAACACATGCACGACACAGGCTAGGTAAAAACCTGGCACGGGCGCGGCTTGCCCGAAAACATGATCGAAGCAGGCAGTTCGATCAAACGGGACTAAACGCAAGTTTAGGTTTCGCGGACTCGCTCGCCCTGAATAAACGCAATAGAGATGTCGTAGGTACAACAATGAAAAACCCGAATATTTCCGTTGAAGATGTGCCGATCAACCGTTTTCACCAATTGCTGACCCTGCGCTCAGGGGGCGGTTCGTTCGTCGATGGCTACGTGCTGAGCATTATCGGCGTGGCGATGGTGCAGATGTCCGCTGGCCTTGATTTGAGCAGTTTCTGGCAGGGCATGATCGCTGCTTCGGCACTGATCGGCATCTTCTTCGGTGGCTTCCTCGGGGGCTGGCTGACTGACCATTTCGGTCGCAAGCGCGTGTTCTTCGTAGGTCCGGTCCTGTTCATGCTGGCTTCGCTGGCCCAGCTCTGGGTCGAGTCGGCCCTGGCCTTGTTCCTGTTGCGCTTCACCATCGGCATTGCGGTGGGTATCGAATATCCAGTGGCCACTTCGCTGCTGGTGGAGTTCCTGCCCAAGAAGAACCGTGGCCCACGCCTGGCGACCTTGACCGTGCTGTGGTTCGCTGGTGCCGCTGCCGCCTACATGATCGGCGAGGCCATCCTGCGTCATGGTGGTGACGACGCCTGGCGCCTGGTACTGGCCAGCGCCGCGGTGATCGGGGCGATCCTGTTCGCCCTGCGCATCGGTACCCCGGAGTCGCCGCGCTGGCTGATCAGCAAAGGCCGCTCGGCCGAAGCCGAACAGGTGATCAAGCGGGTCTATGGCAACGACTTCTCGCTGCGTAACCTGCCGGAGGAGCCCAAGACCCGCAAGCTGTCTTTCATGAGCCTGCTGCACTCCGGTTACGGTAAGCGCATGTTGTTCGTCACCCTGTTCTGGACCTGCTCGGTGATCCCGGTGTTCGCGGTCTATGCCTTCGCGCCGAAAGTGCTGGCGGCGCTGCACCTCAAGGGTGACTGGGCGTCCATCGGCTCGGTCGCCATCACCTGCCTGTTCGTGGTCGGCTGCATCATCGGCACCCGCCTGCTCAATAGCATCGGCCGGCGCACCACGCTGCTGCACAGCTTCTTCTGGTCGGGGCTGGCGCTGCTGGGGCTGGGCGCCTTCAGCGACGGCAACGAGATGCTGATCCTGGTGTTGTTCGGTGCCTATGCGTTGTTCATCGGCGGCGCTCAGGTATTGCAGCTGGTCTACCCCAACGAACTGTTCCCTACCGAAATCCGTGCCGGCGCCGTGGGCGTGGGCACCTCGATGTCGCGCATCGGTGCCGCGGTCGGCACCTGGCTGGTACCGATCGCCCTGGATAGCTACGGCATCGGCGCCACCATGTACGCCGCCGCCGTGGTGACCTTCGTCGGCCTGGCCTTCTCGGTGGCCCTGGCCCCGGAAACCCGCTCGCTCAACCTGCAAGAAGCGGCTGCGCTGAACTGAACCCAATGACAACCCGGATCCGCTCCGGCCTTTACAACACTGATCCACGCACTGGAGAACCAACCGTGAAATTCGAAGGCATCTACACCCCGGCAATCACTCCGCTGGCTGCGGACGGCTCGATCGACAAGGCGGCATTTGCCGAGGTCCTCGAGTACCTGGTCGAGTCGAAAATCCATGGCGTCATCATCGGCGGCACCACTGGCGAGTACTACGCTCACACCGCCCAGGAGCGCGTCGAGCTGGCCGCCCAGGCCAAGGACGTGTTGAACGGTCGCCTGCCGCTGATCGTCGGTACCGGCGGTATCCGCACCGAAGACGCTGTGGCCTTCGCCCAGCACGCCAAGGAGATCAAGGCCGACGCGCTGTTGGTGGGCACTCCGCCGTACGCGTTGCCGACCCAGCAGGAAATCGCCCTGCACGTCAAAGCCGTCGACGCCGCCGCCGACCTGCCGATCATGCTCTACAACTACCCAGGCCGCATGAGCGTGAGCATGGGCGAAGCATTCTTCGACGCCGTCGCCGACGTGAAGAACATCGTCGCCATCAAGGAAAGCTCCGGTGACATGGCCCAACTGCACCGCCTGGCCATCCAGCGTCCGAACATCCAGCTGTCCTGCGGTTGGGACGACCAGGCCCTGGAATTCTTCGCCTGGGGCGCCAAGAGCTGGGTCTGCGCCGGCTCCAACTTCATCCCGCGCGAGCACGTGGCCCTGTATGAAGCCTGTGTGATCGAGAAGGACTTCGACAAAGGCCGCAAGATCATGGCCGCCATGATGCCGCTGATGGACTTCCTCGAAGGTGGCAAGTTCGTTCAGGCGATCAAGAACGGTGTGGCGCTGAACGGCCTGAAGACCGGTGGTGTGCGCAAGCCGCTGTACGACCTCGATGAGGCCGAGAAGCAGGAGCTCAAGCGCGTGGTCACCGAACTGAAAGCCACCATCGCACAGATCAAATAGGGAGGCCGGAAAAATGGCTGAATTGCTGAGCAAGGAACAATACGCGGCCATCGCCGCCGAACTGCAACTGCGCACCAAAGCGTTCATCGACGGAGAGTTGCGCGATGCCATTTCCGGTCGCACCTTCGTCACCACCAACCCGGCCACCGGCAAGCAACTGGCCGAGGTCGCCGCCTGTGACGTCAACGACGTCAACGTCGCCGTGGCCGCCGCCAAGCGCGTGTTCGAAGACGGTTCGTGGTCCAAGCTGCAGCCCGGTGAGCGCAAGCACATCCTGCTGAAGTTCGCCCAACTGCTCGAAGACAACGCCCATGAGCTGGCCGTGCTGGAAAGCCTGGACAGCGGCAAGCCAGTCAGCGAGTGTCAGAACGTCGACGTGCCGGAAACCATCCACACCATCCGCTGGCACGCCGAGCTGATCGACAAGATCTACGACAACACCGCCCCGACCGGCAACGCTGCCGTGACCATGGTGGTGCGCGAAGCCATCGGCGTGGTCGGCCTGGTGCTGCCGTGGAACTTCCCACTGCTGATGCTGGCCTGGAAGATCGCCCCGTCGCTGGCTGCCGGTTGCTCGATCGTGGTCAAGCCCGCCAAGGAAACCACCCTCAGCGCCCTGCGCGTGGCCGAACTGGCCTTCGAGGCCGGCATTCCGGCGGGTGTGTTCAACCTGGTGCCTGGCGGTGGCCGTGAAGTGGGCGAGGCCATCGGCCGCCACATGGACATCCCGATGGTCAGCTTCACCGGCTCCACCGACACTGGCCGCCTGTTCCTGAAATACGCTGCCGAGTCCAACCTCAAGCGCATCGTCCTGGAACTGGGTGGCAAGAACCCGGCCGTGGTCATGAACGACTGCGAAGACTTGGACGAAGTGGCTCAGTTCGTCACTGCCGGTGCGTTCTGGAACATGGGTGAGAACTGCTCCGCCTCGTCGCGCCTGATCGTCCATAAAGACGTGAAGGACGAACTGCTGAGCCTGATCGCCAAGCACCTGAAGGACTGGAAGCTGGGCGACCCGCTCGACCCGGACAACCGCCTGGGCGCGATGGTCAGCAAGTCGCACTTCGAGAAGGTCAAGTCCTACCTGGAATATGCCGCCGAGCACAAGCTCAGCGTGGTGCAGGGTGGCGCGACCGAGGACGGCGTGTTCGTGCAGCCGACCATCGTCGACAACGTTGGCCGTGACAACAAGCTGTTCATCGAGGAAATCTTCGGCCCGGTGCTGAGCGTGACCAGCTTCGAGACCATCGATGAAGCCATCGAGATCGCCAACGACACCGTTTATGGCCTGGCCGCCTCGGCCTATACCGGCAGCCTGCGCAATGCCCTGCGCCTGTCGCGCGAGATCCGCGCGGGCGTGGTGACGGTCAACTGCTTCGGCGAAGGCGATGCCTCGACGCCGTTCGGTGGCTACAAGGAGTCCGGCTTCGGTGGGCGCGACAAGTCCATCTGGGCCCATGATCAGTACACGGAGCTGAAGACCATCTGGATCAACGCTTCGTGATCTGATCGCTGGACGGTGCTGTTCTGACGGAGTTCGGCACCTGGCCGGTCTTGTGGTGTCTGGACTGGCCTCTTCGCGGGACAAGCCCGCTCCTACAGAATCGCCTTTGTCCTGAAGACAACGGTGTACCTGTGGGAGCGGGCTTGTCCCGCGAAGAGGCCGGCCCAGGCAACGCAAGGCCGGCCTTTTTCGTCTACTTGAACTTGGGCCCTGAGCGGGTATTGAGCCCCTTGGCCAGCCGGTCATACAGCACCACGTTCACCGTCGCCGCCAAGTTCATGCAACCTTCGGTGGGGATGTAGATGGTCTCTTCGCACCACCCGCGCACTTCCTCGCTCAACGAACCGTCCTCCGGCCCGAAGATATAGATGGCGCGGTCGGGGTGGGTGTATTCGGGCAGTGGCCGGGCGCCCTCGACCAGTTCCACCGCGACAGGCGTGCAGCCCAGGGGAATGATGCGCTGCAAGTCGTCGATGCCGATCAGCGGAATGTCGTAATGCACTCGCTTGGTGTCGGTGACGAAGTCACGCGCCCGCTCATAACGCTTGCCGGTGTAGAACACCGAGTTGACGCCGTAGCAACCCGCCGCGCGCATCACCGAACCGACGTTCTCCGCAGACTTGGGGTTGAACAGGCCGATGCAGCTGTATCGTTTGTTTGCCACGTACCGGGGCCCTTCGGGAAAAAAGCGCGATTATACGGGCTGCCCGGTAGCAGCGGGGGGCGAATCGATGGTCAGTCTTTCTTCAGCAGCCCCGCCAGCCCGGCAAACGGGTTGTGGGTGGCCTTGGCGATGCTCGGGGTGCTGGTGGAGCCTTCGCTGAAGTACTGCTGGTCGGTATAGCGCGAGTGCTCGTTGTCGTGGCAGTACAGGCACAGCAGCTCCCAGTTGGAGCCGTCCTGGGGGTTGTTGTCGTGGTTGTGGTCACGGTGGTGCACGGTCAGTTCGCTCAGGCGCTTGCCGGAGAACTCGCGGGCGCAACGGCCGCAGACGTGCGGGTACATTTTCAGCGCCTTGTCGCGGTAGCCCATTTCCTTGTCGCGCTTGGCGTCGGCGAGGATGCGGTCGAGGCGGGCGGTGGCGGCGGAAGTAGAGGCCGAGCTCATGGTGTTTCCTTCGTTGTAATCAGGCAATGACGGTTATGGCTTGAGTCTAGCGCGCTTGCCGGGCAGGCGGACAGGCGAAAACGCGAATATCGGCGTAGCCTGTAGGAAGGTTACCGACAGGAGGTTGCTGATGTTTCGTGCGATCCTCGCCGCGATGCTCGTAGCCGGTGTGTCCCTGGCCTATGCCGCGAGCACGCCGCCACGTCTTACCACACCGGTGCCCGGGGCGCCCGGCACGCCGACGCCCACGCCGTACCCGCAGATCACCCCAAGCACGCCGCCCAAGGCCTACGACAGCCAGCCCGGCGCGCCGCTATTGCCGCCGATGCCGGTGCCCGGTCCGCCCAAGGACCAGCCGCTGCCGGGCTTGCATCAGGATCCGCCGAAAGCGCCGGCCCCTGACGACGACTGACGGGCGTTACACCACGCCCAGTTCGTTGAGCACGAATGCATATTCCAGGGCCACGTCACGCAGGCCCTGGTAGCGCCCGCTCATGCCGCCGTGCCCGGCGCCCATCTCGGTCTTGAGCAACAGCAGGTTGTCGTCGGTCTTGCGGGTGCGCAGGCGCGCGACCCACTTGGCCGCTTCCCAGTACTGCACGCGGCTGTCGTTGTAGCCGGCCACCACCAGCATGGCCGGGTAGGCCTGGGCCTGGACGTTCTCGTAAGGCGCGTAGGCCTTGATGCGCGCATGCACCTGCGGGTCCTCCGGATTGCCCCACTCGTCGTACTCGGTGACGGTCAGCGGCAGCTCTGGGTCGAGCATGGTATTGAGCACGTCGACAAATGGCACTTCGGCGATGGCGCAGCGGAACAGTTCCGGGCGCAGGTTGAGCACCGCGCCCATCAGCAGGCCGCCGGCGCTGCCGCCGCTGATGGCCAGGCGCTCGGCATGGGTCACGCCCTGGGCGATGAGGTGCTCGGCGCAGGCGATGAAGTCGCCGAAGCTGTTGTGCTTGTGCTCCTGCTTGCCGGCGCGGTACCAGGCCTCGCCCATTTCGCCGCCGCCGCGCACATGGGCGATGGCGAAGCCCACGCCACGCTGCAGCAGGCTCAGGCGGGCATGCGAGAACCACGGATCGAGGCTTTCGCCATAGGCGCCGTAGCCATACAGGTAGAGTGGCACGGCCTGGCCGACGTCCTCGCGCCGGCGCACCAGGCTGATCGGCACCTGCGTGCCGTCCGCCGCGGTGGCCCACAGGCGCTCGCTGACATAGTCGTCGGCATCGAACGGGCCGAGGACCGGGGTTTGCTTGAGTACCGCCTGTTCACCCGTGGCCAGGGTCAGTTGGCGTACCTGGGCCGGGCGGTTGAGCGCTTCGTAGCGCAGGCGGATGCGGGTGCTGGCGAACTCCAGGCTGTCCTGCACATACAGGCTGTAGGCCGCGTCGGGCAGGTCGACCCGGTAGGCCGGCAGGCCCGCGGGACGCACTTCGATGATCGGCAGGCCGCCTTCGCGCAGGCTCAGGCTCAGGGCCCCGGCGTTCAGGCTCAGGCCTTCGAGCATCACCTCGTCGCGGTGGGCGACCAGTACCTGCCACTGCTCGCGGGTCGGTGGACGATCGGCCGGGGCCTGGTACAGCGCGAAGTTGATACCGTCCTGGTTGCTGCGGATGAACCAGCGCCATTGACCGTCAAGCTGGCCGTGGTCGGGGAAGTACTCATGGCCTTCGACCCGCGCCGCCAGGCAGACGAACGGCGCCAATGGGGTTTCGGCGTCGAGCACCCAGGCTTCGCTGGTGGTCTTGCTGTTGAGCAACAGCACCAACTGGCGCTCGGAGCTTGCCCGGTAGCAATGCAGGAAGAATCGGCCGTCCGGTTCTTCGAACACGTCATGCGCGTCTGCCTCGCCCAGGGTGTGGCGGCGCAGGCGCCAGGGCCGGTGGGTTTCGTCCAGCTCGGCGAAGAACAGCGTCTGGCTGTCGTTGGCCCAGGTCAGGCTGCCGTCGCAATCGTCGAAGGGCAGGGTGGTCACCTCGCCGCTGGCCAGGTCCTTGACGTACAGGGTGTAGATCTCGTCGCCGCTGGTGTCCAGGCTGTAGGCCAGCAGGCGATGATCGGGGCTGACGTTGAACGCACCGAGGGCGAGGAAGCCGCCATTGGCCAGGGCATTGGGATCGAGCAGCAGTTGCTCGCGGCTTTCATCGACCGTGTTCGAGTCGTCGGCCGGGCGCGGGCAGCGGTAGTGGCGCGGGTACTCGTCGCCAGCGG
Organism: Pseudomonas putida; assembly: GCF_005080685.1. NCBI lineage: Bacteria > Pseudomonadati > Pseudomonadota > Gammaproteobacteria > Pseudomonadales > Pseudomonadaceae > Pseudomonas > Pseudomonas putida. The sequence goes on along the minus strand of NZ_CP039371.1, from coordinate 4,918,750 downwards.
TGGTGCGGGTGTAATAGAGGTACGGCCCCCACGGCGAGGGCAGCGACAGGTCGGTTTCCTTGATGCGGCCCTTGATTTCCTCGAACAACTGCTCGCGCAGGGGCGCCTGGTCGGCCAGGCAGGCCTCCTGGTAGGCGTTTTCGGCCTGCAGGTATTCGAGCACCTCGGGGGCGTCGCGGCGTTGCAGCCAGGCGTAGGGGTCGGCGGCCTGGTCCTGGCGGGCGATGGGGGGCTGCGGCTTGGTCGGCATCGGTGATCTCGTTGGCGGGGGGCAGGCAAACACTGCCTGCGCCCGTAAAAGTGTTTATCATAGGCATCTCTTTGCCTGGCTTGCACGAACACCATGACCGAGAACGACTATACCCTGGCCTGGGGCCTGTATATCCTGGCCGCCCTGGGCTGCCTCTGGGTGAGCTTCAAACTCACCGGCTGGATGTGGCGCTGGCTGCGTGAACCGCTGCGGGTGATCGTCGCGGTGTTGCTGCTGACGCCGACCATCGTCGATCCGGTCAAGGAGGCTTTCGCCCCGGCCATCGCCATCACCGCGCTGGACGTCGCCTTCAAGGTCGGCAACAACGCCTGGCGTGCGGTGTCCGATTTCGCCATGTATGGCCTGATCGCCTTCGCCCTGTACCTGTTGTTCGTGGTGCTGCGCTGGCCCCTGGAAAAGCGCGCCCGCGAGCGCCGCGCCCAGGTCGAGGCCGCCGCCCAGCGCCGGGCGCAGGAAGATGACCAGGTGCTGGTCGACGCCCCGCTGGCTGCCGAGCCGCGCAACCGTTACCGCGACGACCCGCCCGCTGCCGCGCCTGCCGGTGGCCGGGTCGAGCCGCGCCTGTAAGCGGAGACAGCCCCATGTGCGAACTGCTGGGCATGAGTGCCAACGTCCCCACCGATATCGTCTTCAGCTTCACCGGCCTCATGCAGCGCGGCGGGCGTACCGGCCCGCACCGTGATGGTTGGGGCATCGGCTTCTACGAAGGCCGTGGCCTGCGTCTGTTCCAGGACCCGGCGGCGAGCAGCGAGTCGGAGGTGGCCAACCTGGTGCAGCGCTACCCGATCAAGAGCGAGGTGGTCATCGGCCACATCCGCCAGGCCAACGTCGGCCGGGTGTGCCTGTCCAACACCCACCCCTTCGTGCGCGAGATGTGGGGCCGCAACTGGTGCTTCGCGCACAACGGCCAACTGGCCGATTTCCAGGCCCAGACCACGTTCTACCGGCCCGTGGGCGACACCGACAGCGAAGCGGCGTTCTGCGACTTGCTCAACCGCATCCGCGCCGCCTTCCCGGAGCCTGTCGAAGTGGAACAGCTGCTGCCGGTACTGGTCGAAGCTTGTGCGCTTTACCGCGGCAAGGGTGTGTTCAACTGCCTGCTCAGCGACGGGGACTGGCTGTTCTGCTTCTGCACGACCAAGCTGGTGCACATCACCCGCCGCGCACCGTTTGGTGCTGCACGCTTGAAGGATGTCGACCTGATCGTCGATTTTCATACGCAAACCACTCCCAACGACGTGGTCACGGTGATTGCCACCGAGCCGCTCACCGAGAACGAGATCTGGCACCGCTACGAACCGGGCCAGTGGGCTTTGTGGCGGCACGGGGAGTGCGTGGCGCACGGCCAGAGCTAAGGACGCTGAATGTTCAGAAGTTACCTGCGGTTGCTGCTGTTCACCTTCGGCCTGCTGGCCGGTATCCAGGTCCCGGGGCTGATCACCGATTACAGCCAGCGGGTCGAGGCGCACCTGTTCGAGTCGCGCCAAGCCCTCGATGGCTTCAAGCAGACTGCCGAGCGTTTCTTCAATGGCGACCTGCAGGCGCTGTTGCGGCATTACCGCGCCAGTGACGACCCGGTATTCAACAGCGATGCCAACAGCATCGAGAGCCTGTTGCTGCGCAACCAGCTGTTCGAGGATGAATGGCAGGCGCTGCAAGGCCCATGGGTGAGCCGTACCTGGCATGTGTTGACCCAGGCTGACCCGCAGCTGCGCGAGGAGACGCTCAATGGCTATAGCTACCAGATCCTGCTGGTGCCCGAGGCCATTGGCTGGGGGATCGGTGCCGGATTCGTGCTGGCGTTGGTGGTCGAGAGTCTGTTGCTGGGGATTGGCTGGGTGATGCTCGGTGGGCGGCGGCGGGCGGTGAAGGAAAGCTGGCGCTGAGCTTCATGATGCCTGTACCGGCCCTTTCGCGGGACAAGCCCGCTCCTACAGGATCACCACAGGCCCCAAGGGCTGCGCAGTACCTGTGGGAGCCGGCTTGCCGGCGACATCACTTGGACAGGTAACGCATCCCATCTTCCAACCCCTGCAGGGTCAGCGGGTACATCTTGTCTTCGATCAGGTCACGCACCAGGTGGGTCGAGGCGGTGTATTCCCAGGTCTGTTTCGGGTACGGGTTGATCCAGATGATCTTCTTGAATTTCTCCATGAAGCGCTGCATCCACACATACCCGGCCTCTTCGTTCCAGTGCTCGACGCTGCCGCCGGGCTGGGTGATCTCGTAGGGCGCCATGGCGGCGTCGCCGACGAACACCACCTTGTAGTCATCGCCGTACTTGTGCAGCAGGTCGAAGGTGGAAAAGCGCTCGGAAGTACGGCGCAGGTTGTTCTTCCACACCGACTCGTAGACGAAGTTGTGGAAGTAGTAGTACTCCAGGTGCTTGAACTCGGTCTTGCAGGCCGAGAACAGCTCTTCGCAGACCCGCACGTGGGCGTCCATCGAGCCGCCGATGTCGAACAGCAATAGCAGCTTGACGGTGTTGCGCCGCTCGGGGCGCATTTGGATGTTCAGCAGCCCGGCGTCCCGGGCGGTGTGATCGATGGTGCCGTCGATGTCCAGCTCCTCGGCGGCGCCCTCGCGGGCGAACTTGCGCAGCCGGCGCAACGCCAGCTTGATGTTGCGCGTGCCGAGTTCGACCTGGTCGTCGAGGTTCTTGTACTCGCGCAGGTCCCATACCTTCACGGCTTTGCCCTGGCGCTTGCCGGCCTCGCCCACGCGCACGCCCTCGGGGTTGAAGCCGCCCGAACCGAACGGGCTGGTACCGCCGGTGCCGATCCACTTGTTGCCGCCGGCGTGGCGTTCCTTCTGCTCTTCGAGGCGTTTCTTGAATTCCTCGATGAGCTTGTCCAAGCCGCCAAGGGATTGGATCTGGGCGCGTTCCTCATCGCTCAGCGAGCGCTCGAACTCCTTGCGCAGCCAGTCGTCGGGGATCAGCGCCTCGATATGTCGGTCAAGGTTTTCCAGGCCCTTGAAGTAGGCGGCGAAGGCTCGGTCGAACTTGTCGAAATGGCGTTCGTCCTTCACCAGGATGGCGCGGGCGAGGTAGTAGAACTCGTCCATGTCGGCGAACACCACGCGCTTTTGCAGGGCATGGTGCAGGTCGAGCAGCTCGCGTACCGACACCGGCACCTTGGCTGCGCGCATTTCATTGAACAGGTTGAGGAGCATGGCCCGCCTCCTGTCAGCGGTTGCCGCGCCGGCTCATGAAGGCCAGGCGCTCGAGCAGTTGCACGTCCTGCTCGTTCTTGACCAGGGCGCCAGCCAGCGGCGGGATGGCCTTGGTCGGATCGCGTTCACGCAACACGGCTTCGCCGATGTTGTCGGCCATCAGCAGCTTGAGCCAGTCGACCAGCTCGGAGGTGGAGGGCTTTTTCTTCAGGCCCGGCACCTTGCGCACGTCGAAGAACACGTCCAGAGCCTCGCTGACCAGCGATTCGCTGATGTTCGGGTAGTGCACGTCGACGATGCGCTGCAGGGTCTCGCGGTCGGGGAAGGCGATGTAGTGGAAGAAACAGCGGCGCAAGAAGGCGTCGGGCAGCTCTTTTTCGTTGTTGGAGGTGATGATGATGATCGGGCGCTGCTTGGCCTTGATGGTCTCGTCGATCTCGTAGACGTAGAACTCCATCTTGTCGAGTTCCTGCAACAGGTCGTTGGGGAACTCGATGTCGGCTTTGTCGATTTCGTCGATCAGCAGGATGACCCGCTCGTCGGCCTCGAAGGCTTCCCACAGCTTGCCCTTCTTCAGGTAGTTGCGCACGTCGTGGACTTTGTCCACGCCCAGTTGCGAGTCGCGCAGGCGGCTCACCGCATCGTATTCGTACAGGCCCTGGTGGGCCTTGGTGGTGGACTTGATGTGCCAGGTGATCAGGCGGGCGCCGAAGGAGGCGGCGAGCTGTTCGGCGAGCATGGTCTTGCCGGTGCCTGGCTCGCCCTTGACCAGCAGCGGGCGTTCGAGGGTGATGGCCGCGTTGACCGCCAGTTTCAGATCGTCTGTGGCGACGTAGTCGCGGGTGCCTTCGAACTTCATGGGGAGGTTCCTCTGCGGAGTGTCTGGGCCGGCCCTTTCGCGGGACAAGCCCGCTCCCACAGGTCTATCACCGTTCCAGAAATCCGAGGTGAAAGCTGTGGGAGCGGGCTTGTCCCGCGAAAGGGTCAGAACAGACAACTTATTTGTTGATTTGCCCCCGACTATAACGCGGGGTTTGACGGCTGAAAACGCAGACCCGGCATTCAGACCCTGAATACCGGGTCACGCGGGTCTAATCGGCATCCGGCGCTGGCTGCTCATAGCGTGCGTTGAACGCCTGGATGAAGCCGTTGCGCAATATCTGCAAGAACGCCTCGAAGGCACTGATATCCTGCTTGCGCACACTGCCACTGAGTTCCACCCGGGTGGCGAACTGGTTCTTCGGCTGGTTTTTCAGCACCGTTTCGGTCGCACCCACCAGCGCTTCCCACACCGAGCGGAAGAAACCCTTGTCCTTTTCCTTCACGTCCTGCTGCCAGTCGAACACGTCGACATCGCGCAGCAACGGCTTGATGTAACCGCTGAGCCGGCCCTTTTCGGCCTGGGCCTCGATCACCACGTCACCGTGCCCTGCGTTGAAGTCGAACTTGCCGTAGGCGCTGGCGAAGTCGTTGAGCCGGCGCAGCTCGATGCCGGTGGCGCGCAGGCGGAACTCGAAGTCGTCGAAGTCGCTGAACGGGTCGAAGGTCGCGCGGCTCTCGACCTTGGCGTCGCCCAACAACAGGGCAGTTGCTTCGAAGCTGGCGTCGCGCCGGCCCTTTTCGTCGCGCACGTTGGTCAGGTTGCGGATGCTCGCCTGCAGTTGGGTGGCCTTGAGGTCGACCGGCGGCTTGGAGTTGAAGTTGCGAAAGGTCAGGGTGCCGTCATCGATGCGCACTTCGTTGAGGGTGATGGGCAGCAGTTTTTCCAGCTGCTGGCGCCAGTCGGTGCCCTGACCGGTCTGCGAAGCCTGCTTGCTGCCGCCATCGACGAAGTTCAGCTCGGGGTGCACGAAGGTCACTTCGGCGACCACGGCCTTGTCGTACCACAGGGCGTGCCAGCTTACCGACAGGTCGATCAACGGCGCGTCGAGCAGCGGCACCGGCACCTTGCCGGTGGTCTTGACGATCTGCAGGCCGTTGATCTGGTAGGCGCCGCGCCACCAGGCCAGGTCGACATCGGCCACCTGGCCACGGTACTCGCCCATGTCGGCCAGCTTGTCGTTCAGGTAGTCGCGCACCAGGTAGGGCAGTGCCAGGTGCAGGGCCACCAGCAGCACGATCAGGCTGGCCAGGCCGACGAGTGGCCAGCGATAACGAGCTTTCATCGGAGCATCTCCACGACGGGTTGAGCGGTTGACCACGGCCCGTTCGGCTGAGTTCGAACGGGCTTCACGGGGCTTTACGGGGTGAGGGGGCGGGCTTACCCTTGAAGTCTTCCCCCTGCTTCTTCTCATGTTCAAGGACCCTGCCATGAGCCGTATCTACGCAGACAACGCCCATTCCATCGGCAACACCCCGCTGGTGCAGATCAACCGCATCGCCCCGCGTGGGGTGACCATCCTGGCCAAGATCGAGGGGCGCAACCCCGGCTATTCGGTCAAATGCCGGATCGGCGCGAACATGGTCTGGGACGCAGAAAGCAGCGGCAGGCTCAAGCCGGGCATGACCATCGTCGAGCCGACCTCGGGCAACACTGGCATCGGCCTGGCCTTCGTCGCGGCCGCACGCGGCTACAAGCTGATGCTGACCATGCCGGCCTCGATGAGCCTGGAACGACGCAAGGTGCTCAAGGCACTGGGCGCCGAACTGGTGCTGACCGAGCCGGCCAAGGGCATGAAAGGCGCCATCGAGAAGGCCAACGAGATCGTTGCCTCGGACCCTGCGCAGTACTTCCTGCCGGGCCAGTTCGAAAACCCGGCCAACCCGGCCATCCACGAGCAGACCACCGGCCCGGAAATCTGGAACGACACCGACGGCGCGGTCGATGTGCTGGTGGCGGGCGTGGGCACTGGCGGCACCATCACCGGTGTGTCGCGCTACATCAAGCACACCCAGGGCAAGCCGATCCTGTCGGTGGCGGTGGAGCCGGTGAGCTCGCCACTGATCACCCAGACGTTGGCCGGCCAGGAACTGACCCCCAGCCCGCACAAGATCCAGGGCATCGGTGCCGGTTTCATCCCGAAAAACCTTGACCTGTCGATCGTCGACCAGGTGGCGACGGTAACCGATGACGAGGCCAAGGCCATGGCCATCCGGCTGATGCAGGAGGAGGGCATCCTCTGCGGGATTTCCTGTGGCGCGGCAATGGCAGCGGCGGTGCGTCTGGCCGAAAAACCCGAGATGCAAGGTAAGACCATCGTCGTAATCCTGCCCGACTCCGGTGAGCGCTACCTGTCGAGCATGCTCTTCAGTGACCTGTTCAGCGAGCAGGAGAACCAGCAGTAAACAGCCCTGCCGCTGATCCGGCGCAACATTCGGCGGCCTGGTTCATTGCAAAATCTTCATCAGTGAGATCCCGCCCAGGTTGTTTTTACCGGGGCGGGATGGGTTTATGATGGCCGGATGATTTTTCTGGAAGCAGGCGGCGCTGGCCTGTTTCCTTTCCAAGGAGTGTTGCATGACCTTTTCCTTCCTCGCCAAGGCGGGTGTCCTGCTGGTGTTCTTCGCCAGTGTGCTGTTCGTGCACCTGCGTGGCAAGGCGCGCCTGCCGGTATTGCGCCAGTTCGTCAACCATTCGGCGCTGTTCGCCCCTTATAACAGCCTGATGTACCTGTTTTCTGGCGTACCGTCCAAGCCCTACCTGGACCGTCAGCGCTTTCCCGAGCTGGACGTGCTCAAGGACAACTGGCAGGTGATCCGCGAGGAGGCCATGCGCCTGTTCGACGAGGGGTACATCCGTGCGGCGGAGAAGGACAACGATGCGGGCTTCGGCTCCTTCTTCAAGAAGGGCTGGAAGCGCTTCTACCTGAAGTGGTACGACAAACCGCTGCCCTCGGCCGAGGCGCTGTGCCCGAAAACCGTCGAACTGGTCAGCAGCATCCCCAACGTCAAGGGCGCGATGTTCGCCCTGCTGCCTGGCGGCAGCCATCTCAACCCGCACCGCGACCCGTTCGCCGGCTCCCTGCGTTATCACCTGGGCCTGTCGACGCCGAACTCCGACGCTTGCCGCATCTACGTCGATGGTCAGCCCTACGCCTGGCGTGATGGCGAGGATGTGATGTTCGACGAAACCTTCGTGCATTGGGTGAAGAACGAAACCGACGTGACCCGGGTGATCCTGTTCTGCGACATCGAGCGCCCGCTGAGCAGTCCGTTGATGACCCGCATCAACCGCAAGGTCAGTGCCTTCCTCGGCCGCGCCACCGCGCCGCAGAACACCGATGACGAGCGCGTGGGCGGGATCAACCAGGCGTACGCCTGGAGCAAGCGCTTCAGCAACAAGATCAGCACCCGCGTGAAGCAGTTCAAGCGTGCCAATCCGAAGGCCTACCGCATTCTGCGGCCGGTGCTGGCGGTGGTGGTCGCATTCCTGTTGTATCGCTGGTTGTTCTGATTGCAGTACCGGCCTCTTCGCGGGTAAACCCGCTCCTACAGGTACCCCACAGTACCTGTAGGAGCGGGTTTACCCGCGAAGAGGCCGGTCAGGCAGCGCAAAGGCTGGCTATTGCCCAACCCCAGATTCACCGCTATATTCCAAACCACTTCCCTCTGCAAAGTCCTCCATCATGCCCGCCACTCCTTCCACCACAAGCTTTGCCCTCGCGCCAGTTGCGGGCATGGTCGTGCGTGGCAGTCAGCAGCCGGTCATGATCAGTCACTACCCACCACCTGTCAGTGGCGTCGTAGGCGGCGTAGCTCCGCCTCCTTGCGTGGTCGTGCTGGGCTGATCGGCGTCACGCCGCATCCTTCCACCTACGCAAAACCTACTGAATACGGTCGGCACCTTCCCTCGCTGAAGCTTGCGCCCGCCGTTTGGCTCATTCGCCTAATACCAGGTGGCAATACATGTCTGTCTTCAACAAAGCATCCGTGGCCTCGGCGGCCACGACCAGCCTGTTCGTCCTGCTGTGGAGCAGCGGGGCGATCGTCTCCAAACTTGGCCTTGCCCAGGCCAGCCCCTTCGCCTTCCTGCTGCTGCGTTCGGCGCTGGCACTGACCGGGCTGTTGCTGATCGGCCCGCTGCTCGGCCTGCGCTGGCCGCGTAGCCGCGGCGCGGTACTGCGGGCCCTGGGTACCGGTTGCGTGCTGCTTGGCGCGTATCAGATCTTCTACCTGCTGGCGCTCGACACCCATGTCACCCCTGGGGTGATGGCCACGGTGATGGGCGTGCAACCGATCCTCACCGTGGTGCTGATGGAGCGCCAGCGCTCCTGGAGCCGTCTGTTCGGGCTGGGGCTGGGGCTCGGCGGGTTGGTGATGGTGGTCTACCAGGGCATCAACCTTGGCGGCGTGTCGCTGCTCGGCATGCTGTTCGCCCTGCTGGCGCTGGCCAGCATGACCTTCGGCTCGATCCTGCAGAAACGCATCACCGACAATCCCATGGGCACCTTGCCGTTGCAGTACCTGGCAGGGTTCGCCATGTGCGCGCTGTTCGCACCGCTGCAACCCTTGCACGTCGAGTGGAGCGGGAGCTTCGTCGCCGCGCTGCTGTGGATGGGGCTGGTGGTCTCGCTGCTGGCGACCCTGCTGCTGTATCGGCTGATCGCTCGGGGCAACCTGGTCAACGTCACCAGCCTGTTCTACCTGGTGCCGGCGGTGACCGCAGTGATGGACCTGCTGATCTTCGGCAACCGGCTGGCACCGCTCAGCCTGCTGGGGATGGGCCTGATCGTGGTCGGCTTGTTGTTCGTGTTCCGCAAGCCTGCGGCGCGGCTGGCCGAGGCTTGAGGCCCTAGTGGAACTCTTCGGGGATGGCGTGGCGCAACACGCCTTCCTCGAAGTCCAGGCTGCCCGCTTCGCGCTGGGTCAGGAGGTAGTAGAGCAGGGTATCGAGGGTGCGCGACGGCGGGACCTCGACGGCAAGCATCTTCACCGCAGGCTCTGCCTGGCAGGGGCAGCCGAACTCTTCGATGGCCGCACGCACCTGGTCGAGGGTGTGGGGGGCCTTGACCAGGATCCGGAACACCGAGGCTCCGCCACTGCAGCGCAGGCTTTCGAACCACAACTGCTCATCGTCCTCGAACACCTCGATGGTGTCGCCGGGAGCGATGCCATAGGCATAGAACGGGATGCTGTCGACCTGAAAACCGGCTTCGGTGTGCTTGGCCCACAGGCCTTCGACCGAGGCGGGCGGGTAGCCCTGGGCGTCTTGTTGCAGGCGCCAGAGGACGATCTTGTGGTCGCAGGGCATGTTCGCAGTTCGGCTGTTGGGGCGGGCTATCGTAGTCGGCTTTGCCGTGGTTGTCTGTAGCGGCCCCATCGCCGGCAAGCCGGCTCCTACGAAAGTGCGCGATGCCATCCGTGTAGGAGCCGGCTTGCCGGCGATGAGGCCTTATGGATCGGCCCGCTTCTCAGAAGTAGTAGCCGATGTTGATATTGGTCCGGTAGTACCAGTCGTTGCTCCCCACCGAATTGGTACTGGTCCACCCGGTACCGTTCTGCGCGCCGCCAAACGGGTTGGCATTGCGTGCCCAGGTCAGGTCGATCCAGGCCATGATCGGCATCGCCAGGAACTGCGCGCCCACCGTGAACATCTGCGAATCGTCCCAGCCGCTCTTGTCCTTCATCATGCGGCTGTAGTCGGTGTACAACTTGACCTTCTTCAACTGCCCCAGGCGTGGGGTGTAGATGTCGTAGCCGACGTTGAGCGCGGCGATGGTGGCCTTCGAGGCGATCAGGTAGGCCGGGGTCAGGCCGTTGCCGCCCATCAGCACGGCGTCGTCGCTCACGCCTGCCGGGTTCTTCGGATCGTATTCATAGCGGATGGCCTGGCCGGTCACGGTCCACGGGCCGCTGCTCAGCAGCGCATGGATGCCGCCAGCCCAGTAGTCGCCATCGTCATGGGTGGTGGCGTTGTACAGGTCGGCGGCCGCCAGCGAGGCGCCGATTTCGGTTTTCCAGCCTTCGCCGGTAAAGGTGCGGGCGACCCGGGCGTTGACCTGGTGGCGCTTTTCGTTGTCCTGGCGCGACTGGGTGAAGGCCACGGCGTTGTCGTCCAGGTCGCTGTAGCGGCCGACCTCCGGTGAGTAGCGGATGCCTGTCGGCAGCATGCGTGGGAAATAGCCCAGTTGCAGGTCCCAGGCGCTGTCCTTGTAGCTGTATTTCAGGCCCGTGCCGGCGCTGACGCCATAGCCCATGAAGAACGGGATGTGATAGCTCCAGCCGAACTGTGGGTAGGGCTCCAGGCCGAACGGTTTGAACGGGGCGCCCAGTTGCAGGTTGGAGCGTTCGTCGAAGCGATAGCCGACGAAGCCGCGGTCGATGGAGCGCTTGCCGTCGTCCTGGAACCAGTAGCCGACATCGCTGTAGAACTGCCGGTGCGTGGCCTGGACGTCGAGGCGGAAGGTATCGAAGAGGAAGCGGCCGTTGTTCTCGGTGGTGTCCCAGTGCTCGTCGCGGTAGTTGACCCGCAGCGCGCCGCCGATGTCCAGGCTGCTCTGGCCGTCGTCGCTACGCCAGGCGATGTGCGGGAACGGCTTGCGGGCCGTCGGCGGCTGGTCCGGGGCGGCGGGGCCGGGCTCGGATGCGAAGGTGGTGCAACTGCCTAAAACCATACCAAGGGAAATCACAAATCGTTTCATGCTGTGCCCTGCAAGGTTGGAGCAGTTTTCGCAGGCAACAGCCATCCCTCACCCCTGGGCGGGGGTGTTGAGCGGGAGTGGCTGTGGAAAGCGAAAGACTGGGGTTTGTTATTTTGGTTGTGGGGTGGATGTGCTGGCCTCTTCGCGGGACAAGCCCGCTCCCACAGGTACAGCACAGGTATCAGCTATCGTGACTAACCTGTGGGAGCGGGCTTGTCCCGCGAAGGGGCCGGCACCGATTCAAAGGTCGAGCACCAGGCGCTTGCTCTTGCACCCGGACACACACACCATCATCGAGCCATTGGCCGCGCGCTCGGCCTTGGTCAGTACTCCGTCGCGGTGATCGATGTCGCCTTCGAGCACACGCGTCTCGCACGAACCGCAGACGCCCTCGCGGCAGCTGTAGTCGATGTCGCAACCCGCCTCGAGCAGCACGTCCAGCAGGTTCAACCCAGGCTCGACGCTAAGCGTCTTGCCCGACTTGCTCAGCTCGACGCTATAGCTCGCCTGGGCATCCTGCGAAGCCTCCACTTCCACCGCGCTGAAGCGCTCGATATGCGCATGGGCATAGCCCAGTTGCTCGCACGTCTGCTCGAACGCGTCGAGCATCGGTGTCGGCCCGCAACAGTAGAAGTGGCTATCGACCGAGCGCCCCGCCAGATACTTGGCCAGGTCCGGGAACCCGTCTTTCTCATCGTTGAAGTGGTAGATCACCTTCGCCCCGTGCGCGGCGAGCGGCTCCAGCAACGCCGCCTCCCGCCGCGAGCGCGCGCAGTAGATCAGCTCGGCCGAGCGACCCAGCGCCAGCAGCCGGTTGAACATGCAGAAGATCGGCGTGATGCCAATCCCGCCGGCCACCAGCACGCTATGACTGGCGTGGGTGTCGAGGGCGAAGTTGTTGCGAGGCTGGGAAATCCTCAGCTCCATGCCCACCCGCAACTGCTCGTGCACATAGCGCGAGCCGCCGCGGCTGGCGCGGTCACGCAGGATGCCGACCACGTAGCGCCCCTGTTCGCTGGGCGCATTGAGCAACGAGTAGCTGCGCACCAGGCCGTTGGGCAGGTGCAGGTCGATATGCGCGCCCGCCTCGAACGGCGCGAACACGGTATCGCCCCACGGGCGCAGCTCGACGCTGATGATGCCATCGGCCTCGTAGCGCAGGGTATGCACCAGGGCGCTGATAACGGAGGAATTGGACATCGTGCACCTCAGGCCAGTTGTTTCGCTTCGATCAGGGCCAACTGCTCCTTGGCCTTTCCCTTGAGGAAGCGGCGCAGGCGCACCACGCCCAGGTCGTGCTGGTAGAGGTTCTCGCGTTGGTTGGCGTCGAACTCCATGAACTCCAGCAGCACCCGGTCCTGTTCCAGCACCGCCCAGTGACGTGCTTCCAGGCGGTTCTTGTAGAGGAACCGCCAGGTGTCGCGTTGCCAGCCGGTGAGCGGCCGTGCACGCCAGTGGAACACCGCCGACAGGGCGCGGCTGCTCGGGGTATAGCTGCCGATGATGGTGAAGTTGCCGCCTGGACCGCCGGTTTTCGGGTAGGGGATTTCCAGGCGCAGCCAATGGCAGCCGTTGTCGAAGAATTCGGTCCAGTCGAAGTTCACCCCGCGCTGGCCTTCCTTCTCGAAGAAGAAACCCTGCTCGGTGTCGCGGGTGACGAACTTGGCGGTCGCCTCGCCCTCGCTCATCGAGTGCGACATCTTGTGCAGGTAGGTGCCGTGCATCGGGTCCATGACGTTGTCCAGCACGTAGCGGTAATCGCCCTTCCACTCGGTGTAGCAGAGGAAGTGGCTCCACTCGGGCGAGGTCAGCTCCTCAGGCAGCACCAGCTCCGGCGGTTCGGCAATGTGCGGGTCGGTGGCGTTGAACAGGAAGATCGCCCCTGCGGCTTCGCGGGCATGGAACATCCGCGTCGGGCGGCTGCCTTCGAGCTTGCAGCCTGGGCTGCCGGGGACCTTGGTCACGGTGCCATCGCAGCGCACTTCGATGCCGTGATAAGGGCATTGCAGGCGGTCACCCAATACCGGCCCCTGGGACAGCGGCGCACCTCGGTGCGGGCAGTGGTCCTCGAGGGCGTGGACGCGGCCATCGTTGTCGCGCCACAGGGCGATCTTGTAGCCCAGGCGACGGATCGAGCGTGGCCGGTCGGTCAACAGCTCCGACGGCAGCACGGGGAACCAGAGGTCTTTGAGGCCATTGGCCAGGTGTTGCTCAACAGGGTCCACGGATATTTGCATGTTCATCGTGTTCTACCTCCAGCGGGTCATTCGCCCAGCCGTGCCATCAGGGTTTTGAATGCGTCTTCGGTCCACTCGCCGCTGGTCAGCGGGCAGGGCGGGCCGGCCAGGTCGAGGTGGGCGAGCAGCTCGCTCAATTCGCTCACGCCGCTGCCGTAGGCGCGCTCGATGGAATCGCCGAGCAGGTCCTCGAACGGCGTGTTGGGGCGTTTGCGCGCCTGATGGGGTTGCAGGTAAACCTCGGTGTCGCTCATGGGATGGCCCTCAGTTGTTCTTTGGTTTGTCGGTGAGGAACTTGCCTTGTGGCGCCTCGACATGCTGCTGGCGCCGGGTATTGCCATCGATGCCGCCGGCAATCGCCCATTCGGCGAAGACGGTCGGCCCGGGTTCGAATTCGCGGGGTTGCCACTCGCCGGTCAGTTGGTCTTCGTCGGCGTAGTACTCCACCAGTGCGCCGGCCGGGTTCTTGAAGTACCAGAAGAATGCCGAGGACACCGGGTGGCGGCCCGGGCCGATTTCGGTGGCCCAGCCGCAGCGCGAGATGTGCATGCCACCGCCGAACACCTCGTGCAGGTCGCGCACGGTGAAGGCGACGTGGTTCAGCCCGGCACGCGGAGCCGGCAGTTGCAGCATGAACAGGTCGTGGTGGCCGCCTTCCTCGGCGGTGCGCAGGAACGCGCCGCGGTTGGGGTAGCGGTCCGAGGCCTGGAAGCCGAAGCGCTCGTGGTAGAACGCTTCGCAGGCGTTGACGTCCTTGACGAAGAACACCACGTGGCCCACTTCGATGGGCGTGGCGCGCTCGTAGACGGGTGCCGGTTTGTTGATCCGGCCCTTGGTCTGCCAGGTGTTGTGGCCGCTGCACTCGAGCTCCAGTGGCCGCTTGCGGGTGACCTGCAAGCGGATCGCCAGGCCGTTGGGGTCGGTGCAGCCGACCCGGCCATTGCCTTCGACGAAGCCTGGGTCGTTGGCGATGCGCTGGCTGTACAGCGCAAGGTCGGCCTGGCTGGCTACGCCCCAGACGACTTCGCGTACCGTCGAGCCGGGCTCGATGGCCGCTGGTAGCCCCGGTTTGTCGATGGCGGCCAGCACTACGCGGCAGCCATTGAGGGTTTCGAAGACGACCTCGTCGGGTGCTTCGCTGACCAGGGTCAGGCCCCAATCGCCGAAGAAGCGCGCACAGGTGGCCAGGTCTTCGACCCCATAGGTGACTTCGTCGATGCCCAGTACGCTCATTGCCCTGCCTCCACGCCGGCCCAGGCCAGCGGTTGTTCGTTCATGCCCCAGTAGAGGCTTTTCTGTTCCATGTACTGCAGGATGCCCAGGCGGCCTTTTTCGCGGCCCAGGCCGCTGTCACGCCAGCCGCCGAAGGGCGTCGAGATGGAAAACTGCTTGTAGGTGTTGACCCAGACCGTGCCGGCCTGGAGCTTGCGCCCCAGCGCCCAGGCGCGCTTGTAGTCGCGGCTCCAGATACCGGCGGCCAGTGCGTACAGGCTGTCGTTGGCCTGCTCGATCAGTGCTTGCTCGCTGTCGAAAGGCATGGCCACCAGCACCGGGCCGAAGATCTCTTCCTGGCACACCTGCTGCTGGTTACCCAGGCCTTCGAGAATGGTCGGTGGGTAGAAGTAGCCATGGTCGAACATCCCGCCACGCGGGCGCTCGCCGCCCAGGCGCAGGCGGCCGCCTTCGGCCAGGCCCAGGGCTACGTAGCGCTCCACCGACTCGCGGTGCGCGGCGCTGATCAGCGGGCCCATCTGCGTGCGTTCGTCGGCCGGGTCGCCCACCCGCAGTTGCGCGGCGGCGGCGCTCAGGCGGGCCATGAACGGCTCGTACAGCGCGCGGGCGACGAACAACCGGGAACCTGCGATACAGGCTTCGCCGGACGAGCTGAAGATGCCGTACAGCACCCCGGCCACGGCATGGTCGAGGTCGGCATCGTCGAGCACGATGGTCGGCGACTTGCCGCCCAACTCCAGCGACACCGGCATCATCTTGTCGGCGGCGATATGGGCGATGTGCTTGCCGGTGCGGGTGCCGCCGGTGAACGACACGCGCTTGACCAGCGGGTGGCGGGTCAGTGCGTCGCCGAGCAGCGAGCCCTTGCCCGGCAGCACGCTGACCAGCCCCTTGGGCAGGCCGGCATCGTCGCAGATGCGCGCCAGTTGCAGGGCCAGCAGCGGCGTGATTTCTGCAGGCTTGATCACCACGGCGTTGCCGGCAGCCAGGGCCGGCGCGACCTTTTGCGCTTCGCTGGCGATCGGCGAGTTCCATGGCGTGATCGCCGCGACCACGCCCATCGGCTCGTACACGCTCATGCTGAGGAAGTCGCCACGCGATGGGGTGATGGTTTCTTCCAATGTTTCGCAGGCTGCGGCGAAAAACTGGAAGGTGCCGGCGGCGCTGGCCACCAGGGCGCGGGTCTCGGCGATCGGCTTGCCATTGTCCTGGCGTTGCAACTGCGCCAGTTCCTCGGCGCGCTCGCGGATCAGCGCAGCGATGCGCAGCAGCACGGCGGCGCGTTCATGCGGCTTGCGCTGCGCCCAGCCGCTGTGCAGGAAGGCCTGGTGGGCACCCTGCACCGCGGCTTCGACGTCGTCCAGGCTGGCAGCGTTGAGCCAGGCCACCGGCTCGCCCGTGGCCGGGTAGCAGGTGGCGTAGCGCTCGCCACCGCCCTGGCGCCAGGTGCCGGCGATGCAGATGGGTAAGCTTTGTTCCAGTGTCATGGGCAATCCCCTAGATGGAAATGGCATGGGCGTGGTTGCCCAGGGCGCGGACCACGCTGTACACGGTCAGCGCCGAGGTCTTCGGGTTGGCCTGTAGAGGCTTGCCGCGCAGGCTCATCTCGAAACCGCCGAAGGCGCCACGGGCCTGGACCTGGTGCACGTTTTCCTCGCTCAGCGGGTCGGCGATCAGGGTCACCTGCGTGCGGTCCAGGCCCAGGCCTGCCAGCGACAGGGTGGCCGCGACGTTGGCATTCTTTGGATAAAGGCGGGCAGCCTCGCGGGCGCTGCCCTGGAAGATCACCGTGGCTTCGCTGATGCTGTCCAGGTCACAGGCCTGCTCACCGGGCGTGTTCTTCCAGGCCTTGGCCGGCTTGCGGCCGGTGTAGCTGACGGCATCCAGGCCACCGACCTTGGCGGCCGACAGGGCATCGATACCGCCAATGGCACCCGGCAGCAGTTCGATCCGGGTATTGCCACGTTCGGCGGCAGCCTCCAGGCGTTCCACCAGGCCGGGCTCCGACAGCGCCCCCACCGAGACGACCAGGCAGGCGATACCGCGCTCCAGGGCCGGCAAGACGTGCTCCTCGATGGCGCGGTGGCCTGCGCACTCGACCAGCAGGTCGGGGTGCGCGTCGGCAGGCAGCGCCGTCAGCACCTGAGGCGGGCGTTTGAAGCTGGCCAGGCGCTGGCGTACCAGCTCTGCCGAACCTGCCGAGGCGATCACGGAATCGACGCACAACTGCGGATCGGCCTCCAGCAGCTCCAGCACGCCGACGCCGATGGCGCCACAGCCGATCATGGTGATATGCAGCATGGCGCGTTCCTCAGGCAGTGGCCTTCTGGGCCTTGGTCTCGCTGTTGGGCGGGCCGGCGAACTGGGTGGCGAAGTTGCCTACCGCAAGCATGTCCACCTCCAGCAGGAACGGCCCAGGTTGGCCGAGGGCGTCTTGCAGGACGCCGCCGAAGTCCTTGAGGTCGCGTACCAGGCGATGGCGAATGCCCATGGACTCGGCCAGTTGGGTGTAGTCCGGCGTGTGCAGCTCGACGTAGGCGTGGCGGGCGCCATAGATAGCGTCCTGGATGTTGCGGATCACCCCGTAGCGCTGGTCGTTCATCAGCAGGATCACAACGTTGGCCTTTTCCTGCACCAGGGTCGCCAGCTCACCTAGGTTGAGGATGAAGCCGCCATCGCCGGCGAGGGCGAACACCTTGCGCTGTGGGTCGTATTCGGCAGCGGCGATGCCGGCACCGATACCCATCGCCAGGCCCTGGCCGATGCCGCCGCCCAGGGCATGTACCCCGGCTTGCGGGTGGTACAGGTCGAGCAGACGGTTGCCCCAGATGCTGTTGGACAGGGTCACGTCGCGTACCCAGGTGAAGTTGCGCCCAGTCTGGCCTTGCAGTTGCTCGACCATCGCGGCATACGGGCCGAGGTCGGCGATCAGCGCGGCGCGGGCCTTGTTGCGCACGTCCTTGAGTTCGACAAGGAACTGCGGGTCGGTCTGCAGGCGGCCTTCGAGGCGGTCGGCGAGGGCGTCGAGGGTCAGCGCGGCATCGCCACAGACGAACAGGTCGCTGGAGTAGCTGCGGCCTTCGATGGCCGGGTTGGCGTCGATGCGCAGGGTGTTTTCCGGCAGTTTCAAGGCGTACTTGAAGGTTTCGTTGCTCCGCAGGCGCGAACCTGCGATCAGCAGGGCGTCGCAGCTCTGCATGAAGTTTTCCACCAGGCGATTTTGCGAAAACGCGCCCAGGCAGCGTTCGTCGTCTTCGTTGACCACGCCGCGGCCCTGGGTCGAGGTGATGACCCCCACGCCCATGTCCAGCAAGCGCTTGACCGCCTTGCCGGCATGCCGCGCGCCGCCGCCGAGCCACAGCAGCGGGCGCTTGGCTTTGAGCATGCGCGCGACCAGTTGCTCCAACGCCTCCGGTGCAGGCACCGCGACCGGTACCGGCAGCGGCGTGAGGTCGGCGGGCATGGGCACGAAGGTGGACTGGATATCGATCGGGATTTCCACGCTGACCGGGCCGGTCGGCGCGGTCAGGGCGGTCTGCACGGCAAGTTTGATGGTGCTCAGCGCGGTCTCGACGCTGCGCACCCGGAACGCGGCCTTGGACACGGCCTTGAGCATGGTCAGTTGATCGCGTGCTTCGTGGATGTAGGCGAACTCCTGGTCCAGGTAAGGCGTTTCGATCTGGCCGGTGATATGCAGCAGCGGCGTGCCGGCGGTCAGCGCTTCGACCATGGCACCGGCGGCGTTGCCGGCGGCAGTGCCGGTGGAGGTCAGGCACACGCCCAGGCCGCCGACGCTGCGGGCATAGGCGTCGGCCATGTTGGTGGCGCCGGCTTCGCCGCGGGCCATGACGAAGCGGATGTTGCCGCGCACGGCAAAGGCGTCGAGGATCGGCATGTTGTGGATGGAGATCACGCCGAATGCGGCCTTGACCTCGCATTGCTCGAGAAACGCGGTGATGACCGCGCCCACGGTGACAGTGTTTTCGTTACGCATGGCGGGACAGGCCTCCAGAAACATCGATATGACTGCCGGTGGTGTAGGACGACAGCGGCGAAGCGAGGAACAAGATGGCTTGGGCGGCCTCTTTCGGCAGGCCCAGGCGGCCAAGGGGAATTTGCTTGCGGCGGGCCAGTTGCGCGGTCCATTGCCGCCAGTCCAGGGCCCGCTCGTCACGGGCTTCGAAACGGCGGCGCCATTGGCCGGACTCGACCAGGCCGATGAGGATGCCGTTGACCCGGATGTCCTGTTCGGCGAACTCGAAAGCCATCGAGCGCACCAGGTTCTTCAGCCCGGCCCGAGCCGCCGAGGTCGCCACCATGTGCGGCTCGGGCTGGCTGGCCAGTAGCGAGTTGACGCAGACGATCGACGCGCCGGCCTCGCCTTGCAGCTGGTTCATGAAGGCCCGCACCGGATTGATCACCGAGAAGAACTTCAGTTGCAGCTCGTCCTGCCAGGCGGCGTCGGTGGTGTCGGCAAAGGTCGACACGCGGCCTTGGCCGGCGTTGTTGATCAGCACCCGTGCCGGGCCGAGTTCGGCTTCGCTGGCCGCGGCGAAGGCGCGCACCGCCTCGGCATCGAGTACGTCACACACCTGTGCCAGCAGGCGCGCATGGGGGAAGCGTTCGCGCAGGCTGGCTTCGGCGCTGCGCAGGCGTTCGCCGTTGCGCCCGCAGAAGGCCACCCGGGCGCCGGCTTCGAGCAGCGATTCGACGCACGCCAGGCCGATGCCGGAGGAGCCACCGGTGACGATGGCGGTGCTGTCATGCAGTGAATAGAGATTCATCTCAATCCCTCATCAGCGCGGTAACGCGGCCCGAGCCTGGGCGGTAGTCGAGCAACCGCGACAGTTCGTCGGCGCTGCTGCGTACCTGGCCCAGCAGGTTGTCGAAGTTGACGTGGCCGATCTGCACGGTGGGAATGGTCAGGCCGAGGGCGGCAGTCACCCGGCCACTGGCGTCGCGAACCGGCGCTGCGACCGTGGAGATGGTCGACTCGAAGAAACCTTCGCCATTGACATAACCGCGCAGGCGATCGGCCTGGACTAGGTCGAACAGTTCCAGCACGGTTTTCGGCGTGCTTGGCGAGTACTGCTCCAGGTGCTCCTCGGGGTACAGCTCGCGCAGTTCGGCCAGGCTCAGGTCGGCCAGCAGCACCCGGCCAAGCACGGTGGCGTGGGCGGGCAGGCGGGTACCGACGGTGACAGCGCTGGAGAACACCGAGGGCGGCGAGACCTTGGCCACGTACACGATCGAGCGACCGTCACGGACCACCAGGTTGCTCGGGTAGTTGAGGTGGTCGCACAGCCGCGCCAGCAGCGGTTGGCCGAGTTCGGTCAACTCCAGCGAGGCCAGGTATTCGAAGCCCAGGCGCAGCACCGACATGCCCAGGCGGTACTCGTTGCCGCTGCGGTTGACGAAGCCCATGGTTTCCAGGGTGGTCAGCAGGCGGAAGATGGTCGAGCGTGGCAGTGACAGGCGCCGCGCAAGTTCCGGTGCGGTCAGGGTGCGGTTCTGCCGGCTGAATTCGCACAGCAGCAACAGGCCGCGCTCCAGGCCGGGGACAATGTACTTGTCCTGGTTTTCCTTCGAGGCATCCATATCGTTCATTGCAGGCTACCTGTGAGTGAGGCTTGCAGTGCCCGGGCCAGGAGCTCGGTCACCAATTCGGGTCGTTCGATGGCGCAGGCATGGCCGGCGCCGTTGATCAGGCTGAAGGGCGCCGCGAAGGCTTCAGCCAGTGCGCGGCAGTCCTCGGGGCGGGTGATGCCGTCGGCACTGCCGCAATGCACCTCGCAGGGCACGCTGTGGGGCAGGTGGTCGAGCAAAGCATCGCCACACAGCAGCTCGATGGCCTGGCGATAACCCTGGGGGTTGAGCCGGGCCATGTTCCAGCGCACCCAGGCCAGCGCGCGGGCGTCGGCGGCAGGTGACAGCAGGTTGGCGCTGCGTGCTTCGGCGAGGCCGGCGATCCCTACCCGCGCCAGGTCATCCAGGCGCTTGGCGCGCACTGCGCGGCCTTGCTCGGCCTGTGCCGGCGCGCCATAGCCGCGTGCCGGGCTGAGCAGCACCAGCCGCTGGACACGCTGCGGGTGGCGCTGGGCAAAGGCTGCGGCGGTCAGTGCGCCCAGCGAATGGCCCACCAGCACGCAGCGTTCGATATCCAGGGCATCGAGCAGGCTTTGCAGGCGTCCGGCGTAGTCTTCGGCGCGAGGCCGGGCCTGTGCCAGCGCTGCAGAGTTGCCGTAGCCCGGCGCGTCCCAGGCGATGACCCGCGCCTTGTGGCACAAGCCCTGGGCCACCTGCAGCCAGCTCGCCGCGCCCGAGCCGATGCCGTGCAGCAGGACGATGGCCGCGCCGCTGCCCGCTTCGCGGATGGCCTGCTGGCTGTCGCCCAGGCCCAGCAGGCGCTCGGGGAAGTGTTGCGGGAGCAGGTCCGGCAACGCTGCGGCGAATGTTTCGGCAACCGACATGGGCTTACCCGCGCTTGATCGAGGCCAGCGGGTGGGCTGGCGGGTAGGTCGGGGTGACCGGCTTCTTGGCGCCGAGCATCACGCACATCAGCGCGTCCTCATCGCCGATGTTGATTTCTTCGCGGTAGACCCCTGGCGGCACCGAGATCAGGTCGCGGTCGGTGAGGATGGTCTCGAAGCGTTCACCGTCCTTTTCGATCACCACCTTGAGTTTGCCGCGCAGCACGAAGAACACTTCCTCGACGTCGGTGTGCAGGTGGGGTGGCCCTTCATGGCCGGCTGGGATGACCATGGTGGAGAAGGTGAAGTGCTCGGATGCGATGGTGTTCATGTCGCTGCCCACACCGGTACCCCCGGTGCCCACGTAGCGCATCTGCGCACGGCGGAACTTGGGGTCGTAGTCGGCCTGGAACTTCAGCGCGTCCCAGTCGTAGCGACGGGTCTCGTAGCGGGCGATGCGGGTCTGCATCCACTCGGCGAGGTCCGCGCCTGCCGGGCGATCCCAGCTTTTCGGTGCGTCGGTGGCTACGGCTTGGGGCTGGAGGGAAAGGTCGGTCATGGCAGTCTCCTTGCTCAGGGCATAACGAACCCGCCGTTGACCGGCAGGGTTTGTCCAGTGATGAAGCGCGACAGGTCGGACAGGGCGAACAGCACGGCTCCGCTGACGTCGTCGGGCAGTTGTGGGCGCTGGAGGGCGCGTTGGTCGATGTACAGGCGGTGGCGGGCTTCGGGCACGTAGGCAGTGGCCTCGACCTGCACCAAGCCGGGGGCGATGGCGTTGACGGTGATGTTGTCGGCGCCTAGCTCGCGGCCAAGGCTGCGGGTCATGGCGATCAGCGCACCCTTGCTGGCGACGTAGGCGAGTAGGTTCGGCGCGCCCCACAGCGGGGTGTCCGAGGCCAGGTTGACGATGGCGCCACGGCCGCTTTCGCGCAGGGCGGGCAGGGCGGCGCGGGTCATCAGCCAGGTACCGCGCACGTTCACCTGCATCACCTGGTCCCAGGTCTCGATGTCCAGTTCTTCGCAGGTCTTGCCGCCGGAATTGGTGATCGAGGCGTTGTTGACCAAACCGTCCAGGCCACCGAGACGCTTGACGGTGCGCTCGATGCAATTGCTAATCGACGCCGGGTCGCCGAGGTCGAGGCTCACACCGCTGACGTCCAGGCCCTGTTCGCTCAGCTCGCACGCCGCTTGCTGCACGCGTCCGGCAAGGATGTCGGCGATCACCACGCGGGCGCCGGCCTGGGCGATGGCCTGGGCGAAGGCGTAGCCCAGGCCGCGGGCTCCACCGGTCACCAGCACGCGGCGGCCTTCGAGGAGGTTGTTGTAATGCGTCATCACGAAGTACTCAGCATGGCTTTGGGGAGGTAATGGAGCACGCGCTTCTCGGCCCAGACCACGGCGCCGTAAGCCAGCACGCCGATCAGGGTGAGCATGACGATGGCCACGAACACGCCTGCGGTGTTGCCCTGGCCCTCAGCGTCCACCAGCAGGAAGCCCAGGCCCTGGTTGCCGCCGACCAGCTCGCCGACGGTGACGCCGATCACCGCGAGGGTCGAGGCGATGCGCAGGCCGGAGAACAGCGCGGCCATGGCCGAGGGGAATTCCACCAGGCGGAAGATCTGCCAGCGGCTGGCATTCATGGTGCGCACCAGGTTGATCATGTCCGGGTCGACGGTGCGGATGGCCGAGAGCACGTTGATCATCACCGGGAAGAACACGATCAGGATGGCGATCAGGATCTTCGGGTAGATGGTGTAGCCCAGCCACATCACGAACAGCGGGGCGAAGGCGACCTTGGGCGCGATCTGCAGGGCCAGGATGTACGGCGAGAGCATGGCTTCGGCCGAGGGCGAGAGGCCCAGCGAGACGCCGATGGACACCCCCAGCAGGGCGCCCAGGGCGAAGCCGACGATGATTTCGAAGGCGGTGATCAAGGTGTGTTCGAGGAGGTTGCCGCTGTGCCACATGAGCACGCTTTCCTCGGCCACCCGGCTCAGTGGCGGCATGACGAACTCGGGCATGCCGAGCAGGCGCGGGCCCCATTGCCAGAGCACGAGGAACAGCGCGAGCAGGGCAAGGCTGCCGAGCATGGAGGTGTTGAGGTTTTTCATCAGGCGGATACCTTGGTTGCCGGAGCCGTCATTGGGCTGCGGTCTGGGTGTCGATGAACTGGTTGCTGTAGAGCTCGTCGAGCGCCGGTTCACGCGGCACGATGCCCTCGCTCACGTAGAACTTGCGTACTGCGTCCAGGCGCGCCGGGTCGATGCGCCCAGGTACGGTCTGGCCGGCGTAGACGTAATCCACGTACAGGCGCAGGGTCTTCTCCAGCGACGCTTCCTTGCCGGCATAGGCAGGCACCGCGCGGGCGAAGGTGGCGGCGGCGGCCTTGGGATCGTCGATGATGTCCTGCAGGCCGCGCAGGGTGGCCTGGACCACGCCGCGCACCACGTGCGGGTGGTGCTCGATGGCATCGTCGGAGGCGAGGATCGCCTGGGCCATGCTCTCGAACACCTGGTCGCGTGGGATCAACTGGTACTTGAGCCCGGCGTCCTCGGCGTTGATCACCCAGTCCGGCACGCCGGCCATGGCCTCGGCCTTGTTGGCCGAGAACAGTTGCCACACGCCGGAAGGGCCGGCGGCCTGGATGTCGACATCGTCCTTGCCGAGGCCCGCCTTGCGCAGCGAGGCGAGCAGGGCGTAGTAGGTGGTGTCGGAGTACGACATCACGGTCAGGGTCTTGCCCTTGAGGTCGGCGATGTTGTGGATATTGGCGGCGGCATTGGTGGCCACCATGGTCACCCCGCCGCCACCGAGCACGGCCACGGCGCGAACCGGAATGCCATTGGGCCGCACGATGATCGGCGTGTCGCCGATGGCGCCACCGACCAGGGCGTTGCCGGCGCCGATCTGCTTGGCGACGTCGACGCCACCCTTGGCGGCGATGAAGGTGAGGTCGAGGTCCTGGGCCTGGTAGTAGCCTTTTTCCTTGGCGATGATCCAGGGCGCGAAGGCTGGCAGGCTAGGCGGCGCCGGCAGCAGGTAGGTGACCTTGGTCGGCTCGGCCTGCGCCTGCAGGGCCATGCTCAGGCCAAGCGCCATGAGGGCGGCGTGGGCGATGCGTTTGAACGGTGTATTGAACATGCTGACTCCCGGGGGCGAAGGGTAGTGAACGTCGATCAATGCAATTGGTGGTCGGCGCCAACGTGCAACAAGTCCATCAGGCGGCCGGCCAGTGGGCCGATTTCCGGCAACTTGCGGCGTTCCAGCGGGTTGTCGCGGTGGGGCAGGTCGATCTCGATTTCTTCGATGATGGTGCCGGGGCGGGCGCTCATCACCAGCAGGCGATCGGACAGGGCAATGGCCTCGACCAGGTCATGGGTGATGAACAGGGCGGTCTTCTTTTCCTCGTACAGCATGCGAGCGAGGTCTTGCTGGAGGATCATCTTGGTCTGCGCATCGAGGGCCGAGAACGGCTCGTCGAGAAACAGCACCTGTGGGTCGATGGCCAATGTGCGGGCCAGGGCGGCGCGCTGGCGCATGCCACCGGACAGCTGGAAGGGGTAGTGGTCGGCAAAGCCTTGCAGGTGGCAGCGCGCCAGCAGATTCTCGGCGATGGCCTTGCGCTGGCTGGCCGGCATGCCCTGGATCTCCAGGCCCAGTTCGACGTTGCGGCGGATGCTGCGCCAGGGCATCAGCAGGTCCTTCTGCAGCATGAACGCGACCTTGGGCACCGGGCCGGTCACCGGTTCGCCACCGACCAGCACCTGGCCTTCGGTGGGGCGGTAGAGGCCCGAGCCCATGTTCAGGATGGTGCTCTTGCCGCAACCGGACGGGCCGATGATCGACACCACTTCACCGCGGCGGATCTGGAAGTTCACCCCCCGGATGGCGAAAGGTGCGTCTGCCTGGCCCTTGGTCGGGAAGGCTTTACCGACGTTGCGAAACTCGATTTCGGTGGGCGCAGGTTCCATGTTCGAATGGGGGGCGGACCACTGCGCAGCGATTGCGTACATCTCTTTCACAGCCATGGGAGAACTCTCTGGTCTGTTTTATAGGTGATACGCCGTTTAGTGCATGAACAATGCCAGTTAGCACAATTCCTTCATTTAAATAAAATGTCGTTATTTATCAGTCGGTTGTAACTTGGTAGGTGAAAATAGTTTGTTTTATATATGAAACAAGGTTTTCTATGTGGCACGAAAGTGCGCAAGGCATCGCTTCCGTGCGATGCGATGGGGCAGGGAGAGGTAACGAAGGCGGGCTATTGATTCGTAGGTGAAACGGCGCGGCGCAGGGTCACCCGTTGCGTGTGGGGCGTAGCACCAGCCACAGCGCCATCCCGATCAGCAGCCCGCCATACAGGTGCGCCATCGACAGGGGTTCATCCAGCAACCAGGCTCCCCACAGCACGCCGAACACCGGGATCAGGAAAGTCACGGTGCTGGCTTTCACCGGCCCGACTTCATCGAGCAGGCGGAAGTAGAGGATGTAGGCCAGCGCCGTGCACAGCAGCCCCAAGCCCAGCAGCGACAGCCACACCTGCCAGCCGCCCCAGCTGGCCGGTGGTTGCGTGATTGCACTCCAGGCGAACAGTGGCGTGGTCATCAGTGTTGCGCCAAGCATGCTGCCCAGTGCCGCCAGGCGGCTGTCCAGGCCACTGATCCAGCGCCTGGCGAGAAAGCCTGCAAAGCCGTAGCAGGTGGTCGCGGCGAGGCAGGCCAGGGCGCCTTGCAGCAAGCCGGCGTCCAGCGCCACGGGGCCGGCGCCGCTGAGAATGGCGACGCCGAGCAGCCCGAGGAAGATGCCTGACAGCTTGGGCAGGGTCATTGGCTCGCGGAAGCACAGCGCGCCGATCAACACGCCCATCAGTGGCGTGGTGGCGTTGAAGATCGCCGAGTAGCCGGCCGGCAATACCTGCGCCGCCACTGAATAGAAGGTGGCCGGGATGCCCGAGTTGATCATGCCCAGCACCAGGCAGGCCCCGAGCTTGCCCTGGAATGCCCAGCGCACGCGGGTGATGGCGAGGATCGCGATCAGGCCCAGGGCTGCGATCGATACCCGGAAAAACGCCGTCGGCAAGGTGCCCAGTTCCGGGGCGATGATGCGCATGAACAGGAAACTCGCCCCCCAGACAGCGGCAAGGGTCAGCAGGCGGGCTAGGGCGATGGGGCTCACGACGTACTCCGGGAACAAGGCAGGGCGGGGAGTTTACGTGACGTGGGCGGTGGGTTCTTGTGCTTTCTTGCGCTGCGAATCAGTCCCGGCCCTATCGCCGGAAGCCGGCTCCTACCGCGACCGTGGTGCTTTCTGTAGGAGCCGGCTTGCCGGCGATGGCGATGGGGCCGGTAGCCACAGCCAACCACGACTAAGCTGTGTATTCCCACCCTGGCATCGAGACGCCCGCATGCCCCAGTCCTGGCCCGCAGCCGAGATCGCCCGCTTGATCCTCGTCGGCTTCGACAACTACCGCGAGCACTTCCGGCGCATCACCCTTGGCGCCCAAGCCCGCTTCGAGCAGGCGCGCTGGCAGGACATCCAGCAGGCCGCCGCCGCGCGTATCAGTCTGTATGAAGAGAAGGTGGTCGAGGTCAACACCAGCTTACGTCAAACCATCCCCGCCGAAGTGCTGCTCGACGTGGAACAGTGGCCGCTGGTGAAAAATGCCTACATACACCTGATCGATCCGCGTCTGGACGATGAGTTGGCGGAAACCTGGTACAACTCGCTGTTCTGCAGCCTGTTCAGCCACGACCTGATCAGCGACGGCTGCATGTTCATCCACACCACCCGGCCTTCGATGCGCGCCCACGAGCGAGCCGCGCAGACCTGCACCTATCGCCCCAAGGCCGGGCTGCATGACCTGCTGCGATCGATCTTCGCCGAGCACCCCTTCGAGGTGCCCTACGCCGACCTGGAGACCGATCTGGCGCGGCTCGAGGGCCAGTTGCGCGACAGCCTGCCAGATTGGGTATGCAAGGACCCGGCACTGGCCGTGGAGTTGTTTTCCTCTGTGCTGTACCGCAACAAGGGTGCCTATCTGGTCGGGCGCCTGCACACCCTGGATGAGCAATGGCCGCTGGTGATTGCCCTGTTGCACCGCGAAGGCCACGGCATCGAGGCCGATACGCTGATCACCGACGAGGCCGAGGTGTCGATCATCTTCTCCTTCACCCGCTCGTATTTCATGGTCGATGTGCCGGTGCCCGGCGAGTTCGTCAGCTTCCTCAAGCGCATCTTGCCGGGCAAGCACATCGCCGAGCTGTACACCTCGATCGGCTTCTACAAACACGGCAAGTCGGAGTTCTACCGCGCCCTGATCAATCACCTGGCCGCCAGCGACGACCGTTTCGTCATGGCCCCGGGGGTGCGGGGCATGGTCATGAGCGTGTTCACCCTGCCGGGCTTCAATACGGTGTTCAAGGTCATCAAGGATCGTTTCTCGCCAGCGAAGACGGTCGATCGCGCCACGGTCATCGCCAAGTATCGCCTGGTGAAAAGCGTCGACCGGGTGGGACGCATGGCCGATACCCAGGAGTTCGCCGACTTTCGCTTCCCGCTTGGCAAGTTCGAGCCCGACTGCCTGGCCGAGCTGCTGGAGGTGGCGCCGTCGACCGTGGTGCTCGAAGGCGACACGGTGCTGATTCGCCACTGCTGGACCGAGCGGCGCATGACCCCGCTCAACCTGTACCTGGAGCATGCCGGCGAGGCCCAGGTGCTGGAGGCGCTGGAGGACTATGGCCTGGCCATCAAGCAATTGGCCGCGGCCAATATCTTTCCAGGAGACATGCTGCTGAAGAACTTTGGCGTCACCCGCCATGGCCGGGTGGTGTTCTACGACTACGACGAGATCAGCTTCCTGACCGAGGTGAACTTCCGCCATATCCCGCCGCCGCGCTACCCGGAGGACGAGATGTCCGGCGAGCCCTGGTACTCGATCGGGCCGCACGATGTGTTTCCCGAGGAGTTTCCACCGTTTCTGTTTGCCGACATGGGGCAGCGCCGGTTGTTCAGCCGGTTGCATGGGGAGTTGTATGACGCCGATTACTGGAAGGGGCTGCAGGCGGCGATCCGTGAGGGGAGGGTGATCGATGTGTTTCCGTATCGGCGCAGGGGGCGGTGATTGAGGTTGGCTGTGCCGGCCTCTTCGCGGGTAAACCCGCTCCTACAGGTTCACCACAGTTATCGGGCGCTGTGGCGATTGTAGGAGCGGGCTTGCCCGCGAAGAGGCCGGTCCTGATGTACGCGTTCAACTCTTCAAACACTTCAGCCCACTGAAATCCGCCCGCACCTTGCTCAGCCGATCCTGCAGAAACCGCCGCTGCTGCGGTGTGCTCTGCTGCACCAGGTCCACCAGCAAGCTACGCGCCTGCTGCTCGGTGTTCTGGTACGCCGCCCGGTATTCCGGGGTCCACAAGCTCTCCTTGCGCTGCAGCAAGGTCGCCAGGCGTGGCTCGAAACTGGCGTCGTTGCGCTGGTTCATCGCCAGCAGCAATTGTTGCTGCCAGTGCGCGCGGTTGGCGATCCACTCGCGGTTCTGGTCACCCAGCGCCTGAGACCAGGCCTGCACGCGCTGCTGCTGGGTCGGGGTCAGCTCGCCAAACCAGGGTGTCAGGCGTTTCTCCATGCGCTCGGTGCGCCGGATGATCTGCTGGGCCACTGGCGTGTCGACGTACTTCTTCTGCCGCTCGCTGATATCGTCGCGGAAGGTATCACGCATTTCCGCCACCTGGGCGTCGCTCATGCCGCGCAGCAATTCGGCGGCCGACGGCGTGATGGCCTCGGCCACCCGACCAATGGCCTGGCGGGCTTCGTCAGTGCGTTGTTGCAGGGCCTGGTCGGTCACCTGATCCTCGGCGACCATGTCGCGCACCCGGTCGAGCCAGTCGAGGTAGCCGGGCAGTTGGGTCTTGCAGTGCCAGGCCAGGTGTTGCTTGAGGCGGTCATCGAGCAGCGCCTTCTGCTCGCTGTTCATGTCCAGGTAATCGTCCAGCGACCAGGGCACCAGGCGGTCGAGGTTGCGGTAGGCCAGGTCGATACGGGTGCAGGCGGCCAGTGCCACGATGAAGCCGAGGGCGATGAGCAGGGTTTTGGACAGGCGTAAAGGCATGTGCGAATCCTGGCAGTGGCGGGCCAATCGGTAGACGCAGTGCGCGGCAACGCGGTTCAACCGAATCAGCGGTCGGGCAGCTTGCCGGCTTCAGGTGTAGAATAGCTGCCTTGTCTTGAGGAACATCGGAAATGGCTCTACTTGGGCGTTACAACAGTTTGCAAATCGTGAAGCACGTGGAATTCGGCCTGTACCTCGATGGCGGTGCGGACGGCGAGATCCTCCTGCCTAAACGCTATATCCCCAACGACACGCCGACCGAGATCGACGACTGGCTCAACGTGTTCGTCTACCTGGACAGCGAAGACCAGCTGATCGCCACCACTGAGAAGCCCAAGCTGCAGGTCGGTGGTTTCGCCAGCCTCAAGGTCAAGGACATCAACAACGCCGGTATCTTCTTCGACTGGGGCCTGTCCAAGGACCTGCTCATGCCGTATTCGGAAGAGTCGCGGCCGCTGAAGATCGGCGACTACTGCGTGGTCCATGCCTATCTCGACAAGCGCACCCGGCGTATCACCGCCACCGCCCGTCTGGACCGCTACCTCGACCGTACCCCGGCCGACTACAGCGTTGGCCAGCCGGTCGAGCTGCTGGTGGCCGGCGAGACGCCGATGGGCTTCAAGGCCATCATCAACAGCCGCCACTGGGGGCTGATCCACAAGAACGAGGTGTTCAAGTTCCTGCGTTCGGGGATGCATGTGGAGGGCTTCGTCAAGGAAGTGCGCCATGACGGCAAGATCGCCCTGAGCCTGCAACCGGTGGGCAAGGCCCTCGGCGACAGCCTCCAGGAGCAGATCATGGCGCGCCTGGAAGCCGAAGGCGGCAGCCTGGCGGTGTGCGACAAGAGCGATCCGCAAGTCATCAGCCAGCTGTTCAACGTCAGCAAGGGCAACTTCAAGAAGGCGATTGGCGCGTTGTTCAAGCAGGGCCGCATCGTCATCCATGACGACCGGATCGAGCAGGCCTGATCAGGCCTGGACGAAGGGGGTGAAGTCCAGCTGATCGCCGCCTGGGCGAGTGTCGCGCAACAGCGAGTCGCGGTCGGCACTCAGGGCCAGGCTGATGGTCGAGCGGCGCTTGCCGGGGTGGCGGATCTCCATCTGCTCCTGGTGAGCGCGGAGGAAATTGACCGGCACCTTCAGGTGTTGCAGCTCGTCGCTTTCCGGCGTGTGCAGCAGCAGGTTGACCCAGTCGGGCTGCCCTTTGCGCAGCAGCGCTACCGGCACCTCGAACCACCACAGGTTGCGCTTGCGGTCGAGGATGGCGAACAGGGTGTTGTCGCGGGTCAGCACCGGCCTTGCCAGGGCTTCGTTACGCCGGGCGATGGCGGCGGGTTTGTCGAGTTTCATGCAGGTTCCTGCGGGTTGACGCTAAAGAGCTGCATTGTGAGTGATGGCCCTATCGCCGGCAAGCAGGCGCCTACAGGGATTCGCCGTAGGCGCCGGCTTGCCGGCGATGGGGCCGGTGGCCTCAGCGACGAATCGGCAGGCTCAACTCCGAAGTCGCGCCATCGGCGGTGGTCACCGTCGCGGTAAAGCTGTTCAAACCACCGGCATTCTCCAGCGGCTGAGCGAAGCGCGCCTGGCCCTTGGCATCGCTATTGACCAGCACCTCGCCCAGATACTGCTCCGCCTCGGTAGCACCTGCCTCGGCATTGCCGAACAACTCGATGCGCAGCAGGCTCGACGCCGGCCCCTGCACTTCGCCGCGCAGCACATTGCCATCCAGTGCCAGCAGCCTTGGTGGCTGCTGGTTATGGTTGGGCAGCGGCTGGCAGGGCTTGGGCTCGCCGTTGCCGTCGCAGATGACCGCCTGGTCCTTCTTCGCAAGGTCCGCACCCACCCCGCGTGACCCCACGTACAGCGCATGGGCCTGGGCCGGCACGCCGAAGACGATGGCTCCGGTGCGCTGGTTCGGCACGCATGAGCCACCGGCCTCGCAGCGGCGGATGTCCTGGCTGTTGCCCCAGATACGGTTGCCGCTCAGGCGCGTGGCGGTGACGTCGGGCTCGGGGCGCAATGCCACGCCGATGCGGTTGCCGTGGATCAGGTTGCCGTCGAGCATGTTGCCCTCGCCGGTGACGCTGACCCCGATCGAATTGCCGCTGAAGGTGTTGGCGCCCAGATAGTTGCGCTTGCCCCAGTTGATTTGCAGGCCGTCGGAGTAATTCTCGAAGCGGTTGCGTACCACGCTGTTGTCATTGCCCAGCAGAATCTCGATACCCTGGGATGGCTCGGGGTTGGCCGGGGTCGAGCGGAACAGGTTGTCGGCCACCAGGTTGAAGGCCGCGCCACGGGTCAGCTCCAGGCCATCGCCATTGTCGATCAGCTGGTTGCGCAGCACCTTGTTGTTGACCGTGGTAGTGGCGGTGGCATTGCCCGCGCCATCGTCGCCGGTGAGCATGATCCCGGCGCCGCCCTTGTTGGCGACGATGCGGTTGTCCTCGATGACGTTGTTGCTGGCGCGGTTGACCAGGATGCCGATGCAGAAGTTGCGCACCTCCAGGCCACTCAGGTGCACGCCCTGGGTGTCTCGCAGCACCAGGCCGGGGTTGGTGGTGGTGCGTACGTTGGTGCCGAACTGGCCTGGCAACGCGCCAGGGCAGGTGTGCACACCCTGGTCCTTGATGTAGCCGGCGCCGTCGATGGCGATGTATTGGCCATTTTGTGCCCAGGGCAAGCCGGTGATGCGCACCGGGCCTTTGATTTCCGGCAGGGCGCGGGTCGGGCGGATGACGTACGGCGCCTGGCCCACGGCAGCGATCTCGATGCGGTAGCGGCCAGGGTCGCGGTTGCTGGTCTCGATGGCCCAGCGCAGGCTGCCGGGCTTGTCGTCGTCGGCGTAGTGGTCGACTTGCAGGATGTGCTCGCCGGTGGGTTGGCTGGCGAGTGCAGGCAAGGGAAGCAGCGGCAGCAAGGCCGCGAACAAAGGTGTCAGACGCATGTGTGCGGGTATCCGGAAGCTGTTGTTCTTGTAGGGGGCAACCTGCATGGGGCTGCCTTTTGCCGGGGATACTAGGGCAGCCTGCGCTCGGCGGGCAGGGCCCCGGGGGCGATTCGGTGCGGTATTCGCCCGCTGATTTACCGCTCGGCTTATGCCGCGAAAAGCTTTTGAAACTCCTGCGCAGGGGCTTCGGTCCACCGACTGTCGACACGGTTTCCCGTGTCTGAATTACAGGAGATTTGCCATGAGCGGCACCAAAGACAAAGCGAAAGGCCTGGCCAACGAAGCGATTGGTAACGTCAAACAGGGCGTCGGCAAGGTGACCGACAACGACAAACTTCGCGCCGAGGGCAAGGCCCAGGAAATCAAGGGCGAGGCGCAACAGGTCAAGGGTGACGTCAAGGATGCGGTGAAAAAGCCCTGACAGCGCGCTGAGCGCACAGCCTGTTCGCGGGCAAGCCCTTCACCGGGCTTGCCCGCGCTTGCATGGGGCCTGGGCAAAGTTCGTGCACATGTGAGCAATACGCCTGGCGCGTGGTCTATTAGACTGGACCGTACGACCGATCAAGCGGCGAAAGGAGACGCTATGATTTTTTCCGCCCTGCAGGGCTTGCCCTTGCACCGCGTGCTGGTGCGCACCGTCAAGGAATTCCTCGACGACGAAATGTCTACCTATGCGTCCGCGTTGGCGTACCAGATGTTGTTTTCGTTGTTCCCGTTCCTGCTCTTTCTGATCGCCCTGATCGGCTTCCTGCACCTGCCTGACTTCTTTTCCTGGCTGCGCCTGCAGTCGGAACTGGTGCTGCCGCCTCAGGCGCTGGAGCAGGTCAATCCGGTGATCGACCAACTGCAGCAGTCCAAGGGTGGGCTGTTGTCGGTGGGTATCGTGATCGCGCTATGGACCGCCTCGGCCGGCGTGCGCCTGATGATGAGCGCAATGAACGCAGCCTACGACGTGCCCGAGGGCCGGCCGGTCTGGAAGCGTATTCCGCTGTCGATTTTCTACACCGTGGGCCTGGCCGGCATGTTGTTGGCTGCGGCCGCGCTGATGGTGCTCGGGCCGCAGGTGATGGAGTGGATCGCCGCGCAGATCGGCATGCAGGAGTTCATCGTCACGGTCTGGACCATCGTGCGCTGGCCGGCGATCATCTTCCTGCTGATGGTCGCCGTGGCACTGATGTACTACGTGATGCCCGATGTGAAACAGAAGTTTCGCTTCATCACGCCAGGCTCGGTGCTGGCGGTGGTGGTATGGATCGTCGCCTCACTGGGCTTTGCCTACTACGTCAAGACCTTTGCCGACTACAACGCCATGTATGGCAGTATTGGTGCGATCATCGTGCTGCTGTTGTATTTCTACATTTCCGCCGCCGTGCTGCTGCTTGGCGCCGAAATGAACGCGGTGATCGAGCACATGTCCGCCGAAGGCAAGAACCCGGGTGAGAAGGTTCCTGGCGGCGAACAACACGCGCATGGGCGCTCGGTACTGGGGCATGAACAGCACGACCATGAACAGCCAGAGCCAGCGCCACACACCACTGAGCCGAACCCGCGATGATCCGTGACATCCTGAAAATGGGCGACGAGCGCCTGCTGCGCATCGCCCCGCCCGTACCCGAGCACCTGATCGGCAGCGCCGAATTGCAGACACTGATCGACGACATGTTCGAGACCATGCACCACGTTGGTGGCGTGGGCTTGGCCGCGCCCCAGGTGGGCATCGATTTGCAGCTGGTGATCTTCGGCTTCGAGCGCAGCGCTCGCTATCCGGATGCCGAACCGGTGCCACAGACCATTTTGCTCAACCCGGTGATCACGCCGATGTCCACCGAGATCGAGGACGGCTGGGAGGGTTGCCTGTCGGTACCCGGCTTGCGGGGCGTGGTGCCACGCTACAAGCACATCAGCTACACCGGTATCGATCCCCAGGGCAACCCGATCGATCGCTTCGCCGACGGCTTCCATGCCCGTGTGGTGCAACATGAGTGCGATCACCTGATCGGTCGCCTGTATCCCTCGCGCATTCAGGACTTTGCCAAGTTCGGCTACACCGAGGTGCTGTTCCCTGGGCTCGATGCTGGCGACGATTGAGGCCTTTGCAGCGCTACCAGGTGCTTGTTGCGCTGGTAGCGCGACAGGCGTGCGGCCAGCGCTTGGGGCAGTGCTGATGCGGCGCTGAACCCCAGCCGTTGGTAGAACGCTGCCAGGTCCGGATGGCAGAACAGCCAGATTGGGCCTTGGCGGCCCACCAGCGCTGCCTCCACCAATCCTGCAGCGACTCCTTGGCCGCGCTGAGCATGGGCCACGCACAATCCTGTCAACCAGAAACCATCGGCAACCGCTGACAGGCTAAGCCCGGCAATGATGCCTGGGGCGCGCGCCACCCAGCGCTCGCCATCGGCGGCCGCACGCATGCGCGAGCCCTGCTGGCGGTAGAAATGGTCCAGCAGGCGCGCCTCGAGGGGGTTGAGCTTAGAAAAATGCGGTGCGGTCATACGGATAGGTACGGAAAACGGTTCTGCGTTGTCGCAGATTGTTGCAAATCACGCAAGGCTGAATAACTGACTTTGGGGTTCAACTATTCCATGCGGGGAGTAGAATTTACTCATCCCCACGCAGTATGACGAAGCGGGATCGGTACTTCGTGTCATCGTCGCAGTGATGACAACTTCTCCGCGCCTACTACGGCTACAGAAGTCAATCGATCAGCTTGATT
Organism: Pseudomonas putida; assembly: GCF_005080685.1. Lineage (NCBI taxonomy): Bacteria > Pseudomonadati > Pseudomonadota > Gammaproteobacteria > Pseudomonadales > Pseudomonadaceae > Pseudomonas > Pseudomonas putida. Next base: position 4,884,016 of record NZ_CP039371.1, on the reverse strand, counting down.
GTTCCAGCAGGCCAAACTCCATGAAACCATTACTGATTCTTGCATTGGTCGGTATGTCCTCGTTCGCCCTTGCCGATGAGGCCGCACCCGTCTCCAACCAGCCAGTGGTCCAGCAGTACGACTACTCCATGAACCTGGACATCAAAAGGGTGATCAACCTGTCGACCATCCCCAATGTCTGTGAAGTGGTGCCGGCGACCATGACCTATGAAGACCACCAGGGCCAGGTGCACACCATCCAGTACCGGGCCATGGGTGAGGGCTGCCAGCAGGGCTGATACCTGCGCTGCCCGATCGGCCCCCGTGGCTGGCGACTCGATGTGCGAGGCGCCGGCAATGGGGGCCGAGTCGTTTGGGGAAAATGAATGCCTAGCTTGGTTTTGAGGGGGTAGCGACAATCGAGCGCCGCGCGGGCGGCGCTCGATCACAATGCCCCTACATCTCTACCGTCGAATTCAACCGCCAACGCTTCCTTTGCACCACCTGCTCATGGCAGGCTCTACGCCGCCTTTTTCGCAGCAAAGAGCCTTGCATGCCATTTTCCAACGGTTTTCTCCTCAGCCTGTCGCTGTGCCTCGATATTGGCGTGGCCAATATCGCCATGATCACCCTGGCCATGCAGCGGGGCTTCCTCCAGGGATTCTGGCTCGGGCTCGGCACCTGCGTGGGCGATCTGATCTACGCCATCGCAGCGCTCGCCGGCATGACCGTGCTGCTGCAATTCGAGGCGGTGCGCTGGGGCTTGTGGCTTGGCGGCTCGGCGCTGCTGGTGTGGTTTGCGATAAAAATGCTGCGGGCCGCTTGGCGTGGCGGGCATTTGCAGGCGCGTGACCAGGTGGTGGTGGAGTCGGGCTGGCGCGAATTCCTGCGTGGCATCTTCCTGGCCATGTCCTCGCCCAGCGCGATTCTCTGGTTCGCGGCCGTCGGCGGCGTGCTCATTTCCCGTTCCGGTGGCGGTAGCCTGGTGGACGCTGGTTTGTTCCTGGGTGGTTTCTTCGCCGCCGGGTTGTTCTGGTGCATGAGCTTGTGCGGCATCGCCAGCCAGGGCGGGCGGCTGTTGGGCGATCGCCTGCTGACCTGGTCCTACCTGGCCTCGGCGGCGATCTTCTGCTACTTCGCGGTTTACGTGATCGTTTCTGGTTACCGCGAGTTCATCGTCGCTGCGGGATGACAAAAGGTTCTTCACGGATTAGTGGGGTTGGGGTTTCGGGCTTGGGGGTGGGGGGTTGGTCCGAGAGGTGTAGCGGCGCTACTGGCCCCTTCCGCCTTTACGGCGGGTCCCTTTTTTCTTGGAAAAAGGGACGCAAAACCGCTTGCTCCCACATACGGCCCCTACGCTGCGCTTCGGGGTTCCCTCGCTTCGGCGGCTTGCGGGCCCGCGCGGCCTACGACTTGCTGCGCAAGTCTACATCTCGCGCCTCCGGCTCCGCCGGAGGGTGCTTCGCACCTGGCCCTCCAGCCGCCTACGCTCGGCCTCCTGAGGTCGCGGGTAGATCAAGATCAACAGCAAGATCAAGAGCAGATCAAAAGCCAGAGCAACGGCAGGCGAATCGCTGCGCTCTCGCGGTTTACCTATCGTTTTGTGGTGTAGCGGATAGCACGGTGTCTCTTTCGAAGATAACGCCAGTGCAGGCGCCACCGCTAACTTCGCGACGTCAGGAGGCCGAGCGTAGGCGCCTGTAGGGCCAGGTGCGCAGCACCCTTCGGCGTAGCCGAAGGCGCGAGATGTAGACTTGCGCCGCTACACACAATGGATCCGCTCACGATCTCAATGCCAAGCCAAGCCAAGCCAAGCCAAGCCAAACCCAATCCCCGACAATCCCTGAAGAACCAAAAAAACCGAAGCTGTCGATTCTGCCGACTACCGTTCGACTATGAGATGAAAGCGCATGCAGCACCTGCGCCCCCCACCTCATCACCGAGCGGAGAACGCCCCATGAACAGCGCAGCCGAAACCCAGATCCGTGAACTGATCGAACGTTGGATGCAGGCCGTACGCGACCGCGACATCCAGGCCATCACCGCACCCTACGCCGACGATATCGTCGCCTTCGACGCCATTGCCGCTCTGCAATTCAAAGGCAAGGACGTCTACCAGAAGCACTGGGAAATGTGCATGAGCTTCTGCACCGGCCCCATGGTGTTCGAGCAGACCCAACTGACCGTGCATGCCGACGGCGACCTGGGCCTTGCGCATTGGCTCAACCGGTGCGGCCCTGCCGACGACGAGAGCCAGTGCGGCTTCATGCGCGCTACCGTGGCCTACCGCCGCACGGCCGAGCAGTGGCAGGTGATCCACGAGCACTGGTCGGCGCCTTTCGACATGGAAACGCAAAAAGCACGCTTCGATCTCAAACCCTGAGCGGCTATCGCCAAACGCACTTTGCCAATGCCCTGGAGACGACGATGAAATACCTGTGCCTGGTCTATTGTGACGAAGGGCTGCTGCACAGCCTGCCGGACAGCCCCGAAGATGCCGAATGCATGGCGTATGCCGAAAGCCTGCAGGGCTCTGGGCGCATGCTCGCCGCCGAGGCGCTCAAGCCGGTGCAGACCGCCACCACCGTGCGTGTGCGCGCCGGGCGCATGAGCCTGACCGACGGTCCGTTTGCCGAAACCAAGGAGCAATTGGCAGGGTTCTACCTGGTCGATGCCCGCGACCTCAATGAGGCGCTGAACATCGCCAAGGGTATCCCTGCCGCGCGGGTCGGCAGCGTCGAAGTGCGACCGGTGCGAGAACTGCAACCCTGACCGCAATGGAGAACAACAACAATGAGCCTTGCACAACCTGCGCAAGCGCAGCATGAGTTGGCCATCAGCCGTTTGCTCGACGCGCCACCGGCCAAGGTCTTTCGCGCCTGGACCGACCCGCAGTGGCTGATGCAGTGGTGGGGGCCGCACGGCATGACCACCCCCGAATGCGAGATGCAGTTGTGGGTGGGCGGTTTGTTCCGCACGCTCATGCGCGCTCCCGATGGCGCCGAGTACCCGACCCAGGGCGTGTTCCTGGAAATTGCCGCACCGCGTCGCCTGGTCTTCACCGATGCCTTCGCGCCGGGGTGGGTGCCATCGAACAAGGCCTTCATGACCGCGGTGATCACCTTCGACGACGAGCACGGCAAGACCCGCTACACCGCGCGCGCCCTGCACTGGAGCGCCGCCGACTGCCGCGCCCATGAGGAAATGGGCTTCTACCAGGGCAGGGGTGAAAGCCTGGACCGCCTGGAGGTGGTGGTCCAGCGGATGCCGGACTGATGGCGCCGCACGCCCAGGTACGCGCCGAAGTCGAGGCGGTCTACCGCCAGGAGTCCAGGCGGATCCTGGCGACGCTGATCCGTCTGCTGGGCGACTTCGACCTGGCAGAGGAGGCCCTGCATGATGCGTTCTTCCTCGCGGTGGAGCGTTGGCAGCGCGATGGCATCCCGGCCAACCCCCGTGCCTGGCTGGTCTCGACGGGACGCTTCAAGGCCATCGACGCGCTGCGTCGGCGCGCCCGGTTCGACCGTTCGCAGGCGGACCTGATCATGCTCATCGAAGGCCAGGGCCACGATCCCAGCGAAGAAGCGTTGCTCGGCGACGACCGCCTGCGGCTGATCTTCACCTGCTGCCACCCGGCCCTGGCTGCCGATGCCCAGGTACCGTTGACCCTGCGCGAGGTCTGTGACCTGACCACCGAGCAGATCGCCCGGGCCTTCCTGCAAAGCCCGGCGACCATCGCCCAGCGTATCGTTCGGGCCAAGGCCAAGATCCGCGATGCGCGCATTCCGTATCAGGTCCCCGAACTGCACGAACTGCCAGAACGTTTGGACAGCGTGTTGCGGGTGATCTACCTGGTGTTCAACGAAGGTTACTCGGCGTCGTCGGGGCAGGCCTTGTTGCAGCGGGAATTGAGTGATGAGGCGATTCGCCTCGGTCGCCTGCTGGTCGGGCTGCTACCGGACGCCGAGGCGGTCGGGCTGCTGGCGTTGATGCTCCTGCAGGCCTCGCGCCAGCGTGCGCGCAGCGATACCGAGGGCAACCTGGTGCTGCTCGACCAGCAGGATCGCAGCCTGTGGGACCGCGAGCAGATCGGCGAAGGCTGCGAGTTGGTGCGCCTGGCCCTGGGCAGTCGCACGTTCGGAGCCTACACCGTGCAAGCGGCGATTGCCGCGCTGCATGCCGAGGCGCCGAGTAGCGACGCGACGGACTGGGCGGAGATCGTCGGGCTTTACGATGTGCTGCAACGGCACTGGCCGTCGGCAGTGGTGGCGCTGAACAGGGCGGTGGCGTTGTCCAAGCGGGATGGGCCGCAGGCGGGGTTGCGGGCGGTGGAGGCGATTCTGGAGGGGGGAGAGTTGCTGGACTATCACCTGGCGCATGCGGCGCGGGCGGAATTGCATCATCAACTGGGTCATGTCGACCAGGCGCGTGCTGCTTGGCAGCGAGCTTTGGCGTTGGCCCGGCAGGAACCGGAGCGGCGGCACATACAGCGGCGGTTGCAGGCGTTGATGTGAAGACTTGATCGCAGCGGTTCGGCGCCCGGTAAACCCGCTCCTACAGCCCCGTGCAGCCAGCGAGTGCCAGGCAACTGCGGTAGGAGCCGGCTTGCCGGCGATGAAGCAACGGAGATCTACAAGTATCAGCTGGCCACGAAGTTCGGCGGCGATACCAGCTCGACGGTCTGTTGCTTGCGCGGCGCCAGGATCTCGGCCACCCCTTCGACCACCAGTTCGTCGTTCTGGTTGTACACATTGGTCGCGATGCGCACTTTGAACTTCGGCAGTTTCTCGAGGATTTCCAGGCGTACGGTCAGGGTGTCGCCGATCTTCACCGGCTTCTGGAAGCTCATCTGCTGGCCCAGGTAGATGGTGCCGGGGCCGGGCAGGGTGCAGGCCACCGCGGCGCTGATCAGGGCGCCGCTGAACATGCCATGGGCGATGCGCTCGCGGAACATGCTCTTGGCGGCGAACTCGGCATCCAGGTGCACCGGGTTGTGGTCACCGGACATCGCGGCGAACAGCTGGATGTCGCGTTCTTCCACGGACTTCTCGTAGCTGGCTTTCTGACCGACTTCGAGGGCTTCGTATGGCGTGTTGGTGACCTGGGTCATCGGGGCTTCCTTATTGGGCGGACAAGGCCGCAATCATTCACTGCGGGCAGGCCGGCAAAGGGCCAGCGCCTGCTCCAGCCAGCCGAGAATATCGGCAGTGACCTCGTCACGGTTGGTTTCGTTGAGCACTTCATGGCGAGCGCCGGGGTAAACCCGCAACTGTACATGAAGGTTGCCGGTCGCGCTCAGGGCATCGGCCAGTTTCATCAGACGCTTGCCGGCACTCACCGGATCACATTCGCCGCCGATCACCAGCAGCGGCAGGTTCGGGTCGATCTGGGCGAGGTTCTTCGCCTGGCTGATGTGCGCCAGGCCCTGCAGCAGGTCGAGCCATAGCTGATTGCTGCAGCGAAAGCCGCACAGCGGGTCGTCGATGTACTTGTCCACCTCGGCAGGATCGCGGCTCAGCCAGTCGAAGGCCGTGCGCGTGGGGCGCAGGGCCTTGTTGAACCTGCCGAACGACAACCACTCGAGCCATGCGCTGTGGCCTCCGGGCCCCTGGCGCCAGGCTTCCAGGCGGGCGACCAGCCGCGCCACGCGGTACAGCGCCGCCGGCTGGTAGTTCGAGCCGCTGAGGATCGCCCCCTGCAGGCTCGCGCTGTGGTGCATCAGGTACGCCTGGGCGATGTAGCTGCCCATGCTGTGGCCAAACAGGAACAGCGGCGTGCAGGGGTATTGCTGGCCGATGTGCTGTGCCAGCCGGCCCAGGTCGTTGACCACGCTATCCCAGCCTTGCCGGCGGGCGAACAGGCCCAGGCTGCCCAACTCGGCGGTGCGCCCATGGCCGCGCAGGTCGGCGGCCAGCAGCGCATAACCGGCGTCGCTCAGGGCGTGGCCGAAGCGGGCATAGCGCCCGGCATGCTCGGCCATGCCGTGGACGAGCAGGACCACGGCCTTGACCGGGGTGGTCGGCAACCATTGATGAACATAGAGGCTGCAATGCTCGCTGGCGGGCAGCCAGAAGGCGTCGTGCGGCATGGTAGGTCCCTGGCACAAGGCTTACCCGCTCAGTGTATGCGCAACCTGCCCGATTGCAGGAATGGCACAAATAAGATTCACGATGTTAATGGCGGCCGTTTGCGCATAGGCCACATTGGGCTTAGCTGCTAACGTCGAGGGAATGCCTTTTCGCCTCCGGCGATCAGGTCAGGGAATGCGCCCAGGTAGAGGAACAATAATAAATGCAAGCCGATTTCTGGAACGACAAGCGCCCTGCGGGCGTACCTTCCACCATCGATATCCATGCCTACGCCTCGGTGGTCGAGGTGTTCGAGCGCTCATGCAAGCGCTTCGCCGACCGGCCGGCCTACAGCAATCTCGGGGTCACCCTGAGCTACGCCGACCTCGACCGTCACTCCGCGGCCTTCGCCGCCTGGCTGCAGCACAACACCGACCTGGCGCCGGGCGACCGCATCGCGGTGCAGATGCCCAACGTCCTGCAATACCCGATTGCCGTGTTCGGCGCGCTGCGCGCCGGCCTCATCGTGGTCAACACCAATCCCCTGTACACCGAACGCGAGATGCGCCACCAGTTCAAGGACTCCGGGGCGCGGGCCCTGGTATACCTGAACATGTTCGGCAAGCGGGTACAGGAAGTGCTGGGCGACACCGCCATCGACTACCTGATCGAAGCGAAGATGGGCGACCTGCTGCCCAGCGCCAAGGGCTGGCTGGTCAATACCGTGGTCGACAAGCTCAAGAAAATGGTTCCGGCCTACAGCCTGCCCCAGGCCGTGCCGTTCAAGCAGGTATTGCGCGAGAGCCGCCGGCTCACCTGCAAGCCAGTATCGCTGGGCCTGGAGGACATCGCCGTCTTGCAGTACACCGGCGGCACCACGGGCCTGGCCAAGGGCGCCATGCTGACTCACGCCAATCTGGTCGCCAACATGCTCCAGGTGCTGGCGTGCCTGTCCCAGCAAGGTCCCGACGGGCAGAAGCTGCTCAAGGACGGCCAGGAGGTGATGATCGCGCCGCTGCCGCTGTACCACATCTATGCCTTCACCGCGAACTGCATGTGCATGATGGTCACCGGCAACCACAACGTGCTAATCACCAACCCGCGGGATATTCCGGGGTTCATCAAGGAACTGGGCAAGTGGCGGTTCTCGGCGTTGCTGGGGCTCAATACGCTGTTCGTGGCGCTGATGGATCACCCCGGTTTCCGCCAATTGGACTTTTCTGCGTTGAAAATCACCAATTCGGGCGGCACGGCCCTGGTCAAGGCCACCGCAGAGCGCTGGGAGAGCCTCACGGGCTGCCGTATCGTCGAGGGCTATGGCCTGACCGAGACCTCGCCGGTGGCCAGTACCAACCCCTACGGCCAACTGGCCCGCCTCGGCACGGTGGGCATTCCGGTGGCCGGCACGGCCTTCAAGGTGATCGACGACGATGGCAACGAGCTGCCGCTGGGCGAGCGGGGCGAGCTGTGCATCAAGGGCCCGCAGGTGATGAAGGGCTATTGGCAGCAACCCGAGGCCACGGCCCAGGCGCTGGATGCCGAGGGCTGGTTCAAGACCGGCGACATTGCGGTGATCGAGCCGGATGGCTTCACCCGCATCGTCGATCGCAAGAAGGACATGATCATCGTCTCGGGCTTCAATGTGTATCCCAACGAGATCGAGGACGTGCTCATGGGGCATCCCCAGGTTGCCAGTTGCGCGGTCATCGGCGTGCCGGACGAGCGCTCGGGCGAGGCGGTGAAGCTGTTCGTGGTGCCACGTGCGGGCGGGGTGACGGTCGAGGAGCTCAAGGCCTATTGCAAGGCCAATTTCACCGGTTACAAGGTGCCGAAGCACATCGTGCTGCGGGATGCGTTGCCGATGACGCCGGTGGGCAAGATTCTGCGTCGCGAGTTGCGTGACATGGCGTGACACCCCTTGGGGCTTGTCGCACATCTATCGGCCCTTGAGGCCAAGCCGCTCTAACAGGCCGCTTTTGGCCTGTTTTGCGACATTTTGGATAATTACTCTAAAAATGACTCATATCGTTCATTGAGTCATTTTGGTGACCGCAAGGCCTCGATTTGGCTCTAGGCGGCCCTAGGCAAAGCTGTTACGCTCGGCGCGCTTTCGGACGTTTCGCTATCCAACGAGGCGTCATTCAAATCAATAATAAGCGCATCGACGCGTGAATCGAACTTCGCTGTTGCTGAAGGAGTGGGCTTCCATGATCGAACATTTTTGGAAGGATAAGTACCCAGCCGGGATTACGGCGGAAATCAATCCTGACGAATTCCCCAATATCCAGGCAGTACTCAAGCAATCCTGCCAACGCTTTGCCGACAAACCGGCCTTTAGCAACCTGGGCAAGACTATCACCTACGGCGAGCTATATGCATTGTCCGGGGCTTTCGCCGCCTGGCTGCAACAGCATACCGATCTCAAGCCCGGCGACCGTATCGCCGTGCAACTGCCGAACGTCCTGCAATACCCGGTCGCCGTCTTCGGGGCCATGCGTGCCGGCCTGATCGTGGTCAACACCAACCCGCTGTACACCGCGCGGGAAATGGAACACCAGTTCAACGACTCCGGGGCCAAGGCCCTGGTGTGCCTGGCGAACATGGCCCATCTCGCCGAGAAGGTGGTGCCCAAGACCCAGGTCAAGCACGTCATCGTCACCGAGGTCGCCGACCTGCTGCCGCCGCTCAAGCGCCTGCTGATCAACAGCGTGATCAAGTACGTGAAGAAGATGGTGCCGGCCTACCGCCTGCCCCAGGCCGTGCGCTTCAACGACGCACTGGCGCTGGGCAAGGGCCAGCCGGTCGGCGAGGCCAACCCGCAGCCGGGCGACGTCGCGGTGTTGCAGTACACCGGCGGCACCACGGGCGTGGCCAAGGGCGCGATGCTCACCCACCGCAACCTGGTGGCGAACATGCTGCAGTGCCGGGCACTGATGGGGGCCAACCTGCAGGAAGGTTGTGAGATCCTGATCACGCCGCTGCCGCTGTACCACATCTATGCGTTCACCTTCCATTGCATGGCGATGATGCTGATCGGTAACCACAACGTGCTGATCAGCAACCCGCGCGACCTTCCGGCGATGGTCAAGGAACTGGGCAAGTGGAAGTTCAGCGGCTTCGTCGGCCTGAACACCTTGTTCGTCGCACTGTGCAACAACGAGGCGTTTCGCGCCCTGGACTTCTCGGCGCTGAAAATCACCTTGTCGGGTGGCATGGCCCTGCAATTGAGCGTGGCCGAGCGCTGGAACGCCGTCACCGGCTGCGCCATCTGCGAAGGCTATGGCATGACCGAGACCAGCCCGGTGGCCACGGTCAACCCGGCTCAAGCCAACCAGGTCGGGACCATCGGCATTCCGGTGCCGTCGACCTTGTGCAAGGTCGTCGACGACAGCGGCAACGAACTGCCGCTGGGCGAGACCGGCGAGCTGTGCATCAAGGGCCCACAGGTGATGAAGGGTTACTGGCAGCGCGACGACGCCACTGCTGAGATCCTCGACAGCGACGGCTGGCTCAAGACCGGTGACATCGCGGTGATCCAACCAGACGGCTACATGCGCATCGTCGACCGCAAGAAGGACATGATCCTGGTCTCGGGCTTCAACGTATACCCCAACGAACTCGAAGATGTGCTCGCCAGTCTGCCGGGCGTGCTGCAATGCGCGGCCATCGGCGTTCCGGACGAGAAGTCCGGCGAGGTGATCAAGGTGTTCATCGTGGTCAAGCCGGGCATGACCCTGACCAAGGAACAGGTGATGCAGCACATGCGTGCCAACGTTACCGGTTACAAGGTGCCGCGCTTCATCGAGTTTCGCGATGCGTTGCCGACCACCAACGTGGGCAAGATCCTGCGCCGTGAGTTGCGCGATGAAGAGCTGAAGAAGCAGGGCTTGAAGAAGATCGCCTGAGCGAAAGGTGTGAGAGGCATGTAGGAGCGGCCTTGCCGGAGCGCCGGACCGGTCGGAAAGGGGCGCATAGCGCCCCCACCAATATTGCATCGCTGCTGAAATCCCGGGGCCGCTCTGCGGCCCTTTCGCGACACAAGGCCGCTCCCACATGAGCCGGAGAAATCAGCGCAGCTTCTCAAGCATCTGGTAGTACCACATCCCCGCCGCCAACAGCGGATTCCCCAGCAGATCCCCCATCGGTACCCGCACGTGCTTGCACGCGGCGAAGGTATCGAACTTCTCCAGCGTGCCGGTCAGCGCCTCGGCCATGATCTCGCCCATGATGTGGCTGGTGGCGATGCCGTGCCCCGAATAGCCCTGGCAGTACCAGACATTGTCCGATAGCTTGCCCAGCTGCGGAATGCGGTTGACCACGATGCCCATGGCACAGCTCCACTGGAACTCGATCGGCACGCCCTTGAGCGCCGGGAAGGTGCGTTCGATGCATGGGCGCAGCTCGGCCTCGATATCGCGAGAGTCGCGGCCAGAGTAGTTGGCGCCGCCGCCGAACAGCAGCCGCTTGTCGGCGGTGAGGCGGTAGTAGTCGAGGACGAAGCGGCAGTCGTACACCGCCAGGTCCTGCGGGTTGATCTGCTCGGCCAGCTCGCCCAGCGGCGCGGTGGTGACGATGCCGCCCATGGCGGGGAAGATCTTGCCCTTGAGCTGGCGCTGTTCCAGTTTGTGGTAGACGTCGCCTGCGAGCATCACCTGACGCGCCTCGATCCGACCCTTGGCGGTGACCACGGCAGGGCGCGGGCCGTGGACGATGTCCAGCACTTCGGAGTGCTCGAAGATCAGCGCGCCCAGACTATGGGCGGCACGTGCCTCGCCCAGGCACAGGTTGAGCGGGTGCAGGTGCAGGTTGCGCAGGTTTTTCAGCGCGCCGAGATACAGCGGGCTCTGCAGGTGTTCGGCGACGCCCTCGCGGTCGAGCAGTTGCACCTGCTCGCCCATGCCCCGGCGCTGGGCTTCGGCTTCGAAGCCGCGCAGCTCGTTCATGTGCGAGGGCTTCATGGCCGCGTGCAGATGGCCGCGCTTGAGGTCGCACTCGATGCCATGGCGCGCTACCCGTTGTTCGATGATCTGGTGGCCGCGCCAACGCAGGTGCCAGATGAAGTCATCCACTTCACTGCCCAGGCGGTCGCGCATCTGCGTGCGCATGGCCTCGTCACCCGAGAGGCTGCCCGTCACCTGGCCGCCGTTGCGCCCGCTGGCGCCCCAGCCGATGCGGTTGGTCTCGACGATGGCCACCTTCAGGCCACGTTCGGCCAGTTCCACGGCAGTGGCCACGCCGGTGAAGCCGCCGCCGATGATGGCGACGTCGACCTGCACCGTCCCTTCCAGTTGTGGGTACTCGGTGTGGTCGTTGAGGCTGGCGCTGTAGTACGACGGCGCGCGCTGGGCCGGGCCGTGGTGGGTTGCTGCGTTCATGGGTGTTCCTTGTTCTGAATGGGGTAGGGCTCAGGCCTGGTGCAGGTACCAGCGCCAGTCCTGTTCGCTGACTTCGGCCATGAACTGGCGGTACTCGGCGCGCTTGACCTTCAGGTACACCCCGAGAAACGCCTCGCCCAGCGCTTCGCGGGCCCAGGTCGATCGCTCCAGGGCGTCGAGCACGCTGAGCCAGTCGGTGGGCAGGTGCTCGCTGGCCTGGGCGTAGCCGTTGCCTTCGACCGGCGCACCGGGGTCGAGCTGCTGGCGAATGCCGCTGTGGGTCGCGGCCAGGATGGCGGCGGCGGCCAGGTAGGGGTTGGCGTCGGCGCCACAGATGCGGTGTTCGACATGGCGGCTGGCTGCCGGGCCGCCGGGTACCCGCAGGCTGACCGTGCGGTTGTCGACGCCCCAGGTCGGTGCCAGCGGTGCATAGGTGTTGGCCTGGAAGCGGCGGAACGAGTTGGCGTTGGGGCAGAACAGCAGCAGCGAGTCGCGCAGGTGGCGCAACATGCCGGCCACCGCCTGGCGCAACAGCGGGGTGCCGGCCTTGTCGTCGCTGGCGAACAGGTTGTTGCCGCTGCTGTCGGCCAGGCTCAGGTGCATGTGCATGCCGGTACCGGCCAGGTGGGCGAACGGCTTGGCCATGAAGCACGCTTGCATGCCATGGGCATGGGCCACGCCCTTGACCAGGCGCTTGTAGCGCACGGCCTGATCCATCGCGGCCAGTGCGTCGCCATGCTCCAGGGTGATTTCCACCTGGCCGGGAGCGTATTCGGAGATCGCCGTGCGCGCCGGAATGCCTTGGGCCTTGCAGGCGGCGTAGAGGTCGGCAAGAAACGGCTCGATCTGTTCCAGCTCGCGCAGGCCATAGACCTGGGTCGATCGCGGACGACCGCCATCGCTGTCCAGGGCCGGTTGCGGGCGGCCCTGGGCATCGCGCTTCTGGTCGAGCAGGTAGAACTCCAGCTCGCAGGCCATCACCGGGTGCAAGCCATCGGCCTTGAGCGCCTCGATAGTGCGCAGCAGTACATGGCGAGGGTCGGCGACACTGGCTGGCAGGCCCTCGCTCGGGTGCATGCTGACTTGCACGGCAGCGGTGGGCACGCGCCGCCAGGGCAGACGGACCAGGCTGCCTTCCAGGGGATAGGCGCGGCAGTCGATGTCGCCGACGTCCCAGACCAGGCCGGAGTTTTCCACATCGTCGCCATTGAGGGTGAGGCCAAGGATGGTGCTCGGCAGCGGTCGACCGCTCTGGTACACCGCCAGCAGTTCGTCGCGGTGCAGCAGCTTGCCGCGTGGTACGCCGTTGGCGTCGAGGATGAACAATTCGAACAGTTCGACATCGGGGTTGGCGGCCAGGAACTGGCTGGCCTGCTCTACAGGTGCAAAGTGCATGTTTTTTCGCTCGTCGGCACACCGGGCCGCCACGCGTGCGGGCGGTCCAGCTGGGTCAAGCGGCCAGACAACGGCCGGGTTGGGTCACAGGGGCGAGAGCGAGGTATCCGGTGGGCGGGCGTGACGGCAATGCCACAGGGCCCAGAAGGCGAGGATGACGTGGACCAGCGGATTTTCGCCGGCGCAGGTCCTGGCCTTCGGTAGCGAAGGGCGGGACAGCGGGGGCGCGATGGTCGGGACGGGGGTCATGACTTGGATACTCACATGCGGCTTAAGGTTGATTAAAGCAGTGAATGGCAACCTTTACGTTGGGGTTGGCTAAACATTTGGGGTGTCTGTGCGGGCCCTTTCGCGGGTAAACCCGCTCCTACAGGATTGCGTCGAGTCTGAAAGCTGTGAGATCCCTGTAGGAGCGGGTTTACCCGCGAAAGGGCCCGCACAGACAGCAAAGAACCTACAAATCTGCGACAATCGCGCATCCCCACGAATGCCGATCATGAAAAAGCAGGCTCACCTGCATCACTAAAAAGCCCCATGACTGACCACGCCATCGACAAACTGCTGCAAAACCTCGACCACGCCATGATTGCCGACCGCCATCGCCTGCGCCGGCAATTGCACGAGCTGCGCAAGCGCCCCGATGAGGCCAAGCTCGCGCAATGGGTGGAAAAGGTCCAGGCGTCCTGCGCCCAGGTCACCGCCCGCCAGAACAGCGTGCCGCAGGTACGCTACGACGACAGCCTGCCGATCGCCGCCAAGCGCGACGAAATCAAGAAGGCCCTGGCCGAGCACCAGGTACTGGTGATAGCCGGCGAGACCGGCTCGGGCAAGACTACCCAGTTGCCGAAGATCTGCCTGGAACTGGGGCGTGGCAGCCATGGCCTGATCGCCCATACCCAGCCCCGACGCATCGCCGCGCGCAGCGTGGCGGCGCGGGTCGCCGAAGAGCTCGGCACGCCATTGGGCGCGTTGGTCGGCTACCAGGTCCGCTTCGAGGACCAGAGCGACGCCAATACCCTGGTCAAGCTGATGACCGACGGCATCTTGCTGGCCGAGACCCAGCACGACCGTTTCCTCGAGCGCTATGACACGATCATCGTCGACGAAGCCCACGAGCGCAGCCTGAACATCGACTTTCTGCTCGGCTACCTCAAGACCTTGCTGCACCGTCGCCCCGACCTGAAGCTGATCATCACCTCGGCGACCATCGACCTGGAGCGTTTCTCCAAGCACTTCGATGGCGCGCCGATCATCGAGGTCTCTGGCCGTACCTACCCGGTCGAAACCTGGTACCGGCCACTGACCAGCGAACAGGACGAGGAGGGCAACCAGGTCGAGGACGACCTCACGGTCGACCAGGCGATCCTCGCCACCCTCGACGAGATCGCCCAGTACGAGCGCAGCAACGGCAAGGGGCCGGGCGATGTGCTGGTGTTCCTGCCCGGCGAGCGCGAGATCCGCGACGCTGCCGAGATCCTGCGCAAGGCGCAACTGCGCCATACCGAGATCCTGCCGTTGTACGCGCGTCTGTCGCCGGCCGAGCAGCAGCGCATCTTCCAGTCGCACACTGGGCGCCGCGTGGTGCTGGCCACCAACGTCGCGGAAACCTCGCTGACCGTGCCGGGTATCCGTTACGTGATCGACACCGGCACCGCTCGCATCAGTCGCTACAGCTACCGCGCCAAGGTTCAGCGCCTGCCCATCGAGGCGGTGTCGCAGGCCAGCGCCAACCAGCGTAAAGGCCGCTGCGGGCGGGTCGAGCCGGGCATCTGCGTGCGCCTGTACAGCGAGGAGGATTTCAACGGCCGACCAGCGTTCACCGACCCGGAGATCCTGCGCACCAACCTGGCGGCGGTGATCCTGCAAATGCTGCACCTGCGCCTGGGCGCGATCGATGCCTTCCCGTTCATCGAGCCACCGGATGGCAAGGCCATCAGCGATGGTTTCAACCTGCTGCAGGAGCTTTCGGCGGTCAACCGCGAGAACCAGTTGACCCCGCTCGGGCGCCAACTGGCGCGCTTGCCCATCGACCCACGGCTGGGCCGCATGCTCCTCGAAGGCGCCCGCCAGGGCAGCCTGCAGGAGGTCTTGATCGTGGCCAGCGCCCTGTCGGTACAGGACCCGCGCGAGCGCCCGCCGGAGCGCCAGCAGGCCGCCGACCAGGCGCATGCCCAGTGGAAGGATGTCGATTCCGACTTCGCCGCCCTGGTCAACCTGTGGCGCGGCTTCGAGGAGCAGCGC
This sequence comes from Pseudomonas putida, assembly GCF_005080685.1. Lineage (NCBI taxonomy): Bacteria > Pseudomonadati > Pseudomonadota > Gammaproteobacteria > Pseudomonadales > Pseudomonadaceae > Pseudomonas > Pseudomonas putida. The sequence goes on along the minus strand of NZ_CP039371.1, from coordinate 4,868,958 downwards.
CAGGCGTTGACCGCCAGCCCGTTGCGCAACTGGTGCCGCAAGAACTTCCTCAATTACCTGCGTCTGCGCGAATGGCGCGACGCCCATCGCCAGCTGGCACTGATCTGCCGTGACCTGCAATTAACGGTGAACAAGGATCCGTGCGATTACCAGAAACTGCACAAGGCGGTCCTCAGCGGCCTGCTCAGCCAGATCGGCCACAAGACCGAGGAAGGCGACTACCAGGGCGCTCGCCAACGGCGCTTCTGGGTGCATCCATCGTCGGGTATCGGGCGCAAGCGCCCGCAGTGGGTGATGGCTGCCGAGCTGGTCGAGACCACCAAGCTGTATGCGCGCATGGTGGCCAAGATCGAGCCCGAGTGGATCGAGCCACTGGCTGGACACCTGGTCAAGAAGAACCACTTCGAGCCGCACTGGGAGAAAAAGCGCGGGCAGGTGGTGGCCTACGAGCAAATCACCCTGTACGGACTGATCCTGGTTGGCCGTCGCCCAGTGCATTTCGGCCCCATCGACCCGGTCGTTTCGCGGGAGCTGTTCATCCGCGAGGGCCTGGTCGGCGGCGAGATCCAGTCGCGGGCCAAGTGCCTGGCGGCCAACAAGCGTCTGCTCGAGCAGCTCGACGAACTGGAGGCCAAGGCCCGCCGCCGCGACATCCTGGCCGACGAGGAAACCCTCTACGCCTTCTACGAGGCGCGCCTGCCAGCCGAGATCCACCAGACCGCGACCTTCGACGCCTGGTACCGGATGACCAGCCAGAAAGACGCCAACCTGCTGATCATGCGCGAGGAAGACGTGCTGGCCCGCGAAGCCAGCGAGGTCACCGCGGCGCAGTACCCCGACAGCCTGCAGCTGGGCGACCTGCGCCTGCCGCTGACGTATCACTTCGAACCGGGCCACCCCCGCGACGGCGTGACCGTGCGGGTACCGGCCCCGTTGCTGCCGAGCCTGCCGGGCGAGCGCCTCGAATGGCTGGTGCCTGGGCTGATCGAAGCCAAGTGCGTGGCGCTGGTGCGCAACCTGCCCAAGGCGCTGCGCAAGAACTTCGTGCCGGTGCCGGACTTCGTCAAGGCGGCGCTGGCGCGCATGAGCTTCGGCCAGGGCGCGCTACCCCAGGCGCTGGGCCAGGAGTTGCTGCGCATGACCGGCGCCCGAGTGCCGGACGAAGCCTGGGAAGAGTCGGTGAGCCTGGTCGAAGGCCACTTGCGGATGAACATCGAGGTCCTCGATGGCCAGGGCAAGTTCCTGGGCGAGGGCCGTGACCTGGCTGAACTGACCGCACGCTTTGCCGCCGCGAGCCAGGCCGCGCTGGCCGTACCGCGCAACGACAAGCCCGAGCAGCCGGTGCAGGCCAAGGCCTTCAGCGAGGTCGCGCAAACTGCCCAGCAGAAGATCGCCGGGCTGTCGATGACGGTTTATCCGGCACTGGTCGAGGAAAACGGCACGGTCCGCGAAGGGCGTTTCTCGACCCAGGCCGAAGCCGAGTTCCAGCACCGCCGTGCCCTGCAGCGCCTGTTGCTGCAACAGCTGGCGGAGCCGGCGAAGTTCCTGCGTGGCAAGCTGCCGGGCCTGACCGAGCTGGGCTTGTTGTACCGGGAGCTGGGCCGCATCGAAGCGCTGGTGGAGGACATCCTGCTGGCGAGCCTGGACACCTGCATCCTCGAAGGCGAGTCACCGTTGCCGCGCGATGGCGCCGCGCTTGCCGGGCTTGCCGAACGCAAGCGCGGCAGTTGGGCCGAGCATGCCGAGCGCCTGGCGCGCCAGACCCTGGAAGTGCTCAAGCTGTGGCACGGCCTGCAGAAGCGCTTCAAGGGCAAGATCGACCTGAGCCAGGCGGTGGCGCTCAACGACATCAAGCAGCAGTTGGCTAACCTGGTGTATCCGGGCTTCGTGCGCGAGACGCCGAGTGCCTGGTTCAAGGAGCTGCCGCGCTACCTCAAGGCGGTGGAGTTGCGCCTGGAGAAGCTCGGCGGGCAGGTGCAGAAGGATCGGGTCTGGAGCGGCGAACTGAGCAACCTGTGGGCCCAGTACAAGGCCCGTGCCGACAAGCACGCCCAGGAAGGCAAGCGCGATGAGCAACTGACCCTGTACCGCTGGTGGCTGGAGGAATACCGGGTGTCGTTGTTCGCCCAGCAGCTGGGGACGAAGGTGCCGATTTCGGACAAGCGCCTGAGCAAGCAGTGGAGCCAGGTGGAAGGCTAAACTTCCGCAGATGTGGCAATATTGAGGCAATTTGGGCCGCGTTGCGGCCCTCTCGCGGGAGCCGGTACCGGTGAACCCGCGAACAAGGGCACCGCCCTCGCAATCGAGTTGGCACTAAAGTGCCATTATTCAGTCATATTCCCAGCCAGCGCCCCGTGGCGATGGCCTTTGACCAGAGGAACGACCGTGCATAACGTCGTGATCAGCGGCACCGGCCTGTATACCCCGGCCCAGAGCATTTCCAACGAAGAACTGGTGCAGTCTTTCAACACCTGGGCGCAGCAGTACAACCATGACAACGCTGCCGCCATCGCGCGTGGCGAACTCGAGGCCGCACCCGAATCCAGTGCGGCGTTCATCGAAAAGGCCTCGGGTATCAAGAGCCGCTTCGTCATGGACAAGGACGGCATTCTCGACCCTCAGCGCATGAAGCCGCGCCTGCCGGAGCGCTCCAACGACGAGCCGTCGATTCTCTGCGAAATGGCCGTGGCCGCCGCGCACCAGGCCTTGCAGCGTGCCGGACGCACCGCGGCGGATGTCGATGGGGTGATCGTCGCCTGCTCCAACCTGCAGCGCCCGTACCCGGCCATCGCCATCGAAGTGCAGCAGGCGCTGGGGATCCAGGGTTTTGCCTTCGACATGAACGTAGCGTGCTCGTCGGCCACCTTCGGTATCCAGACCGCCGCCAACAGCGTGCAACTGGGCCAGGCCCGCGCGGTGCTGATGGTCAACCCGGAAGTCTGCACCGGCCACCTCAACTTCCGTGACCGCGACAGCCACTTCATCTTCGGTGACGCTGCCACCGCGGTGCTGATCGAGCGTGCCGACAAGGCCACCTCCAAGCACCAGTTCGACATCGTCAGCAGCAAGCTGTGGACCGAATTCTCCAACAACATCCGCAACAACTTCGGCTTCCTCAACCGCGCGGCCGAAGAGGGCATCGGCGCGCCCGACAAGCTGTTCATCCAGGAAGGCCGCAAGGTATTCCGCGAGGTGTGCCCGAAGGTCGCCGAGCTGGTTGGCCAGCACCTGGAAGAGAACGGCCTGCAGCCCTCCGACGTGAAGCGCTTCTGGCTGCACCAGGCGAACCTGAGCATGAACCACCTGATCGTCAAGAAGCTGGTGGGGCGTGAAGTGGATGAGCAGGAGGCGCCGGTGATCCTCGACCGCTATGCCAACACCAGTTCGGCGGGGTCGGTGATTGCCTTCCACCTGTACCAGGATGACCTGGCCCCGGGCGCCCTCGGGGTGCTGAGTTCGTTTGGAGCAGGTTACTCGATCGGTAGCGTGATTCTGCGCAAGCGCTGAGTCATCTGAGTCTGCACCGGCCCCATCGCCGGCAAGCCGGCTCCTACAGGGGGCATCTGTAGGAGCCGGCTTGCCGGCGATGGGGCCGGTGCATTGTCTGCAGACAAAAAAAGCAGGAAATGCCGGATGGGGTCGGCATTTCCCGCCTCAGAGCGAAGCAGAGGAGGGTGTCGCTTAGAACTTGGCTTCCAGGTCCACCTGCAGGGTGTCTACGTCAGCATTGCTGTTCGGCAGGTTGGAGTAGTCGGTCTTGGCCATCAGGTAGGCCGCGCCCAGGGCGAAGTTCTTGTCGATTTCGTAACCGACCTTGAACTTGTGCCCGCGCGAACCGGTGAAGCCGTTGCCGAAGTCCGAATCGGTGAACAGGCTGACTACACCGTTACGCTGTACGTCGCGGTAGTTGTAGTCCAGGCTCCAGGCGCCGATCTTCGACTTCAGGCCCGCCAGCCAGGCGGTGTCCTTGCCATCGGTGCTTTCGGTGTTCTTGACGAACTGGCCGTAGGCCGACAGTGGGATGGCGAAGCCAGTGAAGTCGACCTGACCGAAGCCTTCCACCAGGTTGAACTCGTTGGTGGTGTTGCCCAACGAAGCCAGGGCAGCCGAGGCCTTGTCGTTGTCGTAGCCGTAGATACTGCCACCGACGGTGACCTTGACGGTGTCAGCCGCGTTGAACTTGGTACCCAGCTGGGCCGCGTACAGTTGTGCGTCGTGCTTGAACTGCACACCGTCGCCGTCGACGTTGTCTTTCAGGTTGTAGTGACCGATGCTGCCGAACACTTCGGCCGGGCCGACGTTGGTCTTGTAGGTGGCAGCCACGCCTTCCGGGTTGATATCGCTGTCCCAGATGATATCGCCCATGCTCACCCACGGCTGGTTCATCTTGCCGCCGATCAGGTGCAGGTTCGGTACGGCAGTCGGGTGCCAGTCGAGGTAGGCCAGGTCGACCCACAGCGATTTCTTCTCGAAGTAGTTGTCCAGGCTCTGGTTGGTCGAGCGGGCATCGGCGCTGCTGCCGGTGGCGACACGCACACCAGCGTCGACCTGCGGGTTGATTTCGCTGTAGAAACCGACGCGGGCACGGACGCGCTCGCGGTCCTGGTTGCCACTGCGGGAGATCGGGTTGTCGACGTTGGTGTCTTCGTAGCGCAGGCGGACATCGCCCTTGACCTGGGTCTTGGCGGCCCAGGCGACCTTCTGCTCGAAGGAACTCATGCGCTCGGCCTGAGCTTTCTGATCAGCCTTTTCCTTGGTTTCCGTGGCCAGGTCGGCCTGCAGTTCGTTGTACTGCGCCTGGTTGATGGAGCCGTTGGCGCGGAGCATTTCGAGCAGCTTGGCGTCGACTGCAGCACTGGCCGGAGTACTCAGAGCCAGCATCATGCCGGTGAGGCTCACCCCGGTAAGTGTAGAAACAAGACGCATAAGGTTCTCCCTGTTGGAAATAAGTGGGGAGGCTTGCGCGCCCGCCCCCACGTTGGCATGTCTTCGGAAAAGGCCTGGCTAGACAGGTTTCTGGGGTTCCGGAAAACAGGCGCAAGTATTGCGAGGGGGAATGACAGATTGATGTCTAATTGATGGCGCTGAGGTTAAGTGTTTGAGATTTAAAGGTTTCGCGGGAACCTTTGGCCATTTGAGTGAAACGCCCTTGTCCCGGATACTGGTGGCCTTCCACAGCGAGTCGAAAACGTGACCAGCCTCTACAGCCTTGCCCACTTGCGTGACCTACCTGCGGCGACCTGGGACGCCTTGGTTCCGGCTGGCCAGCCCTTCTTGCGCCACGCCTTCCTCAGTGCCCTCGAAGACAGCGCCAGCGTTGCCCGTGCCACGGGTTGGGCCGCCGAACACCTGGTGCTCGAGCGCGAGGGCGAGGTGCGGGCGATATTGCCGGCGTACCGCAAGTGGCATTCGTTCGGCGAGTATGTGTTCGACCATGGTTGGGCCGATGCCTGCGAGCGCGCCGGCATCGCCTATTACCCCAAGCTGCTCGGTGCCGTGCCGTTCAGTCCGGTAGCCGGCCCGCGCCTGCTGGCGACCGACCCCGGCGACGCGCTGCTGCTGTTGCAGGCCTTACCCGAGTACCTGGGCAAGGCTGGGCTTTCCGGGGCGCACATCAACTTCACCGACCCTGCGCTGGACCAGCACCTGGCCGGGCAGCCAGGTTGGCTCGAGCGCCTGGGTTGCCAATTCCACTGGCGTAACCGTGGCTACCGGGATTTCCAGGACTTTCTCGATACGCTGAGTTCGCGCAAGCGTAAACAGATGCGCAAGGAGCGCGAACAGGTAGCGGGGCAGGGTATCGATTTCCAGTGGTACCAAGGGCACGAGCTGAGTGAGGCACAGTGGGACTTCGTCTACCGCTGCTATGCCAACACCTACGCCGTGCGCCAACGTGCGCCATACCTGACCCGCGAGTGCTTCAGCCTGTGGGCCGAGCGCATGCCCGAGGCGTTGCGCGTGGTGATGGCCCGGCAGGCGGGGCGTGCCGTGGCCATGGCCCTGAGCCTGGTCGGTGGTGACAGCTTGTATGGACGCTACTGGGGCTGCCTGGACGAATTCGACCGGCTGCATTTCGAAACCTGTTTCTACCAGGGGATGGACTTCGCCATAGCCGAGGGCATCCAGCGCTTCGATGCCGGTGCCCAGGGCGAGCACAAGTTGATTCGCGGCTTCGAGCCGGTGCTGACGCGGTCGTGGCACTACCTGTTGCACCCGGGGTTGCGGCGGGCGGTGGATGAGTTTTTGCAGCAAGAGCGTGAAGGGGTGAGGGCCTACGCCGAGCAGGCCCGCGAGATGTTGCCCTATCGGCGCGATTGAGCGCGCTGTGTGGCACAGGCTGCGCCTGTGTTCGCGGGACGAGCCCGCTCCCACAGAGTGAAGACCCTCCTTGCAGGCAACCCCACACCTGTGGGAGCGGGCTCGTCCCGCGAACACGGGCGCAGCCCGTGCCATCCACCGCAGCCCTCAAAGGTTGAAGCGCTTCACCAGGCCATTGAGCCCATTGGCCAGGCGCGACAGCTCCTGGCTCGCGACATTGGTCTGCTGCGACCCCGTCGCGCTCTGCACCGACAGGTCCCGGATATTGGTCAGGTTGCGGTCGACCTCCCGCGCCACCTGCGCCTGCTCTTCGGCGGCGCTGGCAATCACCAGGTTGCGCTCATACATCTCGCTGATCCCCGAGGTGATCTCATGCAACGCCTGCCCGGCACTCTGCGCCAGTTCCTGGGTACTTTGCGCCCGCGCGCTGCTGCTTTGCATGGCCTGCAACGCCTGGCTCGCGCCATTGCGCATCAGCGACACCATCTGCTCGATCTCCTGGGTCGAGTTCTGCGTGCGGTGCGCCAGGGCCCTTACTTCGTCGGCCACCACGGCAAAACCACGCCCGGACTCCCCAGCCCGGGCGGCCTCGATGGCGGCGTTCAGCGCCAGCAGGTTGGTCTGTTCGGCGATCGCGCGAATCACGTCCAGCACCTTGCCGACCTGCTGCGACTGTTCGGCAAGTGTTTCCACCAGCGCGGCGGAAGCGGTGACCTCCTCGGTCAGGTCGCTGATCGCCTCGATGGTCTGCGACACCCGCGCCTGGCCCTGTTGCGCCGACTGCGTCGAGGCCCTGGACGCCTCGGAGGTGGACACTGCATTGCGCGCCACTTCATCCACCGCCGCACTCATTTCATTGACTGCGGTGGCTGCCTGCTCGATCTCGTCGTGCTGGCGGGTCAGCCCTCGGCCCGCCTCCTCGGTCACGGCGTTGAGTTCTTCCGAGGCCGCGGCCAGCTGGGTGGACGATCCGCTGATTTCGCCCAGGGTCTCGCGCAGGCGTTCGCGCATCTGTGCCAGCGATTGCTGCAATTGGCTGACCTCGTCGTTGCCAGTCACGGCAATCGCTTTGCTCAAGTCGCCTTCGGCCACCTGCCGGGCAGCGAGCACCGCGTCGCGCAGCGGCTGGACGATACTGCGGGTCAGCAGCCAGGCCAGGACGATGGTCACCAGCGCCGCCAGCACGATCACCGCGATCACCACCGTGCGCGATTGCTCATAGCGCTCGGCGGAGAGGGTGCCCTCGCGCTCGATGCCCTTGCCATACAGATCGCCCAGTTCGGCCAGTTGCGCACCGGTGCCATCGACCACCGGCTTCATGTCCACCAGCACCAGCTTCTGCAGGGCGGCGCTGTCGCCGCGCCGGGCCAGGGCGAAGGAGTCGGCCATGCCCTTCTGGTACACCGCGAAGTCGCGCCTGAACTGCTGGTACAGGCGGGTTTCCTCCGGCGTGTCGACGAGCGCCTCGTAGGCCTGGATGTTTTGCATCAGCACCGTATTGCGCGCCTCGTACTGACTGACATAGGTGTCGACGTTGGCCGGGTTGGGGTCGAGCGCCACGCGCAGCGAGATGGTGCGGATGCGCAGCATGTTTTCGCGGATGGTATCCACGGTGCGAATGCTTGGCACCCAGTCCTTTTCCATCGCCGTGGCCGAATCACGGATGGTCGACATCTTGGCCAGCGAAAACACCCCAACAAACGCAACCATCAGTGCAATACAGGCAAAGCCCGAAGCAGCCCTTGGCGCGATACTCCATCTGCGTAACAGCATTACCACCTCGCCGGCCCACCAGGGCCTGTAGTTGTTGAGTCGTACGACAACGTGTATCGGCGAGGTGGGCGGGCGCTTGAGGGGCGGGCAGGGGTCAGTCGACGCCGACGAACCCCCCGGTCTGGTGGTGCCACAGGCGGGCATACAGGCCGTGCTGGGCCAGCAGTTCGGCATGGCTGCCGGATTCCACCACATGGCCTTGGTCGAGCACCACCAGGCGGTCCATGCGAGCGATGGTCGACAGGCGGTGGGCGATGGCGATGACCGTCTTGCCCTGCATCAGGGTTTCCAGGCTTTCCTGGATCGCGGCTTCGACTTCCGAGTCCAGCGCCGAGGTCGCTTCGTCCATGATCAGGATCGGCGCGTTCTTCAACAGCACCCGGGCGATGGCGATGCGCTGGCGCTGGCCGCCGGACAGCTTGACCCCGCGCTCGCCGACATGGGCGTCGAAGCCGGTGCGGCCCTGGGCATCGGACAACTGCGGTATGAACCCGTCGGCCCGGGCCCGGCGCACCGCCTCGAGCAGTTGTGCCTCGCTGGCGTCGGGACGGCCGTAGAGCAGGTTGTCGCGGATCGAGCGGTGCAGCAGCGAGGTGTCCTGGGTGATCATGCCGATCTGCGCGCGCAGGCTGGCCTGGCTGACCTCGGCGATGTCCTGGCCATCGATCAGGATGCGCCCACCTTGCACGTCGTACAGACGCAGCAGCAGGTTCACCAAGGTCGACTTGCCCGCCCCCGACGGGCCGATCAGGCCGATCTTCTCGCCGGGGCGGATATCCAGGTTCAACCCTTCGATGACGTTGGCCGCCTTGCCGTAGTGGAAATCGACATCGTCGAAGCGCACGCCGCCACGGCTGACCTTGAGCGGCGGGGCGTTGGGCTTGTCGCGCACCGTGACCGGCTGGGCGATGGTCTGCAGGCCATCCTGGACCATGCCGATGTTCTCGAAGATGCCGTTGACCACCCACATGATCCAGCCCGACATGTTGACGATGCGAATCACCAGGCCGGTGGCCAGGGCGATGGCGCCCACGGTGATCAGCGATTGGCTCCACAGCCACAGGGCCAGGCCCGTGGTGGCGACCACCAACAGGCCATTGAGGGTGGTGATGACCACGTCCATGCTGGTGATCACCCGCGAAGCCAGCTGGGTTTTTTCGGTCTGTTCGCGAATCGCTTCGCGGGCATATTGCTGCTCGTAGTCGGTATGGGCGAACAGCTTGAGGGTGGCGATGTTGGTATAGCCGTCGACGATGCGCCCCATCAGCTTGGAGCGGGCGTCGGAGGAGATTACCGAGCGCTCCTTGACCCGTGGCACGAAGTACATCAACGCGGCGATGTAGCAGGCGATCCAGGCCAGCAGTGGCAGCATCAGGCGCCAGTCGGCCTCGGCGAACAGCACCAGTGAACTGATGGCGTAGATCAGCACGTGCCACAGGGCGTCCACCGCCTGCACGGCCGAGTCACGCAGCGAGTTGCCGGTCTGCATGATGCGCTGGGCGATGCGCCCGGCAAAATCGCTCTGGAAGAAATTCAGGCTCTGCTTGAGCACGTAGGAGTGGTTTTGCCAGCGGATCAGGCTGGTCATGCCGGGGTTGATGGTCTGGTGCACCAGCAGGTCATGCAGGCCGAAGAACAGCGGCCGCAGCAGCAGGATCACCACCAGCATCCAGATCAGCTCGCCGCTGTGCTCGCTGAAGAAATTGGCATTGGGCGTGCCCTGGGCCAGGTCGATGATGCGGCTGAGGTAGCCGAACATCGCCACCTCGATCAGCGAGGCGAACAGCCCCACCACCAGCAGCGCGAGAAAGCTTGGCCATACCTGGCGCAGGTAGTAGAGGTAGAACGGCCAAACCTGGCTGGGCGGTGATTCGCTCGGGGCTTCGCGGAAGATATCGATCAATTGCTCGAAACGACGATACAGCATGGGCAGGGCAACTCCTTTTCCAACCGACCGGCAAGCGGCTCACGTCCTTGTGAGACCGGCAATCAGTCGATGCGTTTGGCCGACTTGATGTAGACCGGGTCAGCCGGTACATCGCGCATGCCGCTTTTCATGGTGGTGGGCGAGTTGACGATCTGGTCGACCACTTCCATGCCCTTGGTCACTTTGCCGAACACCGCATAGCCGGCGTCACGGCCCGGGTTGAGGAAATCGTTGTCGGCCACGTTGATGAAGAACTGGCTGGTGGCCGAGTTCGGGTTGGACGTACGCGCCATCGACAGGGTGCCACGGGTGTTCATCAGGCCATTGCTGGCTTCGTTCTTGATTGGATCACGGGTGTCTTTCTGCACCATGCGGTCGGTGAAACCGCCACCCTGGACCATGAAGCCGGGGATCACCCGGTGGAAAATGGTGTTGTTGTAGAAGCCGCTGTCGACGTATTCGAGGAAGTTCTTCGTGCTGAGCGGCGCCTTCTCGGCATTGAGTTCGATTTCCACCTGGCCGAAGCTGGTGTCGAGCAGGACGTGCGGGGTTTTGTCCGAGGCCATGACGCTGGCGGCGAAAGCGAACGAGCAGGCGGTGAGCAGGAGGTTTTTCAGCATGGGCTCAAAGATCCTTGAGAGGTGGAGGCGGCGGTCAGAAACTGCAGCAGGGTCTGGTTGAAGACGTCGGGTTGATCGAGGGGCGTAGCGTGCCGGGAATCGTCGATGACCGCCAGCCTGGCCTTGGGCATCTTGGCCACGTAGCGCTCCTTGAGTTGTATCGGAGTGTAATCGTGGTCGGCGGCGATGATCAGCGTCGGACAGCGAATCTGGCCGATGCGTTCCTCCACGCCCCAGTCGACGATGGCGTCGAAACTGGCGAGGTAGGCGCGTTTGTCGTTGCGTGCCCAGCGTTGCGCCATGGTCTGGCGCAGGTCGGCCTGTTCGGGTTTGGGGAACAGGCGCTCGGCCAGGCCCTTGCCCACCGTTTCGACACTGAGCACGCGCGCCAGGCTCCAGCGCTTGGCCCACCACAGCCAGTCGGAAGCGCTGCGGCGCTTGACCGCCGGGGCGCTGTTGACGATGCACAGGCTGCGCAGCCATTGCGGGTGATCGACGGCGAACTGGAAGCCGACCATGCCGCCCATCGATAGCCCGACGAAGTGCACCGGGCCGGTGTGCAGGTGCTCGAGCAAGGCCAGCAGATCGGCGCTGAAGGTGGCGATCTGGTAACCGTCGCGAGGTTTATCGGAGCGGCCGTGGCCGCGGATGTCCATGAGGATCACCCGGTAGTGCTGGCTCAGCACCGGCACCTGCAGTTCCCAGTCCTGGCTGCTGGAGCCCAGCCCATGCAACAGCACCACGGGGTCGCCGTGGCCATATTCCTGATAATGCAAAGAGCATCCTTCATGTTCGAAATAGGCCAAGGCGCGGTCCTCTCAAGCTTGTGGGGGGGCTGCGAAGGGCACGTCCAGGGGCGCGGTGTCGAAGTTGCGCAGCAGGTCGATGAGAATCTGCGTGGCCGGGCCCAAGGTCTTCTCTTTGCTCGAATAAAGGTAGAACAGTGGGTGGCGGCTGCCACCCTGATCCAGTGGTAGCGGTTTCAGCACGCCGTCGCGCAGTTCCCGTTCGATCATGTGGCGGGGCAGCCAGGCGAAGCCCAGGCCGCTGCTGACGAAGGTGGCGGCGGTGCCCAGGCTGCCGACCGTCCAGCGTTGCTCGGCGCCCAACCAGCCGACATCGCGCGGTTGCGCCCGGCCCGAGTCGCGGATCACCACCTGCAGTTGGCTCTCCAGGTCCTGGAAGGTGATCTCCCGGCCCAGGCGGTGCAGGCTGTGCTCGGGGTGGGCGACGGCGACGAACTCCACCGAACTCAGCTCGGTGCCCAGGTAGCCGCCGATGCTGAAACTGCTGATGGCAAGGTCGGCGATGCCTTCGTGCAGCACTTCCTCGACGCCGGACAAGACTTCCTCGCGCAAGCGCACGCGGCACCCACGGCTTTGTGGCATGAATGCACTGAGGGCCCGCACCAGGCGGGCGCTGGGGTAGGCGGCATCGACCACCACGCGCACCTCGGCTTCCCAGCCTTGTTCCATGTGGTGGGCCAGGTCCTCGAGCTGGCTGGCCTGCTTGACCAGGTGCCGCGAGCGGCGCAGCAATACGTTGCCGGCCTCGGTCAGCACCGCCTTGCGCCCATCGATGCGCAGCAGCGGCACGCCCAGTTGCTCCTGCATCCGCGCCACGGTGTAGCTCACCGATGATTGCGAGCGGTGCAGGGCTTCGGCGGCCTGGGCAAACCCGCCGTGGTCGACCACTGCCTGCAGGGTTCGCCACTGATCCAGGGTTACGCGCGGCGCTTTCATGTTCGGCTCCTGTTGTCCTAAGCTGCGCTCTTCTCAAGGAGAGCGCCCATGAAGAAATGTTGTGCGGTATTGCTGCTGTGCCTGCCACTGGGGGCGATGGCCTACCCGATCGAGGTAGAAAAGCAGACGTCCGGTGTACAGCTCGACTACACCACCTACGCCACTGCCTACGACATCGGCAGCATCAGCCTGAACAACTATGGGAAGGTGCCGGCACGCTGCAAGGTTACCTTCCGCAATGGCCCGGAGGCGCCACGGGTACGCCGGGTGAATGTGGCAGCCGGAAAAAGCGTGGACGTTACCGCCAAGTTCAATCGGCAGATCATCAGGCTCAGAGTGGATCTGACCTGCGAAGCGCAATAAAACGGATTAATCGATAGATTGAACCCACTTTTTACGCTTTTTAATCGATAGGTCAAGCCTTAATCTTCTCTCCATCGAATCGCACCCTTTTTCGCCGATGGAGGCAGCCATGTCCCGCGTACTGATCATCGAAAGCAGCGCCCGCCAGCAGGATTCCGTATCCCGCCAACTGACCCGCGACTTCATCGCCCAGTGGCAAGCGGCGCACCCGAGCGATCAGATCACCGTACGCGACCTGGCCGCGACCCCGGTGCCGCACTTGGACGCCGACTTGCTCGGCGGCTGGATGAAGCCTGAAGAACAGCGCAGCGCCAACGAAGTGCAGGCCCTGGCTCGCTCAAACGAATTGACCGATGAACTGCTCGAAGCCGATGTGCTGGTGATGGCCGCACCGATGTACAACTTCACCATCCCCAGCACCCTAAAGGCCTGGCTGGACCATGTGCTGCGCGCCGGCATCACCTTCAAGTACACCCCGACCGGCCCCCAAGGCCTGCTCACCGGCAAGCGTGCCATCGTGCTGACCGCCCGGGGCGGTATCCACGCCGGCGCCACCAGCGACCATCAGGAACCGTACCTGCGCCAGGTGATGGCCTTCATCGGCATCCACGATGTCAATTTCATCCATGCCGAAGGCCTGAACATGAGCGGTGACTTCCACGAGAAGGGCCTCAACCAGGCCAAGGCGAAGCTGGCCGCAGTGGCCTGAGTGGCAACGAATTCCCAACCCTGACACCTCTTTGCTCCTTGGGTGTACCTGCCCGGCCTGATGGCCGGGCTTTTTTATGCCCGGCCCCACATTTCCCATGGTTGAACTGCAACGCCGCAAACCGCTAAGGTCGCCGCCTTGATTCAAGAGAGGCAACCATGGGCTACCTGATTATCGTCGCGCTGATCCAGGCGTTTTCCTTCAGTTTGATCGGCGAGTACCTGGCCGGGCACGTCGACAGCTACTTCGCCGTGCTCGCCCGCGTGGTGTTGGCGGGCCTGGTGTTCCTGCCACTGACCCGTTGGCGCCAGGTCGAGCCGCGTTTCATGCGCTCGATGCTGCTGATCGGTGCCTTGCAATATGGCATCACCTACGTCTGCCTGTACCTGAGTTTCCGCGTGCTGACGGTGCCGGAGGTGCTGCTGTTCACCATCCTCACGCCGCTGCACGTGACCCTGATCGAAGATGCCCTGAACCGGCGCTTCAATCCCTGGGCCCTGATCGCGGCGCTGGTGGCCGTGGCGGGCGCGGCGGTGATCCGTTTCGACAGCATCACGGGCGACTTCTTCATCGGCTTCCTGCTGCTGCAACTGGCCAACTTCACCTACGCCGCCGGCCAGGTGCTGTACCGCCACCTGATCGCCCGCTACCCCAGCGACCTGCCGCACTACAAACGCTTCGGCTACTTCTATCTGGGTGCGTTGCTGATCGCATTGCCGGCGTTTGTGCTGTTCGGCAATGCCCAGCACCTGCCGAGCACCGACGTGCAGTGGCTGGTGTTGCTGTTCCTCGGCCTGTGCCCGACGGCGCTGGGCTTGTATTGGTGGAACAAGGGCGCGTGCCTGGTTTCGGGTGGCACGTTGGCGGTGATGAACAACCTGCACGTGCCGGTGGGTCTGTTGCTCAACCTGCTGATCTGGAACCGCGACGAGCCGCTGGGGCGCTTGTTCGTCGGTGGCGCGATCATCCTCGCATCGGTGTGGCTGGCCCGCCTGGGCGGTCGGGCGCGCGCGGCGCTGAGCCATAAGGCCTGACATGCATACCATTTTCGTCATCGTCGCGCCGATCTTCGCCCTGATCCTGGTCGGCTACCTGTGCCGCAAGACCAACAAGCTGGGCGACAAGGCCGCTGCCGAAATCAACAAGATGGTGGTCTGGCTGTGCCTGCCGGCGCTGTTGTTCAAGGTCACCGCCACCGCGACCTGGAGCGAGATCTGGCACCCAGGGTTCATCCTGGCGTTCGGCGCCGGGGCACTGGCGATGTTCGTCATCACCCTGGGCTGGCGCCTGTACAGCGGCCATGGGTTGGTGGCCTCCAGCATCGACGGGCTGAGTGCCGGCTATGCCAACACCGGCTATATCGGCATTCCGCTGTGCGTGCTGCTGTTCGGCCAGGCCGGCTTGCAGCCGGCGTTGATTTCGTCGTTGCTCGTGGTGTGCGTGGTGTTTGCGGTTGCGCTGACGCTGATCGAGATCGGCTTGCAGGAAGAGCGGCGTATCGGCCGGGCCATACGGGTCGTGGCCAAGGCCCTGGCCAAGAACCCCCTGGTGTTCTCGCCGGTGGCCGGTGCAGCCTGGGCCATGTCCGGGTTGGGCCTGGCGGAGCCGGTGATGCATTTTCTCGACATGCTGGCGTTGGCCACCACGCCTTGCGCATTGATTTCGCTCGGCGCGTTCCTGGCCGAGAAGCGCACCGGCACCCAGGCCAGCCCGTGGCCGCTGGTGTGGCTGAAGCTGGTCGGGCAGCCGGCGTTGACCTGGGTGCTGGCGTACAAGGTGTTCAGCCTGCCGACCATGTGGGCGGCCTCGGCCGTGCTGCTGGCGGCGCTGCCGACCGGGACCGGGCCGTTCATGCTGGCGGAATACTACAACCGCGAGGCCGGGTTGATTTCGCGGACGATCCTGTTGTCGACCGTGGTGTCGTTGGGGACGTTGACGGGGTTGTTGTATCTGTTGGGGTATGCGGGGTAGGACCCTGATGATTGAAGAAATCCCTCAGCGTTGTTAAGCTGTTGCCGAGGGCTCAATAAGAGCATTGCTGTTCGGTGACAAGGTGCTAACGACCGACAGTGCGGATTGCAAGGTGCACCACCTTGCGGTAGCGGCAACCAGGCAACAACGGTTGGCTTGCGGTCCAATTGGCCAGATTCGGCCCATTTGCTAAGTAAGCGCTGCGACTACCAGCCCTCCTAGACTTTCTAAAAGGCGCCCGAACGGCGCCTTTTTTCATTCTACGTTACAGATCACTTTGCCCACCTGGGTACCGTGCCCGCGACGGTTGATCCTGTAGGCCGTTACCACCGAGTAGAATGCAAGCCTAACGTTTTCATTTACGATGGGCTCGAGGATCACGACACCCTTAGCGCTGCGAAGAATCGCGATACGATATCCATTTTTTGTCTGGTGGAACTCGCAGTAAATGGGCGCCTTGTGCACGATTACCGAAGCCACATAGGTCGGGACTTCGTCCACCGTCCTGCATCCCCAGCTCGGCAATTCATGGCCATGCTGCTCCCAGATGTGCCTTATGCCGTATCCCTTGTTCCGGCCGATCTGCCGACCAGCCCTCAAGTAAATGTGCCCCTCGGGTAGAAGGATGCTCTGACACCTCATGGGCGGCACATAGCCAAAGCTTTGCTGCTGGGTTTGCGGGTGCGCGATGTAGTCATCCTTGTGAAGCTCTGGTCTGTAGACCGGCGACCAGTATTGGTGCATGAGGGATGGACAAATAAAGCTCCCTTGCAGTCGCCGGTCTCGCTGCTTGGTAAGGAAACTCTGAGACTAGAGCGTCTGTCAGCCACGTCGCAACGATAAACAGCCGGGAAAAGTAGCTTTGGGAAATGGACTACAAGTTAGGTATACCTCGTGGGGCAAATCTGTTTGACGAAACTGCAAATGATCACGGATAAAACTGCCCCCGAAGCCGCGAAGGCAGCATCCCCTGGTCGATCTCATCCAACAGCGTCTTGACCATGGCGCCGATGTGGTAGGACGCCGCTGTCATCCGCTGATCCCCCATCAATACACCGGTCTGGTTCAGATAACGGGCACATTCCATCAGTTTTTGCGCCTCTGCCTGGGCGTAGGAGAGGGTTGTGGTTGGGGTCACGGTGAAGATGGATTGGGAGGCGCGAAAGGTTGGCAGCGGCATTGGGTCTTCGGGTGGCGGGATTCGGGATGGTTTGCAGGGTGGCATGGTGGTTTGTCCTCGGGTTTGGTGGGGGATGGCACGGGCTGCGCCCGTGTTCGCGGGACAAGCCCGCTCCCACAGCATCCGCGCAGCTGTTGGGCTCGACGCTGTACTTGTGGGAGCGGGCTTGTCCCGCGAAGAGGCCGGCTCAATCAGTACACATCTCGCCGCTTCATGCCCAACTCGGCATCATCCAACAAGGCCTTGGCCAGGGCGCTGAGGTAGTGCGCAGCCCACACGCATTGAGGTTTATCATCCATCACGCCCGCGATGCTCATGTCGCGGGCGCAGCCCATTAATTCGGAGGCTTGTTCGCGAGCGTGGTGGCAAGGAATGCCAGGCTCGATGCAGAACAAGGGTTGGGTCTGGTTTTCACCTTGGTAGAACTTGGTTTTGCCGACTGTGAAGCTGCGGCTGGTCTCGTCCGTGGGCATGGTTTTATCTCCCTGAAGTTTTGGGTGCCTGGGCTGGCCTTATCGCCGGCAAGCCGGCTCCTACACGCCCGCCTGTCATCCAGGGGAAGGGAGTGGTGGAGATGTAAGGCGGGGTTGCTCGCGATCAGGCCAGGCATAACGTGATTTTGCTGGTTTTCGCGGCCTGGATGGAGGCTAGATATCTTCGAGGGAGTAGGGGGTGTGCGGCGGGTCGGGAACGATCTTAAGCATCTGCATATTTCCGTCATGGGGCCGCCAACTTCATGCTGTCAAACAGAAGGGTGGCAGCGGTACGTGGGTTGACAGACCGGCGGAATATGCAAGCTCCGGCGCACGCAAGCGTGCCCCACGTACAGCCGCCATTAAGGACGAGCCGTATGCATAATACCGTAGCGGCCTGTCAAAGCCGGTCGTTGATGTGCAACGACACCCCGAGACTAGAACGCATCCCGGCCAGGCCGCAACGGAAAATAGGCCGCGGCAGTATCTTTGGGAAACGTCCTACAAAGAAGAGCCTAAATCTGATTACTCCGTCTAAATTACGCCATCCGGGGCCGTAAAACGGCCCCAAGTCTCAAGCCTCGCTCATCTCCTCCAGCCGACGCGGCTCCATCGGCTCCCGGCCACGCCCGCCCAACCCAACCCGCATATCGTTGCCGCTCGGCTGCTGATACAAACTCAACCCGAACTCCGGCAACACCGCCAGCAGGTAATCGAAGATATCCCCCTGGATCCGCTCGTAATCGGCCCATACCGTGGTGGTGCTGAAGCAGTAGATCTCCAGCGGCACCCCTTCGGCGGTCGTCTGCATCTGGCGGACCATGCAGGTCATGTCCGAGTGCACATTAGGATGGTTCTGCAGGTAGGCGAGGGTGAAGGCGCGGAACGTGCCGATATTGGTCAACCGCCGCCGATTGGCCGAATGCCCGGCAAGCCGGTTCTTGGCCTGGTTCCAGTCGCTCAACTCCTGGCGCTTGCCGGCCAGGTACTCGGCCAGCAACTGCACTTGCTCCAGACGCTGCTCCTCCTCGGCAGTGAGGAAACGCACGCTGGCGACATCGATGAACAGGCTGCGCTTGATCCGTCGCCCACCGGCCTGGCGCATGCCGCGGTAGTTGCGAAACGACTCGCTCATCAAGCGCCAGGTGGGAATCGAGACGATGGTCTTGTCGAAATTCTGCACCTTGACCGTGTGCAAGGTGATGTCCACCACATCACCATCGGCGCCGACCTGGGGCATTTCGATCCAGTCGCCGACATGCAACATGTCGTTGCTGGTGAGCTGCACGCTGGCCACGAACGACAGCAGGGTGTCCTTGTACACCAACAACAACACCGCCGACATCGCACCCAGGCCCGACAGCAGCAACAGCGGCGAGCGGTCGATCAGGGTGGCGACGATGACGATCGAGGCGAAGATCCACAGCATCATCTTGGCCAGTTGCACGTAACCCTTGATCGAGCGGGTGCGCGCATGTTCGGTGCGGGCATAGATATGCAACAGCGCATCGAGCAGGCACGACAGCGCCAGGGTCATGAACAGCAGGGTGAAGGCCAGGGCCACATTGCCGAGAAAGTGCTGGGCGGTATCGGAAAGCTCCGGCACCAGCTTGAGGCCGAACTGGATCACCAGCGACGGGGTGGTCTGGGCCAGGCGGTGCAGGACCTTGTCGTGGCGCAGGTCGTCGATCCAGCTCAGCGCCGGTTGGCGCCCCAGCAGACGGGCGGCGTGCAGGATCAGGAAGCGCGCCAGGCGGCCGAGCACCAGCGAAATCAGCAGCAGCACGGCCAGGCCGATGGCGGCGTGGAGCATCGGATGTTGGTCGAGGGTGCCCCACAAGTCGAGGGAGTCACGCCAGATTCTTTGGATATCCATGGGCTTTGCAACATCTGTGTAGCGAAAAGAACGGCTATTAGAGCGTGGATAGCATGCCGGAGGCCAAAAGAAATTCGGCTCCGGCGGCAGAAAACGTTACCCTATGCAACTGAATTTCCCGCACTTGCCTGAGGTTACCTCCGTGTTCTCCCAATTCGCCCTGCATGAACGCCTGCTTAAAGCCGTGGCCGAGCTTAAATTCGTCGAGCCAACCCCGGTGCAGGCCGCGGCCATCCCCTTGGCCTTGCAAGGGCGTGACCTGCGCGTGACCGCTCAGACCGGCAGCGGCAAGACCGCCGCGTTCGTCCTGCCGCTGCTCAATCGCCTGGTCGACCTGCGCGAGCGCCGCGTCGAGATCCGCGCCCTGATCCTGCTGCCGACCCGCGAGCTGGCCCAGCAGACCCTCAAGCAGGTGCAACTGTTCTCCCAGTTCACCTACATCAAGTCGGGCCTGGTGACCGGCGGTGAGGACTTCAAGGAACAGGCCGCCATGCTGCGCAAGGTGCCGGACGTGCTGATCGGCACCCCGGGCCGTCTGCTCGAGCAGCTCAACGCCGGCAACCTCGACCTGTCCCACGTGCAGGTGCTGATCCTCGACGAAGCCGACCGCATGCTCGACATGGGCTTCGCCGAAGACATGGAGCGCCTGTGCAAGGAGTGCGAGAACCGCGAGCAGACCCTGCTGTTCTCCGCCACCACGGGTGGTGCGGCACTGCGCGACATCATCGGCAAGGTGCTCAAGGACCCCGAGCATCTGATGCTCAACAGCGTTTCGCAGCTGGCCGAAGGCACCCGCCAGCAGATCATCACCGCCGACCACGACCAGCACAAAGAGCAGATCGTCCAGTGGTTGCTGGCCAACGAGACCTTCGACAAGGCGATCATCTTCACCAACACCCGGGCCCTGGCCGACCGCATCTACGGCCATCTGGTGGCCAAGGACGTGAAGGCCTTCGTGCTGCACGGCGAGAAGGACCAGAAGGACCGCAAGCTGGCCATCGAGCGCTTCAAGCAAGGCAGCTCCAAGGTGCTGGTGGCCACCGACGTGGCGGCTCGTGGCCTGGACATCGATGGCCTGGACCTGGTGATCAACTTCGACATGCCACGCAGCGGTGACGAGTACGTGCATCGTGTGGGCCGCACTGGCCGCGCCGGTGGTGAAGGCCTGGCGATCTCGCTGATCACCCACAATGACTGGAACCTGATGTCCAGCATCGAACGCTACCTCAAGCAGCAGTTCGAGCGTCGGGTCATCAAGGAAGTGAAGGGCACCTACAACGGGCCGAAGAAGGTCAAGGCCTCGGGCAAGGCTGCCGGGACCAAGAAGAAAAAGGTCGAGAAGAAGACGGGCGAGAAGAAGGCCGCGGCCAAGCGCAAGCCGACCGCCAAGCCAAAGGCCAATGCGCCGCTGGCGAGCGCCGATGGCCTGGCGCCGCTGAAAAAGCGCAAGCCGGCGGTTGAGTAAGGTTGACGCTGGCGTTGTGGGAGCGGCCTTGCGGCGCGAAGGGGCTGCATCGCAGCCCCGCGATCCTTGCGACGATACATCAATCCTGGGGCCGCTTTGCGGCCCTTTCGCGACGCAAGGCCGCTCCCACAGGGCAGGCGCTCGCAGGCATGGGGATCATTCGGCCTTTTTCTCCGCTTCCTTCAACTCCTTGATCCGCTTGTCGATCAACTGACACTTATCGGGCAGGTCCTTGCTCGCCGTCCCAAGCTCCATCCCCTGGAGCTCGTCATTCATTTCCTTGGCCTTCTGCGGATTCTGTTCGGTCAGCTGGCTGACCAGCCCAGCCAGCTCCTCACGCTTTTGCGTGGCCTCTTCGGGTGTGCAGGCCCAGGCGGGTAGGGCGCACAACAATCCGGCCGCGCAGGCCAGGCTTGGCAGCAGTTTCATCCTGATCACCTCCAACGGTGGCTGTACGCGGTGGAGCCTCCCAGGCGGGGGAAGTTCAGAAATCCTCCACTGGCCTATACCCCCGGGTATATGGACCCCGTCTGCCCTCGGCCCTAGTTTGTAGCCACAAATACGACAACCGAGGAACAACCCATGGATCGTTTGCAAGGCAAGGTCGCGCTGATCACCGGTGGCGCTGGCGGTTGCGGCTTGGCCGCATCGGAACGGTTCGCCGCCGAGGGCGCCAAGGTGGCGATCCTCGACCTGCCCACCAGCCAAGGGGAAGCGCTCGCCGCGTGGATCAGTGCCAACGGCGGCCAGGCGCTGTTCGTGCCCGCCGATGTGTCCAGTGCCGATGGCAACGGCTTGGGATAGCCGGCAATGCCGAGCTGTTTCGCTTGTTCATCAACTTCCTGGTGAAGCAGGGAAGCCTCTGTGGGCTACATGATATCCGTCTCGTTGTAGTCCATTTCTGAATCGTTGGCACAGGGCCTCCGGGGCCGCCGATCACGACCATACTGCTCTGGTCTTATCCTCGGGGAGTCCGCCCGAAAAGCCACCAGACGGGAAGCCAAACGCTATGACCAAACCCTCTCGCACTGACTGGAACCGCCTGGCCCAGCAGGCCGACGACGATATCGATACTTCGGATGTCGCCGAGCTTGATGACGCTTTTTTCAGCCAGGCGCAGCTGCGCGTCCCCGCCAAGCAGACAATGACCATTCGCCTGGATTCCGATGCCCTGGCGTGGTTCAAGGAGCAGGGAGCGGGTTACCAGACCCGTATCAACCAACTGTTGCGCCAAGACATGCAAGCCCAGCAGCAACGCCGGCGCTGATACTTTCGGAACGCTCACCCGCGGGCGTTGGTCCCAAGCTGTGTACCCCTTCGCCCACAGCTGGAGGCCACGGCCATGAGCACATCCTACGATTGGGACCTGATCGAGCGCTTGTTGCACGAGGTGCAGAACGGTGCCAACCACAGTTTCACTCCCCGCGCCTATGCCGAACAGCACGCGGCACGCCTGGCCGCCGACGGCGAGTCGGTGGGGGATCTGGACCACCTGAAAACCCGCGCCTGTGAATATGAAAAACTGTTGCTGGAGCGCGGGTTCATCGAAAGCCGGCCTGAAAAAGACGGCGGTAACGGCGAGAATTTCGTCCTGACCGAAAGCGGCTCGCGCCTGCTGAGCCTGATCGACAGTAGCATTCCAGGCTTCGAGCACCCACGTCAGGAGCTGGACAAACAGGAAGATGCGCTGGACAAGATCACTTTCGAGGGCGTTTCGTCGAAAGCTCAGATTGCAGGCGGCGCGATTTGAGGGTGGCAAGGGCGGCCTCGGAAACCCGATAATCGGTCATTCCTTATCGACTGCCGAGTTTGCCCCATGCCTCTGTCAATCCAAACGGCCCGCTCATGAGCGAGGCGCGTAAAAGCCCTGATGCCTTCGCGTTTCAGGTGATGCTCGTGCTGTGCCTGATCTGGGGCTGCCAGCAGGTGCTGATAAAAACCGCCGCCGTCGACATCGCACCCGTAATGCAGGCGGCCTTGCGCAACGGCATTGCCGCCACGCTGGTCGGTCTCCTCGTGGTGTGGCGCGGCGACTTCAAGCAGGCCAGCCGTACCTGGCAGGCGGGCTTGCTCGCCGGCGCCCTGTTCGGCCTGGAGTTCCTGTTCATCGCTGAAGGGCTGAAACTGACGTCGGCGGCGCATATGTCGGTATTTCTGTATACCGCACCGATGTTCACCGCCCTTGGCTTGCACTTCATCCTGCCCAGCGAGCGTTTGCGGCTGCTTCAATGGGTGGGCATCCTGTTGGCTTTCGGCGGGATAGTCATGGCCTTCGCCGGAGGCATGTCGTTCGCGCAAATGGACGCTGGAATGTTGCTGGGCGATGCCCTCGGTGTACTGGCCGGGATGGCGTGGGGAGCGACCACGGTGGTGATACGCTGCTCACGCCTGTCGGAAGCGCCAGCGAGCCTCACGTTGTTCTATCAACTGGCGATCGGCTTTGCCGGTTTGCTGCTGATCGCGTTGCTGAGCGGGCAGATTGGCGTGGTCTCATTGACGCCCTTGGCGGTGGGCAGCGTATTGTTCCAGGCTGTGGTCGTGTCGTTCATCAGCTACCTCACCTGGTTCTGGTTGTTGCGCAAGTACCTGGCTTCGAACCTGGCCGTGTTCTCGTTCATCACGCCGCTGTTCGGCGTGACCTTTGGCGTGCTGTTGCTCGATGAACCCCTGAGCGTGAACTTCGTGCTGGGGGCGGTGATGGTGTTGGCGGGAGTAGTGCTGGTCAGTGCCGAGCCGTGGGTGAAGCAGCAGTTGCGCAAGTGGGTGGGTTGATCGCCGCGCATCCCTGCCGCCCACGCCCACCCACCAGCACCAACACACCCGCCACCCCCAATCCGCTTGCCGCCAGCAACAGCGCAGGCTGCAAGCTCCCGCTGTAATGGTTGCTCAGGGCCGCCAGCAACGGCCCGCTCAGTTGCCCCAGGGCGAAACAGGCGGTCAACAAACCCGCATTACGCTGCGTGGCATGCGGTGCCAGCTCCCGCGAGCGCTGCATCACCAACTGCATGCAGGCCAGGAACGGCGTGCCGCAGAGCACCACGCCCAAGGCCAGCCCGAGGCCGTCGCCGAGCAGGCAGGCCAGTACCCCCAGCCCCTGCAGCCACAAGGTGGCGGTCAGCCAGGCCGATGTACGCCCTGGCCGACGCACGCTGACCAGCACCACCCCCAGCGCCGCTGCCAGGCCGAACGCCGGCCAGAACAGGTCGGCCATCCAGTTGCCACGAAATTGCTGATTGGCCATTTGCGAGAGGAATGTGGCTGGCAGGATGTAGCCGACACCGTACAGCGCATAGACCAGCCCCAGGCGGCCAATTCCCAGGCTGCGGCTCGGGCCTTGCGCGGCGGCACGGGGCGCGGGCTCCAAAGCACGCGGCAGTGCGGGGCGCACGGCCAGCAACATCACCAGCGCGGCCACGGCATACACCAGCCACAAACCTGCCGAGCCCATCCCCAGCAAATGCGCACCGAGTGCCAGCAGGCCGGTCAGGGCGATACCCAGGCCGGGCCCGGCAAAAACCATAGCGCCCAGGCGCTGGCGTCCATTGGCGTTAGCCACTTGCTGGCTCAGGCTGGTGATCATCACCAGTACCCACGCGCTGGCCACGCCGGTGCCGAATCGCAGCAGTGCATGGCTCCAGAAGCCCTCGGCGGCCCAGGAAGCAAGGGTGAGCAGCACGCATAACCACAGCCCGCCATGCAGGCGCAGGCGGACCTGAGCAGGCTTGCGGGCGAACATGGCATCCACCGCACCGAGGAAGTAGCCCAGGTAATTGGCTGCCGCCACCAGGCCGGCAGCGGTGAGGTCGAAGTGTCCTTCGGCGATGAGCTGCGGCAGTTGCGGTGTCAGGGCAAAGCGGCCGATGCCCATGGCCATCATCAGGGCCACGGCGCTGGCCAGCAGTTGTACGAAGGGCGACATTGGCTGAACTCCCACACGAAGATAAGCGATGGATGGGAGGTTACGGCGGATTGACTTTCAGTAAAATTGAATAATGATGATCAAGTTGTTCTGTTTTGGAGAATGCAATGGAGTTCAGCCAACTGCGGATCTTCCAGGCCGTGGCCGAGGAAGGCTCGGTGACCCGCGCCGCCGAGCGCCTGCACCGGGTGCCGTCGAACCTGTCGACGCGGCTGCGCCAGCTTGAAGATCAGCTCGGTGTCGAGTTGTTCCTGCGTGAGCGCCAACGCCTGCAGTTGTCGCCAGCCGGCAAGGTGCTGCTCGATTATGCCCACCGCCTATCGGCCCTGCATGACCAGGCGGTAGCGGCAGTGCAGGGCGGCCAGCCGGCCGGCGACTTCGTATTGGGCACCATGTACAGTACGGCGGCCATTCACCTGCCCGGGCTGCTGGCGCGGTATCACCAGGCCTATCCGGAGGTGAACCTGCAGGTGCAGGCAGCGCCCAGCGGCGAGCTGCTCGAAGGCCTGCTCAGCCATCGGCTCGATGCCGCCTTGGTGGATGGCCCGCCCAGTCTGGCAGGGCTCGATGGCGTGCCGCTGTGCGACGAAACGCTGCTGATCATCACCAGCCCGGAGCATCCTCCGGTGCGCAGTGCGCGGGATGTGGCGGGCAAGGCGGTGTTCACCTTCCGCCAGGGCTGCTCGTACCGCATGCGCCTGGAGGCCTGGTATGCCGATGCCCACACGCCGATGGGCAGGGTGATGGAGATCGAGTCGTACCAGAGCATGTTGGCCTGCGTGATTGCCGGTGCCGGCGTGGCCTTGATGGCCGAATCGATGCTCGACAGCCTACCTGGGCGTGACCGGGTTCGCGCCCATCGTCTGCAGGCGCCGTTCGACCACGCGGTCACGTGGCTGATGTGGCGCCAGGGCATGCGCGGGGCGAATTTGCAGGCCTGGATCGATTTGCAACAAAGCGAAACGATTAACCAGTCGTCGGACGCAGCCGTTTCCGCTTGATTTGTATCAAACTCGACCATATCTGTTGGGATATGGGCATGCGTAATACAGCACATAGGACTATGATCTGTATGAAACATCGCAGGATTGAATTGCCGTGAGGCTGACCCGTCAAGGGGGCACTATGAAAAACCAAATGTTCAACTGGCTCCACGATCTGGGTGTGGCGCTGGGGCTGATTCCACCACCCTTGCAGCCGGTACCGATCCCGACTGATGAAGAGCAGCGCAAGCGCCAACTGCGCCGCCGCTGACGAGAGACAAAAAGGCCGCTGCGTCCGGGGGATGCAGCGGCCTTTTTGTCGTTTGCGTTTGTCGTTTGCGCAGGCCCTATCGCCGGCAGACGATCATCAAGCCAGTTTCACTTCAGCCACCGCCTTGGGCGACACCAGGCTGACCACCACGAAGCTCACCAGGCCGATCGCCAGGCTGTAGTAGATCGGCGTATTGGCATCCAGCCCATCCTTGAACATGAACACCAGTGCAGTGACGAAGCCCAGCGACATGCTGACGATCGCCCCTGCCGTGGTGGCGCGTTTCCAGAAGATCGCCCCGATCAGCGGCACCAGCATGCCACCCACCAGCAGGTTGTAGGCCAGGGTCAGGGCGCTGATCACGTCGCTTACCACCAGGGCGATGCCCAGCACCACCAGGCCGGTGAGCAAGGTGAACAGGCGGTTGATGCCCAGGCTCGACTGCTTGCCGCCGCGCAGCCTGGGCAGCATGTCCTCGGTAAGGGTGGTTGACGCCGCCAGCAGCGCGGCGCTGGCCGTGGACATCATGGCTGCCAGGGCCGCTGCCAGCAGCAGGCCGCGAATGCCGTCGGGCAAGGCGCTCTTGATCATTTCGGCGAAGGCATTGTTGGGGTTGGCCAAGTCCGGCAGCAGCACGTGCGCGGCCATGCCGATCAGCGCGCAGGCCAGGCCGTACAACACGCAGTAGATCCCGGCGGCGGTGCCGGCGCGCTGGCAGACTTTCTCGTCACGGGCGGTGAACACCCGTTGCCAGATGTCCTGGCCGATGAGGATGCCGAAGAAGTAGATCAGGAAATAGGTGATGATGGTGTCCCAGCCGATGGTGGTCAGCTGGAAGCTGGCGGCCGGCAGCTTGGCCACCAGCACGTCCCAGCCACCGACCTTGTACAGGCACACCGGCAGCAGGATGAACATCAGGCCCACGGTCTTGATCACGAACTGGACGATGTCGGTCAGGGTCAGCGACCACATGCCGCCGATGGTCGAGTAGATCACCACCACTCCACCGCCCAGGAGCAACGACGCCCAGAACGGCAGGTCGAGCAACACTTGCAGCACCGTGGTCATGGCCAGTACCGAGGTCACGCCGAGCATCAGCGCATAGGCGAGCATGATTGCCGCGCTGGCCTGGCGCGCCATGGGGTTGTAGCGCCGCTCCAGCACCTGGGTGACGGTGAAGATGCGCAGGCGCAGCAGGGGTTTGGCGAGGAACAGGTTGATGGCGATGATGCCCAGGCCCAGTGCGGCGCAGAGCCAGAACCCGGAGATGCCGTGGACGTAGCCCAGGCGTACGGTGCCGACGGTGGAGGCGCCGCCGAGCACGGTGGTGGCCATGGTGCCCATGTACAGCGTCGGGCCCAGGTTGCGCCCGGCCACAAGATAGTCCTCGTGGCTCTTGGCCCGGCGCATGCCGTACCAGCCAAGCCCCAGCATGCCGGCGGCGTAGAGCATTACAACGATGATGTCCAAGGCCATTGGGGGTCTCCCGATTGTCTTTATTATGGCGCGGTGGAGCACCCGGGCGGTTGCTGCGCCCGGCGCTTCAGTGGTGTGTTTGGCGGCCTCGATGAACGGGCCACCCAGGCCGAATCAGCGGTGGACGACGCCCGGCAGCACGCAGAGCATTTCGAACAGCAGGTTGGCGCCCAGCAACGAGGTGTTGCCGGTGGTGTCGTAGGGCGGGGAGACCTCGACCAGGTCACAGCCGATCAAGTCCAGGCCTTGGCAGCCGCGAATGATCTCCATCGCCTGGATGGTGGTCAAGCCGCCGATTTCAGGCGTGCCGGTCCCTGGGGCCCAGGCCGGGTCGATGCCGTCGATGTCGAACGACAGGTACACCGGGCCACCGCCGACCTTCTCGCGCACTTCGGCCATCAGTGGCTGCAGCGACTTGTGCCAGCACTCTTCGGCCTGTACCACGCGGAAACCCTGGCGTCGGCTCCAGTTGAAGTCGTCGGCGGTGTAGCCCTGGGCGCGCAGGCCGATCTGCACCACGCGGTCGCAGTCGAGCAGGCCTTCTTCGACGGCACGGCGGAACGTGGTGCCGTGGGCGATCTTCTCGCCGAACATGTGGTCGTTGACGTCGGCGTGGGCATCGATGTGCACCAGGCCGATCTTGCCATGTTTCTTGTGCAGAGCGCGCAGGATCGGCAGGGTGATGGTGTGGTCGCCACCGAGGGTCAGCGGGATGATGTTGTGCTCGAGGACCTCGTCATACGCCTCTTCGATGATGCGCACGGCGTCGAGCAGGTTGAAGGTGTTGATCGCCACGTCGCCGATGTCGGCCACCGACAGCGAGTCGAACGGCGCGGCGCCGGTCGCCATGTTGTAAGGGCGGATCATCACCGATTCGGCGCGGATCTGCCGCGGCCCGAAGCGGGTGCCCGAGCGCAGCGAGGTGCCGATGTCCAGCGGCACGCCGATGAACGCGGCGTCGAGGCCGGCGGCGCTTTGCAGGTGGGGAAGACGCAGCATGGTGGCGATGCCGCCGAAACGCGGCATTTCGTTGCCGCCCAGTGGTTGGTGGAGAATCTTGTCCACGGTGGGCCTCATCAGTCGGTCGATTGTTGTGTTTGTTCGAACCTGTGCCGCCGCGTGCCTCGAAGGGGGCAGAGCCTGGCGGGCAGGGGCATTTCGGCCAAGTCTGCGCAAGGTAGTGCTCTGGAAGAATCGCTACCGGCAAAAACTTACTTCAGATTTTTCTGAACTAAACCTCTTGGGACCGGGTAGACTGACCGCTATCACCGCTGCCGAACCTTTGCCCCATGGCCTCGACACTGCCCGACCTGAAACTGCTGCGCATCTTCGTCAGCGTGGTGCGCCACCAGGGGTTCGCCAACGCCCAGCGCGAGCTCAACCTGTCGACCTCGGCCATCAGTACCTACATGAGCCAGCTCGAGGGCTCGCTCGGTATCGTGCTCTGCCACCGTGGCCGGGGCGGCTTCAGCCTGACCAGCAAAGGCGAGCTGTTCCACCAGGAAACCCTGCGCCTGCTTGCCGAACTGGACGGCTTCGAGCAATACGCCGCTGCGCTCAAGGGCGAGTTGCGTGGCACCCTCAACCTGGGCGTGATCGACTCCACGGTCGGTGACCGTGCGCTGCCGCTGGCCGAGGCCATCGGTGCCTACAGCCAGGAGCATCCGGCAGTGCACCTGCACCTGTCGGTCTCCAGCCCCTATGAGCTACAGCTGGGCGTGCAGGACAATCGCCTGGACCTGGCCATCGGTGCGTTCTCCTCGCGTATGAGCGGGCTGGTCTACCAACCGCTGTATCGCGAGCAGCACTGGCTGTACTGCAGCAGCCGCCACCCGCTGTATGCCGAGCGGCGCATCCCCGAACAGGTGGTCACCCAGCAGCGTATGGTCGGGCGTGGCTACTGGAGCCAGGCCGAGCTGGCCCGGCATGGCTTCAAGCACAGTGCGGCGACGGTCGACAGCATGGAGGCTCAGCTCATCCTGATCCTCTCTGGCGCCTACATCGGCTACCTGCCCGAACACTACGCCCAGGCCTGGGTCGACAAGGGCGACCTGCGGGTGTTGTCGCCAGCCACCTTCGGCTACCAGGCGCCGTTCTCCCTGATCGTCCGTCGTGGCCGTAGCCGCGAGCCGTTGATCCAGACCTTCCGTGATCTGCTCAAGAGCCAACTCAACGTTGGCTGAGTAACCCGCGCAGGTATTTTGTCGGGATGTCCTAATGTCCTACAAAAGCCGACCGCTAACCTTATTAGCTTTCTGCTAAACATCAATATGCGTTGTTGGTGTCTCCACTGTATTGCCTAGAAGGACCAACCAAGATGCGCATGAATTTGCCGCTGACCGAGCACGAAAGAACCTTTCCCAGCGAGCAACGACTGATTTCCACGACGGATCTCAACAGTCGGATCACCTACTGCAACGATGCCTTCGTGGCGATCAGCGGTTTCACCTATGACGAACTGGTCGGCCAGCCGCACAACCTGGTGCGCCATCCGGACATGCCGGCGGCGGTGTTCGGCCACATGTGGGACACCATCAAGCAGGGCAAGCCCTGGATGGGCGTGGTCAAGAATCGCGCGAAGAATGGCGACTACTACTGGGTGAGTGCCTATGTCACGGCCATCTACGAGAATGGCCGCATCAGCGGCTACGAATCGGTGCGCTCGGTGCCCAGCCGCGCGCAGATCCGCCGCGCCGAGGCACTCTATGCGCGCTTGCGTGCGGGAAAGGCCGCGGTACCGAGGGTGGCCCGCCTGGCTCACGGCCTGGGGCGCGGCTGGCCGTTGATCGCCGCCGGCCTGTTGAGTGCAGCGAGCTATCTGTGGCTGGCCCCGCAGGCAGCACTCGGGGTGTTGGCCGGTAGCCTGCTGCTGGCCTGGTACCTGCTCGAACACCAGCACAACCAGGCCATTCGCCTGACCTTGCGCGAACACCCCAAGGCATTCACCAGTCCGCTGGTAGCCCTGACCTACAGCGACAACACAGGCCTGCAGGGGCAACTGGACCTCGCCATGTTCAGCGAAGAAGCCCGCCTGCAGACCGCCTTGACCCGCCTGGTGGACGCGGGTGTCGGGGTCAAGGCCCGAGCTGCGCAGTCTGCCGACCTGTCCGAGGCGCAGGCGCAGATGCTCGACCGGCAGCGCAACGAGACCGATCAGTCGGCGACGGCGATCGCGCAGATGGCCGCGACCATCCAGGAAGTCACCCATAACGTGCAGAGCACTGCCCATGCGGCTGGCGACGCCGACCAGCTGGCCCAGAAGGGCAGCGAGCTGGCGCAGCAGAGCCTGAGGGCCATGGGCAGCATGAGCGATGCGGTCGACGACATCGGCCAGGCGGTCAATGCCCTGGCCGAGCAGACCCAGTCCATCGGCAGCGTGGTCGACGTGATCACCTCGATCGCCGAACAGACCAACCTGCTGGCGCTCAACGCCGCGATCGAGGCGGCTCGGGCGGGGGAACAAGGACGCGGGTTCGCGGTGGTGGCCGACGAAGTGCGTTCGCTGGCTCGCCGCACGCGTTCATCCACCGACGAGATCCACCAGATCATCGCCACCTTGCGCGCCAGCGCCGACCGCGCAGTGAGCACTGCCAGCCGCGGCGAGCAGATCTCGCGTGACAGCGTGCACAGCGTCGAGGCCGTGCAGGCGGCGCTGGCCGGTATCGCCCAGGCGGTCAGCCGCATCACCGGGATGAGCCAGCAGATGGCGACAGCCTCTGAGCAGCAGAGTCACGTGGCCGAGGACATCAGTCAGCAGATCGTGCGCATCAGCCAGTTGTGCGACGAGACGGCGGGGCAAGCCAAGCAGGGCGCCGAGATCAGCCAGGACCTGGAGCGCATGGCCGAGTACCTGCACGATCTGGCAGAGCGGTTCAATCGGTAGGGCCAGGTTTGCCAGGCCATTCGCGGGCAAGTCGCTGGCTGTGGCAAAATCCGTGTGTCAACGGAGACTCCCATGCCCAGACCTCGCTGCGAACGCTGCCAGCGCCCACTCGACCATTGCCTCTGCCCATTGATTCCCGCACTCGCCAGCCGCACCCGCGTGGTCGTGCTGCAGCACCCCAGTGAAACCGGCCACGCGCTCAACACCGCGCGCCTGGCGGCCCTGGGGCTGGTCAATGCCGAGCTGCGTATTGGTGAAGTGTTCGATGACCTCGATGAACTGCTGGCGACTCCACGCTATCGGCCGGTGCTGCTATTTCCGGGCGAACAGGCTCAGGAGCTTACAACCTATGGCGAGGCAGACGACGTCCCGTTGCTGCTTGTCGTCCCCGACGGCACCTGGCGCAAGGCGCGCAAGCTGCTGTACCTGAACCCGCTGCTCGAGGCGCTGCCCCGGGTCACGCTGGCGCAGGTGGCGCCGTCGCGTTATCGCCTGCGCAAGGCGCCGGAGCCTGGGGCGCTGTCGACCCTCGAGGCGGTGGTACAGGCGCTGAACGTGCTGGAGCAACCGGCTAAGTTCGATGGGTTGCTACGGCCGTTTGAGGCGTTGATCGAGGGGCAGATCGACGCGATGGGGGCCGAGGTGTTTGCGCGTAATCATGGGGGGGATTGAAGTGCTTGCCGTGAGGTTTTCGGTGTCGGTCAGATCGAGCGCCGCCCGCGCGGCGCTTCGCGGGACAAGCCCGCTCCCACATTTGTTGCAACGTGCCTATGTCTGATAGGCCATGGTTGTCAGCCTTGTGGGCCCGGCGCGATTTTTGTGTTGGCGCCAGGGCGCACCACGATATTCCGTGGTGCGCCAAAGGCGAGCAACCATGGCCTGACAGACATAGGCACGTTGCAACAAATGTGGGAGCGGGCTTGTCCCGCGAAGCGCCGCGCGGGCGGCGCTCGATGTATGCGGCACTACAACTCTTCAGCGCACGCTTCGCGAAGCGCCGCGCGGGCGGCGCTCGATGTATGCGGCACTACAACTCTTCAGCGCACGCTTCGCGAAGCGCCGCCCGCGCGCTCGATTTCAAAGGCGCCAACACTCTCGCGGCGAGCCCATCAACGCTCGCGCAATGCCTCGGTCCGCGCCTTGAGCACCGGCTTGAGCAGATAATCCAGCACGCTTTTCTGCCCGGTGATGATATCCACCGTGGCAATCATCCCCGGGATGATCAACAACGGCTTGTTGTCGCCCCCCAAATGGTTCTTCTCGGTCCGCACCTGGATCAGATAGAACGCGTTGCCCTTGTCGTCGGTCACGGTGTCGGCGCTGATCAGCTCGAGTTTGGCCTTCAACCCGCCATAGATGGTGTAGTCGTAGGCACTGAACTTGACCATGGCCTGCTGCCCAGGGTGCAGGAAGGCCACGTCTTGAGGCCTTACCTTGGCCTCGATCAGCAGGTTGTCCTCGATCGGCACGATCTCCACCAGATCGCTGCCTGGCTGCACCACGCCGCCGATGGTGTTGACCTTGAGCAGTTTGACGATGCCGCGCACCGGCGACACCACCGTGGTGCGGTTGACCCGGTCGTCGATGGCGATGCTGGTAGCGGTGATCTTCGACAGCTCCGTGCGCTTGTCGTTGAGGTCCTTGGCCGCTTCGGAACGGAACGTCGCATCGGATTCCTGCACCTTGCTCTTGATTTCCGCCACCGCCGCTTCGGCGCGAGGGATAGCCAGGCTGGTGGCGTTGAGTTGGCCCCGGGCTTCGACCGTGCGCTGCTTGAGACGGAGGATTTCCACCGGTGATATGGCGCCGGTGCCCACCAGCGGCGACGACATGTTCAGCTCTTCCTGCAACAGCCCCAAGGCCGAGCGGTACTGTTCGACCTTGGAACGGAACTCGGCCAGCTCCTGGGTCTTCTGCCGCAACTGCTCGGCAAGGGTCTGCTTTTCGCTGGCCAGGCGGCGCTGGCGCGAGTCGTACAGCGCCTGTTCGTCGTCGGCGACCTGTGGCGCCTTGGCGCGGACCTCGTCCGACAACACGAACGGACGACCCTCGGACTCGGCTGACAGCCGTTCCACCTGGGCCATCAGCGCGTAGCGATCAGCCTCGCTCTCGCCCTTGTTGGAACGAAAGCGGGTGTCGTCCAGGCGCAACAGCCTGGCGCCTTTCTCGACCATCTGTCCTTCGCGCACGAACAATTCAGTGACGATGCCGCCCTCCAGGTTCTGCACCACCTGCACCTTGCTCGACGGAATAGCCTTGCCTTCGCCTACCGTCACTTCATCGAGCACGGCCAGACTGGCCCAGGCCAGGGCTACCAGCAACAGGATCCCCGCCAGCCAGACGGTCAGGCGCGACAGGCGCGGCGAGTCCTGCAGGGTGGCACCAGCCAGTTCTGGCATGTAGTCGCGTTCGGCGTTCTTGTCGGCGCCGTGGGGACTGCGAACGCTATGGCCGATGGACATGGACTACCTCTCATGAAACGGGCGTGAAGCACAGGGGGGCTCATCGCGGGCAAGCCCGCGTCTACAGGGCGGCGCCTACGCGGCCCTTGCGCAACGCGTCGACGACCGCATCCTTCGGTCCGTCGGCGACGATCTTGCCGTTGTCCAGCACCAGCAGCCGGTCCACCAGGCTGAGCATCGAGGTGCGGTGGGTCACCAGCAGCAGGGTCTTGCCCGGTACCCAGGCCAGCAGACGTTGGCGCAGTTGTTCCTCGCCGCTGTTGTCCATGTGGCTGGTGGGTTCGTCGAGAATCAGGATGGGCGGTTCTAGCAACAAGGCCCGCGCCAGCAGCACGGCCTGGCGTTGGCCGCCCGACAGCAGTTGGCCGCGTTCGCCGACCGGGCGGTCGAAGCCGTTCGGGTGTTGCCGGGCAAGTTCCGTGACGCCGGTCAGTTCGGCCACCTCGAGCATGCGCGCATCGCTGACGTGGCGGGCGCCGAGGGTGAGGTTGTCGCGCAGGCTGCCAGCCAGCAGCGGCAGGTCGTGGGCGACGTAACCGATCTGGCTGCGCAGGTCGGCGATGTCCAGCTGGCGCAGGTCGAGATTGTCGAGCAGCACCTGGCCGTCATCGGGGTGGTAGAAGCCCATCAGCATGCGCGCCAGGGTGCTCTTGCCCGAGCCGCTGCGGCCGATGATGCCGATGCGCTCGCCAGGTTGGATCGACAGGCTGACGTCCTGCAACGCAGCCGAAGCCTGGCCGGGATAGCGGAAGGTCACGTGGCTCAGGGCCAAGCCGCCCTTGAGCGTGGTGTGCTCGAGCGCTTGCTGCTGCGCCTCGCGCTCTTGCGGCAGGGCCATCAGCGCGTCGGTGCTGCGCATGGTCAACTGGGCTTGTTGGTAGCGGGTGATCAGCCCGGCGATCTGGCCGAGCGGGGCCAGCACCCGGCTGCCGAGCATGTAGCTGGCGACCAGGGCACCGACGCTGAGGTTGCCGGCGATGATGCTGTAGACCCCAGCGACGATGGTCGCCATGCCGCAGAACTGCTGGATGAACAGCGTGCCGTTGCTGGCCAGCGACGACAGGTTGCGGGCATGGGCATCGAGGCGGGCGATGGCGCCATTGGTGTGTTCCCACTGGTACTGGCGCTCGCTTTCGGCGCCGCAGGCCTTGAGGGTTTCCAGGCCGCCGAGGGTCTCGATCAGCAGCGCCTGGCGGACCGCGCCGAGGCTCAGGCTTTTCTGCACGGTGTCGCGCAGGCGCGCCTGGATGATCAGGGCGAAGCCCACCGCCAGCGGGAAGGCGATCAATGGGATCAGCACCAGCCAGCCGCCCAGCAGACCTATCACCAGCAGCATCAGGGCAACGAACGGCAGGTCGATGATGCTGGTGAGGGTTACCGCCGTGAGGAATTCGCGCAGGCCCTGGAAGTCGTGGATGCTCTGGGCGAAACCGCCGATGGTGGCAGGCCGGGCCTTCATCGACATGCCGGTGATGCGTTCGAACAGGGTGGCGGAGAGGATCAGGTCGGTTTTCTTGCCGGCCTGGTCCAGAAGGTGCGCCCGGACCATGCGCAACACCAGCTCGAAGGCGGTGCCGATGAACAACCCGGCCACCAGCACCCACAGCGTCGACAGCGCCTGGTTGGGGACGACGCGGTCGTAGGTCTGCATCACGAACAGCGGCACCATCAGGCCCAGCACGTTGATCAGCAGGCTGGCCAGCAGGGCATCGCCATACAACCAGCGAGAATGGCGCAAGGTATCGCGGAACCAGGCTTCGACCCTTGGCACCAGTGGCGAGCGCAAGTCTTCCAGGGTATGCCGGGGGCGGGCGAACAAGGCGCGGCCGGCGTAGGCCTGCTCCAGCGCGTCGCGTTCGACCCACTGCTCGCCGCCATCGGACTCGCAGGGGAGTACCAGCGCCCGGCCATCTTCCCCCCAGCGTTCCAGCACGGCGCTGCGGCCATCGTTGAGCAACAGCAGCACCGGCAGGTTGAGCGGCGAAATATCCGTCAGCGGGCGCTGCAGCACACGGCCCTGCAACCCGGCCCTTGCCGCTGCCCGCGGCAACAGGTCGGCGCCCAGGCGCTGCTGGGCCAGCGGCAGGCCACTGCACAGGCTTGCCCTGCTGGCCGGGCGGCCATGCAGGTGACACAGGATCAGCAAGCCGTCGAGCAACGGGTCATCGACATCCGGGCGCGGTTGCCCGCTTTGCATACTGGTCACGATGGCCTACTCCGCCACGGTGGATGGGGGACTACTAGCAGTGCCAGGAGGTGGCTGCACTTCAGCGCATGTCAGGCAACTGGGCCTGGGTTCGCACATCGGTCTTGGCGATGGCTTCAGGTGGCAGGGAAATGCGCTGCTTGCTCAGCAGTTCGCCCATGGTCGCCAGCACCCGGTACATCGAGAATTCTTCCGTGTAGCGCACTTCGGTGTAACGGCGGTTGGCGTTGTACAGCTCGTTTTCACTGTCGAGCACGTCGAGCAGGGTGCGTTGGCCGAGGCCGAACTGGTCTTGGTAGGCGCCACGCACACGCTGGGTGGTTTCGGCGTACTCGCGGGCAGTCGGGGTCTGCTTGCGCGCATTGTTCATGGCGTTCCAGGCCAGGCTGAGGTTTTCGGTCAGCTCGCGCAGGGCGTTGTTACGGATGTCCATCGCCTGGTTGATCTTGTGTGCGTCCGATTGCAGGCGGGCCTTGTCGCTGCCGCCGCGGAACAGGTTGTAGCTGAGCTCGACGCCCGCCTGCCAGTCGTTGTTGGCATGCCCGCGTTCGCCGCCGATGTTGTTGTTGGCGCCGGTCGCCAGCACCGCATCCAGGCGTGGGTAGAACGGCGACTTGGCCACCTCGTACTGTTGTTCCGCCGCGTTGACGTCGGCCTGGGCGGATTTCAGGTACGGGTTGTTCTCCCGCATGCCCTGGCGCGCTGCGTCCAGGTTGGCGGGCATCTGTGCCTGGATCGACTGCGGCGTCTCCAACTCGTCGGGCACACGGCCGATCACGCTGTAGAAGTTGGCTTCGGCGTCGGCCAGATCGACTTCGGCGGTGTCCAGGTTGTTTTCCGCCAAGGCGCGGCGGGCGGTGGACTGATCGAGGTCGGCGTTGCTGCCCACGCCGCGTTCGCTGCGCAGGCCGATCTGGTCGTTGACGCGCAGGTGCGCCTGCAGGTTGTTCTTGGCCAGGGTCACCAGTTCGCGACGTTTGAGGACCTCCAGGTACACCTCGACGGCGCGCAGGGCGACGTCCTGGGCAATGGCCTGGGTGTAGTAGGCGCGGGAGGTCGCGACGGCCTCGGTGCGGCCCACTTCGTTGGCGGTGTTGAAGCCGTCAAAGATCATCTGCCGCAGGCGTAGCTCTGACTGCGTGTAGTTGAGGGTTTCCTTGTTGTGGTTACGCGTGCCATCGGCATTCAGGCCGCGGGTATTGAGGTTGTCCGAACGTTGGCGTCCGTAGCCTGCGACCAGGTCGACGGTGGGGTAGTAGCCGCCGCGCGCGAACTTTACGTCCTCATCGGCCGATAGCGTGCTGTTGCGATTGGAACTGACCTGGGGGTGGTAGTCCACGGCGCTCTGCACCGCCTCGGTTATCGACATTGCCTGGGTATTGGCGCACGTCATCGCCAACAGGATTGCACTGGTGAGGGGGGTAAGGGCGCGCATGGGGTACATCTCCCTGAATCTGCAAAGTGTCAGTGTCTTTCTTTGTTTCGCCAAAAAATTGGCGATATTTATCATCAAAACCGTTTCAGGTTTGTAACAAGGAGCTAAGAACATTTCTGACGCGAGCTAAGAAGAATTTTTCATATGAATTATGCGAAAAAAAACTTATGCGGACTAAGGAAAGCAGGACATTGTTTCTTCCAAGTGATTTGAAAACCCGCTGCAGCAGGCGCGTTACAAGGATCTTGGACAGTTGCAGATTTTTTACAGCTAGGGACAGGGATAGGCAGGTAAAAGCGGTTTTTGGCGACAAAAAATTGGCATAGACGAACGGTCGGAACTTACCTCCACTATCGCCAAAGTAGATATTTCGGTAGTTAGATGTCTCGTTTTCGAGACTGATGCGAACCGATCGACGCCTCCGTTTTCTCCCTTGTCGACGCTGTGAAAACCCATTGGTAAGGGGAGGCGTTAGGTCATGGCTAAGTTGATCGGTGTGGTTGGCAAGGTGATTGGCGAGGTGTTCGCGATCGGCAGCGACGGCAGCCGTCGAGCCCTGATGGAGGGTGATCGGGTATACGCGGGCGAGCAGGTAGAAACCGGTACTGCTGGTGCCGTGGCGGTCCACCTGGACAACGGCAGCGAACTGACCCTGGGCCGCGACAGCCGCCTGGAGATGAGCAGCGACCTGTTGGCCAGCCAGGCACCGCATGTGCAGACCGCCGACTTGGCCCCCACTGACGCGCAACTCAGCGATGTCGAGAAACTCCAGCAAGCCATCGCCGCGGGTCAGGACCCCAGCCAGGTCGCCGAGGCGACTGCCGCAGGCCCCACCGGCAGTAGCGCCGCAGGTGGCCAGGGGGGTGGCCACAGCTTCGTGATGCTGAGCGAAGTGGGCGGCCGCGTGGACCCGCAGATCGGTTTCCCCACTGCCGGGTTCAATGGCATCCCAGAACTCGCCAGCCGCGAAATTGGTGGTCTCGACCCCAGCAACAGCGACGACGATGTACAACCGCCAACCCCTCCGGAGCCCGGCACGGATCATCCCGTCAGCCTGCAAGGGTTGGATCTGAGCCCTGGCGAGTTGGCCCTCGACGAGGCCAACCTGGCGCAAGGTTCGGCCAGCAACCCGGCGGCGCTCACCCAGCAGGGCAGCTTCACCGTAGTGGCCGAGGACGGGGTATTCAACCTCAGCGTTGGCGGCATCAACGTGGTCACGGCCGGTGTGGTCACTGGGGTTGGCCAGTCCATCACCACGGCATTGGGCAACACGCTGACCATCACCGGTTACAACCCGGCCACAGGTGTGGTGAACTACAGCTATACGCTCAACGGCGCCGAGCAGCATGCCTCTGGCGCGGGGGCCAATGACCTGGGCGAGCACTTCCCGGTGTTGGTCAGCGACAGCGATGGGGACGTGGCCCAAGGGTCGCTGGATGTGACCATTCGTGACGATGTGCCAAAGGCGGTGAATGATACCAACGCCGTCACCGCGACCGAGCACCATGCCGAGCTGACCGGCAACGTACTGACCAACGACGTGCAGGGCGCTGATCGCGTGGCGGGCGGGCCGGTGATCGGTGGCACCTTCACCGGTACCTACGGCACATTGGTGCTGGCGGCCGACGGGGCCTACACCTACACCCTCAACACCAACGACCCGGACTTCAAGAACCTCGGCGGTGGCGGCGCCGGTTTGGAGACTTTCACCTACACGATCAAGGACGCTGACGGCGACACCAGTTCCGCGACCCTGACGTTGAAGGTGAACAATCTCGACGACACCGTGACCCTCGACGGCCTCAAGGTGCAGGGCGGCGAGCTGACCGTGTACGAGAAGAACCTTGCCGACGGCAGCGCACCGAATGAAGGTGCCCTGACCCAGCAGGGCACCTTCAAGGTCATAGCGCCAGATGGGCTGCAAAGCCTGAGCGTGGGTGGGATTTCGGTGGTGAGTAACGGCGTTGCGGCAGGCTTCCCGCAGTCGATCACCACGCTCGAGGGCAATACCCTGACGGTGACCGGCTACAACCCGAGCACCGGGGTGGTCAGCTACAGCTACACCCTGGTGGACAACGAGAGCCATCCGAATGGCGGTGGTGCCAATAGCATCAGCGAGCAGTTCACCGTGATCGCCAAGGATATCGACGGCGACACCCGCAGTGGCACCCTGGACGTGAACATCGTCGACGACGTGCCCAAGGCGGTGAACGACACCAACGCCGTCACCGCGACCGAGCAACATACCGAGCTGACCGGCAATGTGCTGGCCAACGATGTGCAGGGTGCCGATCGCGTGGCGGGCGGGCCGGTGATCGCTGGCACCTTCACCGGTACCTACGGCACCTTGGTGCTGGCGGCCGACGGGTCCTACACCTACACCCTCAACACCAACGACCCGGACTTCAAGAACCTCGGCGGTGGCGGCGCCGGTGTGGAGACTTTCACCTACACGATCAAGGACGCTGACGGCGACACCAGTTCCGCGACCCTGACGTTGAAGGTAAACAATCTCGACGACACGGTGACCCTCGACGGCCTCAGCGTGCAGGGTGGCGAGCTGACCGTGTACGAGAAGAACCTTGCCGACGGCAGCGCACCGAACGAAGGTGCCCTGACCCAGCAGGGCACCTTCAAGGTGATTGCGCCCGATGGCCTGCAGAGCCTGAGCGTGGGTGGCATCGCGGTAGTGAGCAATGGCGTGGCAGCCGGTTTCCCACAGTCGATCACCACCGCGCAAGGCAATACCCTGACCGTGACCGGTTACAACCCGACGACCGGTGTGGTGAGCTACAGCTACACCCTGGTGGACAACGAGAGCCACCCGACCGGCGGCGGTGCCAACAGCATCAGCGAACAGTTCACCGTGATCGCCAAAGACCTGGACGGTGATACTCGCACTGGGACGCTGGACGTCAATATCGTCGATGATGTGCCCCAGGCCGCGCCGGACTCCACCAGCGTGGTAGAAGGCAGCACGGTATCGGGCAATGTCTTTCTCAACGACAAGATGGGCGCGGACCAGGCCGGTACCAGCAATGTCGTGGTCGGCGCGCGCGCCGGGTCGGATGTGTCGAAATCGGCTATCGGCAATCTCAACACCGAGATAGTTGGCCAGTACGGCACCTTGACCATCGATGCCGCTGGTAACGCGGTGTATCACGCCAATCCGAACAGCGTGGCACCCGCCGGTGCCACTGACGTGTTCGTCTACACCATCCGGGACACCGATGGTGATGAAAGCACCACGACCATTACCATCAATGTCCAGGACTGCTCGCTGACGGTTGCAGGCCCCGGTGGTGTGACGGTGTATGAAAAAGCACTGGATACAGTCCAGGATGGCAATGACCTAGCGCCCGGCAAGGTGACCGGCAGCCAGCCGACATCCACCGGGGAAACGGCGTCCGGCAACTTGGCAACCGGCGTCAGTGGCGGCGTCGGTGGCTTGACCTTTACCTTGGTCGGCAATGCCGAAGGCCAGTACGGGCAGATCAAGCTCAACGCCGATGGCTCGTATACCTACACCCTCACCAAAGCTGCCGATTCGCCCGTGCATCAGAACGACGGCGCCAACAGCGTGACGGAAACCTTCACCTACGAGGTGAAGGACTCGCTCGGCAACAGCACCACCAGTACCATCGTCATTACCATCGTCGACGACGTGCCAAAGGCCTACAGCGATTTCGCCAATGTCTACGAAGGCGGAACGGTGAGTGACAACGTGCTGGTCAACGACGTGACCGGTGCCGACGTACGCGCCGATGGTGCCTATGTGGTAGGGGTTCGTGCGGGTTCCAACACTTCGACCTCCGCCATCGGCCAACTGGATACCAAGGTGCAAGGCCAGTACGGCTACCTGACCCTGGATGCCCAGGGCAACGCCGTGTACCACGCCAATCCGAACAGTGTGGCGCCGGCCGGTGCCACTGACACCTTCGTCTACACCATCCGCGATGCCGACGGTGACGAAAGCACCACCACCCTCACTGTCAAAGTGCATGACACGTCGCTGGTCGCTTGCGAAGACACCGATGTGAAGGTGTACGAAAAAGCTTTGGACCTGAACCAGGATGGCAACGACCTGGCCCCCGGGACGGTGAACGGCAGTCAGCCTGGTTCAACCGGTGAGACGGCTTCCGGCACCTTGGTCGGTTCTGTCAGCGGTGGTATAGGCGCCTTGACCTACACCCTGGTCGACAACGCGGTAGGGAAGTACGGCCAGCTTCAGTTGAATGCGAACGGCACCTACACCTACACCCTGACTTCACCAGCCGATTCGCCCGTGCATCAGAACGACGGCGCGAACAACGTGACGGAAACCTTCACCTACGAGGTGAAGGACTCGCTCGGCAACAGCACCACCAGTACCATCGTCATTACCATCGTCGACGACGTGCCAAAGGCCTACAGCGATTTCGCCAATGTCTACGAAGGCGGAACGGTGAGTGACAACGTGCTGGTCAACGACGTGACCGGTGCCGACGTACGCGCCGATGGTGCCTACGTGGTAGGGGTTCGTGCGGGTTCCAGCACTTCGACCTCCGCCATCGGCCAACTGGATACCAAGGTGCAAGGCCAGTACGGCTACCTGACCCTGGATGCCCAGGGCAACGCGGTGTACCACGCCAATCCGAACAGTGTGGCGCCGGCTGGTGCCACCGACACCTTCGTCTACACCATCCGCGATGCCGACGGTGACGAAAGCACCACCACCCTCACTGTCAAAGTGCATGACACGTCGCTGGTCGCTTGCGAAGACACCGATGTGAAGGTGTACGAAAAAGCTTTGGACCTGAACCAGGATGGCAACGACCTGGCCCCCGGGACGGTGACCGGCAGTCAGCCTGGCTCAACCGGTGAGACGGCTTCCGGCACCTTGGTCGGTTCTGTCAGCGGTGGTATAGGCGCCTTGACCTACACCCTGGTCGACAATGCCGAAGGCCAGTACGGGCAGATCAAGCTCAACGCCGATGGCTCGTATACCTACACCCTCACCAAAGCTGCCGATTCGCCCGTGCATCAGAACGACGGCGCGAACAACGTGACGGAAACCTTCACCTACGAGGTGAAGGACTCGCTCGGCAACAGCACCACCAGCACCATCGTCATCACCATCGTCGACGATGTACCAAAGGCCTACAGCGATTTCGCCAATGTCTACGAAGGCGGAACGGTGAGTGACAACGTGCTGTTCAACGACGTGACCGGTGCCGACGCACGCGCCGATGGTGCCTATGTGGTAGGGGTTCGTGCGGGTTCCAACACTTCGACTTCCGCCATCGGCCAACTGGATACCCAGGTGCAAGGCCAGTACGGCTACCTGACCCTGGATGCCCAGGGCAACGCGGTGTACCACGCCAATCCGAACAGTGTGGCGCCGGCTGGGGCCACTGACACCTTCGTCTACACCATCCGTGATGCCGACGGTGACGAAAGCACCACCACCATCACCCTGAAGGTGCATGACATTTCGCTGTCGGTGTGTGACGACGCTGGCGTGACAGTGTATGAAAAAGCCCTGGACCTGACTCAGGATGGCAAGGACCTGGCGCCCGGTACGGTGGTCGGGAGCCAACCGGGTTCGACCGGCGAGACGGCGTCCGGCACCCTGGCTGGCTCCGTCAATGGCGGCATAGGGGCGCTGACCTTCACCCTGGTCGACAACGCGGTAGGGAAGTACGGCCAGCTTCAGTTGAATGCGAACGGCACCTACACCTACACCCTGACTTCACCAGCCGATTCGCCCGTGCATCAGAACGACGGCGCGAACAACGTGACGGAAACCTTCACCTACGAGGTGAAGGACTCGCTCGGCAACAGCACCACCAGCACCATCGTCATCACCATCGTCGACGATGTACCAAAGGCCTACAGCGATTTCGCCAATGTCTACGAAGGCGGAACGGTGAGTGACAACGTGCTGGTCAACGACGTGACCGGTGCCGACGCACGCGCCGATGGTGCCTACGTGGTAGGGGTTCGTGCGGGTTTCAACACTTCGACCTCTGCCATCGGCAAACTCGGCGTCAACGTACAGGGCGATTACGGTTACCTGACCCTGGATGCCCAGGGCAACGCGGTGTACCACGCCAATCCGAACAGCGTGGCGCCGGCTGGGGCCACCGACACCTTCGTCTACACCATCCGCGATGCCGACGGGGATGAAAGCACCACGACGATATCCATCAAGGTGCACGACGTCTCGATGTCGGTCTGTGACGACGCCAGCGTGAAGGTGTACGAAAAAGCGCTGGACCTGAACCAGGACGGCAAGGATCTTGCGCCTGGCACCGCTACCGGTAGCGACCCGTCCTCGACCGGCGAGACAGCCTCCGGCAGCCTGGCCGGATCGGTCAATGGCGGCATTGGACCGATTACCTACACCTTGCTCGGAAACGCCACAGGGCAGTACGGACAGATTCAGATAAACCCCAACGGTTCCTACACCTACACACTGACCTCTCCAGCCAACACCCCAGGCGCCAATTCGGCATCGGAACAGTTCCTCTACAAGGCTACCGACTCGTTGGGCAACAGCGTCACCGGCAAAATTACCGTCAATGTCATGGATGACGCGCCCAGCACTGCATGTGCCGAGCGCTCGGTCACCCCGAGCCAGGTCGATTCCAACATCCTGCTGGTGATCGACGTGTCCAGCAGCATGGCCCAGAGCTCCGGCGTGTCGGGGTTGAACCGCCTGGAGCTGACGAAACAGGCGATCAGCGCATTGCTCGACAAGTACGACGACATGGGTGAAATCAAGGTGCAGATCGTCACCTTCGGCACCGGTGCCAAGGTGCTGTCCGACCAGTGGGT
Source organism: Pseudomonas putida (assembly GCF_005080685.1). Lineage (NCBI taxonomy): Bacteria > Pseudomonadati > Pseudomonadota > Gammaproteobacteria > Pseudomonadales > Pseudomonadaceae > Pseudomonas > Pseudomonas putida. Next base: position 4,825,087 of record NZ_CP039371.1, on the reverse strand, counting down.
GACCATCGACCAAGCCAAGGCACTGGTCGCCAACCTCAAGGCAGGCGGCTCGACCTACTACGATGACGCGGTCGACTCCGCGCAGACCGCTTTCGACAAGGCCGGCAAGCTGACTGGCGCGCAGAACGTCAGCTATTTCTTCTCGGACGGTGCGCCCACCACCGGCCACGCCATCGACGCCAGCCGCGAGGGCAATTGGGAGTCCTTCCTCGACAGCAATGGGGTCAAGTCCTACGCCATCGGGATGGGTAATGGCGCCAACGCCAGTAAACTCGACCCATTGGCTTACGACGGCAACAGTCATACCGACACCAACTCGGTGGTGGTCACAGACCTCAACCAGCTCGGCTCGGTACTGTCGGGTACCGTGCAAGGAGCGCCGATCACCGGCAGCTTGATGACTGGCGGTGGTTTCGGCGCCGACGGTGGCTTCATCAAGGCGCTACTGGTGGATGGCGTCACCTACACCTTCGATCCCAAGGCCGACGGCGGCAAAGGTGGCTACGCGGTTGCGGGCGGTGCGGACAAGGCCACCTTCGATACCGTGAGCAACTCGCTCAGCATCAAGACGGCCCTGGGCGGCACACTACTGGTGGATATGGACACCGGCGAGTACACCTACACCTCGGCCAAGGGCAGCAGCGGCAGCGCCGTGGAGCGATTCGGTTTCACCGCCAGTGACAACGACGGCGATACCAGTAGCGCTACCCTGACGGTGCGGGTCAACGGCAACAGCGCGCCGGTGGCGGGTGCCGACCACATCATCACCAACATCACCGGGGCCACCATTACGGTGCCGGCCGAGGCGCTGCTGCACAACGACAGCGATGCCGATAACGATCGGCTGAGCGTGTCGCCGAACACCTTCAACACTGGATTCGCCGACAAGGGGGCAGGCTTCGGTACGGGGGCCGTCAAGACACTCGCCTTCAACGAACACGGCAACAAGACGGAGAACCAGTTCAAAGCCTTGGATCGCAGTGCCTTTGCGCTCAATGCCAGCAATATGACCGCAGCGTTGGTCGTGCTTGGCTACCTGGGGTCGATCAGCGGCAGCAGCGGGGCGAACGATGAAGACGTGATCACGGTGCAGCTGCGCAAGGGCGAAACCCTGCAGCTCGACCACGACCGGCCAGCCGGCAACATCACGCTGGAGTGGAAGGATGAAAATGGCAGCTACCAGACCATCGCCAGTGGCCAGAGCTTCACCGCAAGCCATGACGGCACCTACAGCATCCATGTGATCAACGAGGTCAACCCCAGCGGGAGCAGCAAGTCTGGTTCCGAGGACTACAAGCTGAGCTTGCTGGTCAACTACGCCCAGGCCGAGAACGAGGTGCACCATGACACCTACACCCTGAGTGACGGCCACGGTGGCGGCGCCACGGGCGCGGTGGACATCACCTACCAGGCCGGCACGACCCTGACCGGCACCGACAATGACGATGTGCTGCTCGCCGGCGGTGGCGACGACACGCTCTATGGCGGGAACGGGCACGATGTGCTGGTCGGCGGCGAGGGCAATGACAAGCTCTATGGCGGCGCCGGCGACGACCTGCTGATCGGCGGCCCAGGCAACGACCTGCTCGACGGTGGTGCTGGCAACGACACCGCCAGCTACGCCTCGGCAACTTCGGGGGTTACCGTCAACCTCGGCGTGGGCACGCAGCAGAACACCATAGGGGCTGGGCTCGATACGTTGTCGAGCATCGAGAACCTGATCGGCTCCGACTACAACGACACGCTGATTGGCAACGGCGTCGACAACCAGATTACTGGCGGTCTGGGCAACGACATGCTCACCGGGGGAGGGGGCAGCGATACGTTCATCTGGAACAAGGGCGATACCGGGCACGACACCATCACCGACTTCAGCCTGGGCAATGATCACCTCGACCTGTCACAGCTGTTGCAGGGCGAGAACGCCACGGCGGCGTCGCTGGATGATTACCTGCACTTCAAGGTCAGCGGCACCGGCACCCAGGCGGTGTCGACCATCGAGGTCAGCAGCGTCGCGGGGGCGAATGCGACTCAGACGATCGATTTAACGGGGATCGATCTGGCCCAGCATTATGGGGTGACGGCGGGGGCGGGTGGGGTGATCTCGGCGGGGCAGGATACGGCGACGATCATTACTGGGATGCTTAATGATCATTCGTTGAAGGTGGATACGGTGTAGGGCATCGCCTGAATGGCTACTTGGATGAGGAGGAACTCATCCAAGTAGCCGACCCTGGCAACGGGGTTGCCATTGAAGGTGTATTGAGTGCTTCCCGTTTCGACCACGCCGACGCCGTATATGGACCGTCATGGGTGGTGGCTGATGAGTGTCATGGGTTTCATGACTTTTCTTCCGAGCCTGGTGCGGTGCGGGATTCGAGGTCCATGTCCGCCGGCCATTGGACTTTGGGTGCGATCCGAATGAAAGGGTTGGGGTGGTCTACGAGATCAATTCCGTATGGCGGCGGACCGAACTCCACGGACCCTACATCGCGTCTTTGCATGTATAGGCGAACAGCCTCCCAACGATCTGTTCCTAAATGAATTCCTTGGCTGAAAAATAGTCGATCGATTATTTGGCCTGTGTCCGGGTCATGGACTGCGATTTTCACGCTTTCAATCAAGCCGCCATAGCCCATGGGGGCATAGAGGCTATAGGCTTCTGCGGTGAGGTCTTGCCAGTTATAAGCGACAGGTTTCACACCCCAGAGCTTACGGTTGAAAATATTAAACAGATGGTATCTATACTCGTAGAAATAAACTTTCTGTCGATCTCTATTGAACCGTATGGGCTCGTCGCGAGGTGTCTCTATATCCATTCTCACTAAAGGCGAGATTGCATAAATCGCGCAGGGTATCAGCACTAAGAACGTCAAGGTGACGTCAAGTCTCGATGAGTAAGGGCTTGACAGTAAATGGTAGAGTGAAGGGGCGATGCCCAGTAAAAAAAAGGCCAGTACTGCGACTGCTCCGGATATTGCTATGCCTCTGACTTGGGTGGTGGATCTTGGGATTTCTATGTATGTATCATTGCTCTTGTTTGTTCGGATTCGGAGGATTGAAGCGATAGGGAGGGTAGGGTCGTTGGGTTTCGGTAAGTTATACTTCCAGCCGGCGTCATGCTCAGGGAGGTATGTGGAATTCATTCGTTTAACTCCGTGGTGACAATTTCAGCAACTGCATTTGGGTTGTTTGTGTCTGGGCAGTAAGCGAAAGTAAGCGTCGCGGCTAGAATAGTGTGTTGTCCAAGGCTTGGGATCAGTTCAATGCTGCCAGTTATCTGGAGGGGCAGGTCCCTTGTTTGGCTTGAATGTCTTGTTGGGTCTCCATTGGTTTGTATGGTTATCCCATTTTTATTGTAGTCATCAAGTTTCGGTGCCGTGAAATGAGTGGGTTGATTTTTTAGGGGGGGCGGCAGGTAGCCGGGGTGGCTATCATGTACAGCGATTTGTTCGCCGCCGCTGTAATGGGGGGGATTTCCGTCGCCAGCACGATGAACAATCAGTGACCATCGATAACTTGCTTGCGAGGCATGGTGTATTGGTGTTGTGATTTTAAAATTAATTGTTTGTTTGTTTGTGAAATTTATTTGGCCGCCTATTCTGGAATTGCTTGGGGCGTTGGAGAGGAGGGTCTTGAATTCTAGTTGCGCTTGGATGCCAAGCGTCGCGCCATTGAGTTCTGCGTAGGCAATATCTGCCTGTAGATAGCTGCTCCAGTGGACTTTGGGTGTCTCGTTGCTAACCCCGAAATAGCAGCGTCTAATCCAGCGCTCTATTAGCGAAGACTGCAGTTCTGCTGCCCGGTTAGCGAGTGCAAGCGCACCTAGACCGATCAAGAGGCTGATGCCTAGGATTCCGAGCACCGTAGGATGGAAGACTGCGTAAATTGATGGTGGTATTCCGATTAGGAAGAGAGAGCTAGCTGCCAGGTAGAAAGAGGATGCAGATTTATCTCCTGATAAAAATGTCCTTCTAGCTGCCATGGTCGTTTGGGTGGCATCAAATATTCCAGTCGCTGCGCTAATAATTGCTCCGGCTCGTGTGAGGTGTTCTCCTAATTTGATTGTTGCGTTGATTTTTGCGGGGTCTTTAGGTAGTGAGGACGACATTTTTTTGGCTGCCGCAGAGCTCGATCGGAGCGCCAAGCCTACTGATTCTAATCCGCCTCCAATTATGCCAAAGCTTGAGCCGTACAGCGCCGCCAAAGCTTCCCCGGACTTTGGGCCAATCTCCGACTCAGCCTGTTTTATGTTTTTTTGCAGGCTGTCGTTCACCAGATACAGTCCACCCAGACTCAGCAGCAGTTCCCAGCTTGTCGCCATGCCTCTCAGTCCAGCGAAACTGGTACGTACCAATTGCGAAGCCTGTCGAGCGTTAACCCGTACCCCATCGAGCGCCTTCCGTGCATGTACTTCGAGCGTCCCAGCCGCCACTGAAATGTTCACCAACCCCAGTTGAGCCGTATTACCGAGTTGGTTGACATTCAAATGGACCTCCTTGAGCAGCTGCTCACGCAATACATGAGCCTTGCCCTCCACCCAGACGCTGACATTGATCACCGTATTCGCAATCTTCGGATCAAGCACCGCAAGGCTCAGCAGCCCTGTCTGGATGATCGGTCTCACCTTGCGCATCCCGCCCTGCGCGCCGGCCATCATTTCATCGAGGCTCGGCATCACCCGATCCCGTGCCTTGGCCATCGCTTCATTGGCCTTCTGCTGCACCTCCCGCACATGAGCGCACTGCAAGGCGTAGTACTCGCCCAGTTTCATCGGCACTTGCAGTTCGATCAGATGCACCCCGTTGTAGAGCAACTGACTGGCCGTGTTCAGGCGCAGCACCACATGCTGGATACCGGGGGCCAATTGGGCCTGCAGGCGTTGGGTGGCAGCATTCAGGGCGCCCTGCGCTTCGCTGACTGCTTGTTTCAGGGCATCACGCAGGCGCAGCCCGAAATCATCGCTGGCAATGAGCTTGGTCAGCGCAGCATAGAGCTTGTCGCTGTCATTCCATTGCACCGGGTCGTTATGAGAGAAGCTCGGAAGCAGCGCAGCGAGCAACGCCTGGTCGCGTAGGAGAACGGCCCGATAGGCCGGGCTGTTTAGGTCTCGCAGCCACTTTAGCCAAAGCGCTTCGCTGCTTCCGGCTGGAGGAGCGCCAGGCTCGGAGCGCGGCGCTTCGGTGATGCCGCCGGCCAGACACGCAGCCATGGTCTTGCAGTACGCCACGCCTGAATCGCGGTCACGGCCGTCGTAGTCGTACTGCTCGATGCGCGCGAACGCCACGCTCTCACAGAGGGCGGCATACTTTTTCGCGTGGTAGTCGATATGCCATTGGAAGCGTGCCTCCTGGCAGTCGTACTCCAGCTGGAAGGCGGCGCGTCGGGGTTCGTCGTAACGCTCCTCGAGCCTTGCATCGCTCTGTTGCTGGCGCATCTCGACGATGCGCTGGCGTTCGATTTCTGGAACGACGAACACCGGCGGCCCGTCGCCTGTGTGAGGCCCGAACGCTGGGACCTTTTGCGCAGCCCACTCACGGTGGGTCGCCCGGATGATTTGCAGGATCTGCGAGGTTTGCAGTTGGTAGGCACGCTGCGGGTCCTCGCGCCAGACTTGGCGTTTGACGATCCAGCCGAGGCGTTGATGGTTGTACTCCTGGATGAGCCCGACCGTGTCGTGGAGGATAACCGCGGGAACACCCTGCGTAAGGGTGTGCTTGGCCATGGCGTTGGTCACGAAACCACGCAGGGCCGTTTTGCGCAGCAGGCGGCTGTGGAACCCGTGGGCGCTGTCGAAAGGGCCGGCCAATTGCTGGTTGTATTCGAACACCAGGCCATCGACTTGAAGATGCTCGGGCGTCATGGCCATGCCAACGTCGCCAGGATTGTCCCGGGCCTGGGCCAGGTCCAACACCTGGAAACGGTCAGATGGCGCCTTGGCGGTCTTGTAGTCAATGAGCACGCTGACCGGCCAGGGATCACTGGAAAATGCGATCCACGCCGTGCTGTAGCGATCCGTATCGACGTTGAAGAACGCCGAGGGAATGTCGTGGTCCGCGTTCACGCACTTATTTGGCAACGGAGGTGGGGCACCGAGTGGCGGCTCGTAGGGGTCGAAGCGGCGAAGGTGGCCCTGCTCGGTGACTTCGTAGGCATGCCAGACGCTCTCGTCGAGCAACACATAGAGGTAGCCGCTGCGCAGTGTACGCAGTCCTAGCATGGTTCCTGGCACAGGTGGGGCGTCGTCTGCGATCCAGGCAGGCCGCGTATCGGGCACGAGTGCCCGTCTCAGGGGCAGGATGGGCAGGCCATGGCGTTCACAGGCCTTGCACTGGTCGGGGAGCGCAGTTTCGGCGACCGCGGTGGCAATGATTTGGCTGATGCTCATTGGCGGCTCTTGGGATTCCAGCGCGTGGATGGGTGGTCAGGTACGATCAAGCTGAGCCTGAACACTAGCGAGGAACCAATTCTCAGAGGAGCCTTGGGCGTCCTAAAAAGCCGTAGGAAAATTCGTTTTTGATATTCGCGCGCTTTGGCGGGAGCCGACTTTGGACATCAAACCCCCGTATCTCAACGGGCTCAAAGAACTTCGATTAGGGATAGAACGACAATGAGGACGCGACAGCCTCACCCCGGCCTGCGCAGAGTCTTCTGCCTAAGGATATACACACTCACCAGCACCGCACTGGTGAGCATGAACGCCCGGGCCCAGAACAGCGGCACCAGATAGCACGACAGGCCGATGCTCACCCACATCAGCCCGATGGCGTAGACCTTGCCTTTGAGTGGGATGCCTTCACCGCTCAGGTAGTCGCGGATCCACGGCCCGAGCTTGGGGTGGTTGACCAACCAGTGGTGAAAGCGCGGCGAGCTGCGCGCGAAGCAGGCCGCCGCCAACAGCAGGAACGGGGTGGTGGGTAGCACCGGCAGGAAGATCCCCACGACCCCCAACGCAACGCTGAGCCAGCCGATGGCCAGCAGCAGGTAGCGCATCGCGGCTCAGTGATGGCGTGGCTTGAGCAGGGCCGGCTTTTCGTCGGGTGCGTGCAGCAGCAGGAACAAGGCAGACAACGCCTCGGGGATCTGCACGATCATGTCGTCCTGCAGATTGGCGTTGCTGGCGATGTCGGCGAACTCGGGCTGCTCGTCGAACAGGCCCGAACCCACCATGATCGGCAGCAGCATCTCGCTGACTTCTTCCTCGGCGTCTTCGAACCAGGCTTCCTCGCGCAGGAAAACGCCCTCCATGAAGCCGATGCACCAGCCGCGCAGGTCGGAATCGTCTGGCTCGTCGGTCAGGTCCAGGTCACATGGCAGGTCGAATTCCTCGTCGCTGGCCAGTTGGCGGGCGATGTGCGCCTTGAGCGCGACCAGGGTCGCCTCGATCTCGGTGCGCTGGGCATCGCTGGCGTAGTGCGGCTCCTCGGCGAACAGCGCGTCGATCCACTCGCGCTCGGGAACCTCCACGGCAGAGATCGACAAGGCAGTCAGGTAGCCATGGGCGGCGACGTAGTCCAGCGCTTCTTCGTGCAGCTCATCGGCATCGAGGAAGGCTTGCAGGCGGGTCAGTTGCTCGGCGAAGGACATTACAGGGCTACCTTGGGGAATAAACGATAGTGAATTCTAGCACCTTGCAGCGACGGCGGGGCAAAGGGAACGTCTGTCAGCGCCGCGCACTGTGCGGCCCGTCACTGCGGTATACTCCGCGGTTTTTCATCCAGGGGCGGGTTTTGCCGCCTGTTGGCAAAAGCCGCTTACGCATTCGACGTGTGCCGGGCGGTTTTTTCGTCCAGCCTGTTGGTCCAGGATGGTACGGCGAATTTGGAGTTGCACATGCTCGAACAGGCTCAGCGGGTTCTCAAGGATATCTTCGGCTACGACAGTTTCCGTGGGCGCCAGGCTGCGATCATCGAATGCGTGGCCAATGGCGGCGACGCCCTGGTGCTGATGCCCACCGGTGGCGGCAAGTCGCTGTGCTTCCAGGTGCCGGGCCTGCTGCGCCAGGGCCTGACCGTGGTGGTGTCGCCGCTGATCGCGCTGATGGACGATCAGGTCGCGACCCTCGACGAGCTGGGCGTGGCCGCCGCCGCGCTGAATTCCACGCTGAGCGCCGAGCAGCAGCGCGACCTGGCCGGGCGCCTGCGCCGTGGCGAGGTGAAAATGCTCTATCTGGCACCGGAGCGTCTGGTGCAGCCGCGCATGCTGGATTTCCTTCGCGGCCTGGACATTGCCCTGTTCGCCATCGACGAAGCCCACTGCGTGTCGCAATGGGGCCACGACTTCCGTCCCGAATACCTGCAATTGGGCCAGTTGGCCGAATTGTTCCCGCATGTGCCACGGATTGCCCTGACCGCCACCGCCGACATGCGTACCCGCGAGGAAATCGTCCAGCGCCTGCACCTGCAGGGCGCCGAGCGCTTTCTGTCGAGCTTCGACCGGCCCAACATCTTCTACCGCATCGTGCCCAAGGAAGCGCCGCGCAAGCAACTGATGGCGTTTCTCGGCGAGCGCCGGGGCAACGCCGGTATCGTCTATTGCCTATCGCGCAAGAAGGTCGACGAGACCGCCGCCTTCCTTTGCGACCAGGGTTTCCCGGCGCTGCCGTATCACGCTGGCCTGCCCGCCGAGACGCGCTCCGCCAACCAGCACCGCTTCCTCAACGAGGAGGGGCTGATCATGGTCGCGACCATCGCTTTCGGCATGGGTATCGACAAGCCCAACGTGCGCTTCGTCGCCCACCTCGACCTGCCCAAGTCGCTCGAGGCCTATTACCAGGAGACCGGCCGTGCCGGCCGTGACGGCCTGCCGTCCGATGCCTGGATGGCCTACGGCCTGCAGGACATGGTGATGCTCAAGCAGATGCTGCAGAACTCCGAGGGCGATGAGCGACACAAGCGTGTGGAACAGCACAAGCTCGATGCGATGCTGGCCTTGTGCGAAGAAACCCGCTGCCGCCGCCAGGCATTGCTCGCCTACTTCGACGAGGTGCTCGAGCAGCCTTGCGGACACTGCGACAACTGCGTCGACCAGGTGCAGACCTGGGACGCCACCGAACCTGCCCGCCAGGCGTTGTCGACCGTGTTCCGTACCGGCCAGCGCTATGGGGTAGGGCATCTGGTGGACGTGCTGCTGGGCAAGGACACCGAAAAGGTGCGCAACTTCGGCCACGAGAAGCTTTCGGTGTTCGGTGTCGGCAAGGCCATGGCCGAGGCCGAATGGCGTTCGTTGTTCCGTCAGCTGGTGGCGCGTGGCCTGGTCGATATCGACCTGGAAGGCTACGGCGGCCTACGCCTGTCCGACAGCTGCCGTCCGTTGCTGCGCGGCGAAGTGACCTTGCAGTTACGTCGCGACCTCAAGCCGCAGACCGTGGCCAAGTCGTCCTCCAGTGGCGGCAGCCCTGCCAGCCAGTTGGTTCGCGCCGAAGAGCGCGAGCTGTGGGAAGCGCTGCGGACCTTGCGACGCAAGCTGGCCGAGGAGCACAGCGTGCCGCCCTACGTCATCTTCCCCGACTCGACCCTGCTCGAAATGTTGCGTAGCCAGCCCACCAGCCTCAGCGACATGGCCCAGGTCAGCGGTGTGGGTGCACGCAAGCTGGAGCGCTACGGCCAGGCATTCCTCGAGGTGCTCAATGGCGCCGGCGGCTCCGAGGAGGCGCCCAAGGTGGTGCTCGACCTGCGCCACGAGCTGGTCAGCCTGGCCCGTGCCGGCATGACCCCGGCGCAGATCGCCGGTCAGCTGAACTGCAGCGAGAAGAACGTCTACAGCCTGCTGGCCGAAGCCATTGGCCGTCAGGAGTTGAGCCTGGAACAGGCCCTGGACCTGCCCGAGGACTTGATGATGGAAGTGCAGGACGCCTTCCTCGATGGTGAAGGCGAGCTGCCACCGGTGGCCACTATCGCGCCGCTGTTCGGTGCGCGGGTGCCGGAAGGCGTGCTCTATTGCGTGAGGGCGGCATTGGCTGCGGAGTTCGAGCTCTGATCGAGGGGCATATCGGTCAAGTGCTGATCTTTGTCATGCTTTTTGACGATTTTCAGTCCTATCCGCGCCAGGTAGCCTTGCTTGCCGCGCGCGGTCATGATTAGCTGCCTAATAATTAGTTCGAGTCGATGAGTTTCCTATGCCCCTGAACGACAACCAACACCGCTTCGGCATGCAACTGGCCCAGATGTCCCGGGGCTGGCGTGCCGAACTGGATCGCCGCTTGGCCGGACTCAACCTGTCCCAGGCGCGCTGGCTGGTGTTGTTGCACCTGGCGCGTTTCGAAGAGCCGCCAACCCAACGCGAATTGGCCCAGAGCGTGGGGGTGGAGGGTCCCACCCTTGCGCGCTTGCTCGACAGCCTGGAAAACCAGGGACTGGTTCGGCGCCAGGCCGTGGTGGAAGATCGTCGGGCGAAGAAGATCGCCCTGTGCCCGCCGGCCAAGCCGATGATCGAACAGATCGAGACCATCGCCAATGCCCTGCGTCTGGAGTTGTTCACCGGTATCGACCCGGCTGAACTGGATGTGTGCATGCGCGTGCATGCCAAGATCCTGGCCAATCTCGAGAAGGTCTGAAGGTAGCTACAAGCCCCGAATAGCAAGCCAAGGCAGATCCGCGTCATGACGCGGATCTGCTTTTTCTGTGCCGCTTAGAACGTGTGCCCCAAGTTGAGGTACACCGCCTGTTCATGGGCGCTGTTGGCCCCATAGCTCAGGTTCAGCGGCCCCAATGGCGTCTCCATGCCCAGGAAGATACTCGCCGCATTGATGTAACCGCTATCGAACTCGTTGTCGTTGTTCCATGCCCGCCCGCGCTCGAGCGAGCCACCTATGTACAACGGGAAGTCCAGCGGGACGTAGGCCCGCGGGGTCAGGCGGCGGTAATAGACCATGCGCAACAGGCTGACGTTCTGCCCCGACACCGAGTCCTGGCGGAAGCCGGAAAGCTCGCGGGCACCGCCGATCACGAAGCTCGAGGTCACGACCTCCGTGTCGTCCAGGGTTCGCCCGTAGCGCCCGCCGAGCACGAAGGTGTTCGGCCCGCTGCTGAATGCCTTGTCCAGGTTGAGCAGCCACTGGCGGTAGTCTTCGTCCGAATCCAGCGACTTGTCGTATTTGCGCAAGGTCAGCCCGATGTCCTCGCCACTGTGCGGGAAGTACACGTTGTCCATGGTGTCGAACGAATACTTGAGCGCGTAGAAGCCCTCGTTGAAACTGACTTTCGGCAGGTCCTGGTCGCCGATGCGCACGTCGGCCTCGCCCCAGGCCTTGCCCGCACCCAGGCGCACTTCGCCATAGGTGCCGATCTGGCGGCCGAAGTTCAGGCCGAAGCCGTAGCGCTCCAGGCGGTATTCGGCGATCGGATCGTTGTCCAGGGTGGCTTCGATGTTCTGTGAGCTGAAGTCCAGGTAGGGCGCGATGAAATACCGCGAGCCCACGTCCAGCGGCTGGTAGAACTCGCTGTAGAGCTCTTGCTGATCGCCGATCTGCGCGCGGGTCAGCCATTCTGCGCCCAGCTCGTTGATGCCGTTGACGCGGTAGCTGGCACCGAGGTTGAAGGCGCTGTCGCCGCGCAAGTCGTCCGACAGGTTCAGGCCGAGGCGCAGGTAGTCGGTGCCGCCGCGTTTGCCGCGCGCGGTGATTACCAGTGTGTTGTCTTCGCCTTTGTGCACAACCCGGTAATGCACCCGGTCGAAGTAGTCCAGGCCGTAGAGCGTGCCCATGTCGGTTTGCAGGCGGTCGAGTTCCAGGGGTTGGCCGATTGGCTGACGGATGTAGTAGCGGATCACGTCGTCACTGACCTTGGAGTCGTTTTCCACCTTGATCGCGGTGATCACCGGCGTGCGCTGGCGCGGCGAGCGCGCCACCGCCAGGCTGGCGTCGCCCTCGGGTTGGCGCAAGGCCGCCAGGCGCGGCTCGAGCAACTGCGCAGCGCGGTAACCGGCGTCGATCATGTCGCGTGCGCGGCCGAAATCGGTGACGCCGAATGCTGCCAGCGGCGGCTGGATGAGAATGTCGTCGCGATGCAGGCTGGCCAGTTGCTCCTCGGAATTGCGTCGGGTCATCAGGGTGATCGACTGGTTGAGCACGTCCACGACGGTGGCCAGTTGCTTGCGATCACGCAGCGGCGAGCCGATGTCGACCACGATGGCAACGTCCACGCCCATGTCGCGCGCCACGTCCAGCGGGATGTTATCGACCATGCCACCATCCACCAGCAGCCGGCCATCGACCTCCACCGGGGCGAATACCGCCGGGATCGACATGCTCGCGCGGATCACCTGGGGCAGGTGGCCGCGCTTGAACACCACTTTTTCGCCGCTGGCGATATCGGTGGCGACGGCGCGAAAGGGAATGGGCAGTTTGTCGAAGTCGCGGATGTCGGCGGTATGGGCCAGCTTGCTTTCCAGCAGCAGGGCCAGGTTCTGCCCCTGGATCACCCCCAGCGGCAGGCCGAGGCTGCCATCGTCGCGGAAGCTGAGCTTCTGCTTGACCAGGAAATCACGGTCGTCCTGCTTGCGTCGGAAGGGGACGTCCTTGCGCGGCGGGGCGTCCGACAGCGCCTGTTGCCAATCCAGGGTGGTGGCGAGCTTTTCCAGTTCCTCGACGCTGTAACCTGAGGCATACAGGCCCCCGACCACCGCCCCCATGCTGGTGCCGGCAATGGCGTCGATGCGTACCCCCTGTTGTTCCAGGGCCTTGAGTACGCCGATGTGGGCGAGTCCGCGGGCAGCGCCGCCGGAAAGCACCAGGCCGACCTTGGGCCGGGCGGGTTCGGCGGCAAGCACCGTGCAGGTGGTGAGCATCAGCAAAAGGCATAACAGCAAACGGCGCATCGTGAGTCTCAAACCGAGGGCTAAAGACCGCTAGTATAAGCGGCCACTCAACCGGAGACCCGCGACCATGGCCGATGCCAAGCCGGAAATTGTCATTACCTATTGCACCCAGTGCCAATGGCTGCTGCGCGCAGCCTGGCTGGCCCAGGAACTGCTTAGCACCTTCAGCGACGATCTTGGCCGGGTAGCCCTCGAACCTGGCACGGGTGGCGTGTTCAGGATCACCTGCAACGGCGTGCAGATCTGGGAGCGCAAGGCCGATGGTGGCTTCCCCGAAGCCAAGCAGCTCAAGCAGCGCGTGCGTGACCAGATCGACCCGCAACGCGACCTGGGCCACAACGATCGCTGATCAGGTGCCCTGCGCGGCCTCGCGCTGGCGCGGCGGTTGTTCGGCAGCCAGGCGGCTGGACAACACGATGGCGAAGATGATCAGCGCGCCACCGGCCAACATCCGCAAGCTGGGCGTTTCATTGAACACCACCCACGCCACCGCGATGCCATAGACCGGCTCCATGCCGAACACCACCGCGGCGGTGCGGGCCTTGATCACCGCCAGGCTGGCCACGAACAAGCTGTGCGCCACCCCGGTACAGAAGATGCCCAGCAGGGCGATCCATAGCCAGTCCATGGCCTTGATCTGGGCCAGGCCTGGTGCGGCGAACGGCAGCAGGCACAGGCCCACCACCAGGTTTTGCCACAAGGCAGCCTGCACGGCGGGCAAGCGGCCGGAGCCGGCGCGGTTGGTCAGCGATAACAGCGAGAACAGCAGCCCCGACAACAGCGCCCAGAGCAAGCCGCTGGTGGCTTCGCTGGCCAGGTCGAACTGCGGTGTGACCAGCACCAGGCCGATGCTCACCAACAGCACCAGCACTGCTTCGTTGCGGCGAATGCGCTCGCGGAACAGCAGCCCTTCGAGGATGACCGTGAATGCGGGGAAGCTGGCGAATCCAAGGGTAGCGATGGCCACGCCGCCGACCTTGACCGCGATGAAGAAGCTCACCCAATGCCCGGCCAGCAGCACTCCGCCGAGCAGCAGGCGGCGCAGGTCCTGGTTGTTCAGACGGCGCCAGCCGGGGCCTGCGAGGCTGGCGAAAAGGCCCAGGGCAAGCACGGCGAAAGCCGCGCGGCCAAAGACGATCTGCGTTGGGCTGGCACTGCCGGCCAGTTTGCCGAAGACGCCGGTCAGGCCGAAGAACAGCGCGCCGATATGCAGGGCGCCGAGGGCGGTGCGGTGGTTCATGGTGATCCTTGTGGCTCGAGGTCTTTGCTGGCTGTACCGGCCCGTTCCCGGGCAGCGTCGATCCCTGTAGGAGCGGGCTTGCCCGCGAAAGGGCCGGTACAGACGCAGTGTAACCCCATCGGATAACCACTTCTGTCGCGCAACTGGCGTCAGTTATCGCCAGACTCGCGCCGCAGCGCCAACGGCGAGCAGCCAAACGCTCGCAGCATCGCCGCGGAAAACGCACTCTGCGAGCTGTACCCGACTTGCGCGGCAATCTCGCCCATCGGCAGCCTCGTTCGCGTCACCAACTGCCGCGCCTTGAGCAAACGCCGTTGGCGAATGTAGTCCATCGGCGTCATTGCGCACTCCTCGACGAACCGCGCATGCAGCCGGGCACTGGACAACCCGGCGATGCGTGCCAGGTCGGCCACTTGCAGCGGGTAGGCCGCGTGCCGCTCGATGTGCGCATCGAAGGCGGCATAGGGCAGTCGCCGGCTGGGCATGACATTGGCCGAGGCGCTCGGGTTGAGGCTGGCCAGCAGCAATACCGCACCCTGGCGCGCAATCAACGGGTCTTCCATGGGGCTTGCCGCCAGCCAGTCCACCAGCTGCTGTTGGCGTGGGTCCAGGCAAAGTGCGCCGGGACGATCGAGTAGGCGCCGGCTGGCATCGGCATGATCGCCCAACTGCTCGTGCAGCCACTGTTGGTCCGGTACGTCGAGCACCAGGCAATGGCTACCGGCGTCGCTGCCGCAGGTGTGGTGCGCGCCTGCCGGTACCACCACAAGCCCTTGCCGGCCGAGCAGCGTGCCCTGGCCTTGCACTTCGAAGTCCAGGCGCCCGCGCAACCCGAACACCAATTGCGGGTGCTCGTGGCTGTGGGCGATCAGGTCATCGCGATAATGACGCAGTGAGAGAATTGGATCGGTGTGCATGACTACAGGCTGATGCGCCCCAGCAGAATGTCGCGGAACATTACGAAATCGCCGAACAGGCTGTACAGAGGGTGGGTGAACGTGGCCGGGCGGTTTTTCTCGAAGAAGAAATGCCCGATCCAGGCGAAGCCGTAGCCGAACAGCGGCAGTGCCAGCAACAGCAGCCATTTGCCGCTGCCGATCGTGTAGGCCAGCAACGCGATGACCAGGCTGGTGCCGACGAAGTGCAAGCGCCGGCAGGTCGGGTTGCTGTGCTCGCCCAGGTAGTAGGGGTAGAACTCGGCAAAACTGCGAAACTGCGCTGAGCTGGTCATGGCATTGCTCCGGTGTTAACACTTTTTGACAGGATACACGGCGTGGAGCCTGATTCGAGTCTAGAGTCATTGGCGGAGCCGGCCAGTGACAATCGGCGCCAAATAAGTATCCGTGGGTTACCGCATGAAGCGGTCAGCGAAAGAAGCCTGTCATGAGTGAAAGAACCACGTCAGCCAGCTGGGCGTCAGGGATCGTCAAGGCACTCGAGCTCGAAGGGCTCGACTGCCCAGCCATGTTCAGGCAGCTCGGGCTGGACTTCACCGCCCTCGACGACCCTGATGCGCGTTTTCCCCAGGACGACATGACCCGCCTCTGGCAACTGGCGGTCGAACTGTCGGGCAACGAAGCCATTGGGTTGAACATGGCGCGGGTGGTACGCCCGGCTTCGTTCCATGTGGTGGGCTACGCGCTGATGTCCAGCCGCACCCTGGCCGAAGGCTTCGAGCGGCTGGTGCGTTACCAGCGCATCATTGCCGAAAGTTCCGACCTGAGTTTCCGCCTGGGCCCTGAGGGCTATTCGCTGATACTCACCGTGCATGGCGATCATCTACCACCCACTCGACACAGTGCCGAAGCCTCGCTCGCCTGTGCGCTGGCGCTGTGCAGCTGGCTCAGCGGCCGGCCGATCCAGCCGGTGCGGGTAATGGTGCAGGGGGCGCAGCCGAAGAACATCGAGCCCTACAAGGTGGCGTTCCATTGTCCGTTGGTGTTTGGCGCGCCACGCGATGCACTGGTGTTCGAACGTGCCGATATGGAGGCACCGCTGCCAACTGCCAACGAGGCGATGGCGATCCTCCATGACCGTTTCGCCGGCGAGTACCTGGCGCGCTTCTCGGAAAGCCGCGTGACTCACCGGGTGCGCCAGGTGCTGTGTCGCATCCTGCCCCAGGGCGAACCCAAGCGGGAAACCCTGGCCCAGGCCCTGCACCTGTCGCAACGTACCCTGCAGCGGCGCCTGCAGGAAGAGGGCACCAGCTTCCAGGCCTTGCTCGACGATACCCGTCGCGAGCTGGCCGAGCAGTACCTCGCCCAGCCGGACATGACCCTGCTGGAAACCGCGTACCTTCTAGGGTTTGCCGACCCCAGCAACTTCTACCGGGCGTTCCGTCGCTGGTTCGATGCCACGCCCAGTGAATACCGGGCGCGCCAGGGGGCGGATGGCCCCGCTATCAGTGACGCCAGAATGCAGGCATGCACAACACCAGCACCGTGATGATCTCCAGGCGGCCGAGCAGCATGCCGGCGGCGAGAATCCACTTGGCGGCATCCGGCAGGGTGGCGTAGTTGCCCGACGGCCCGATCACCTCGCCCAGCCCCGGCCCGACGCCCGATACCGTGCCGGCGGCGCCGGTCAATGCGGTCATCCAGTCCACGCCGAGCAGCGACAGCAGCAACGCCATCACGCAGATGGTGATGGCGAAGAAGAACGAGAACGTCAGGATCGAACGCACGATTTCTTCGTCGAGGCGGTGGCCGTTGTATTTCTGCTTGATCACTGCCCGCGGGTGGATGAGTTGGTTGAGGTTGGCCTTGAGCAGGATGTAGGCCACCTGGAAGCGGAAGATCTTGATGCCGCCGGCGGTCGAGCCGGAACAACCACCGATGAAGCCCAGGTAGAAGAACAGCATCAGCGAGAAATTGCCCCACAGGCTGTAGTCGCCCAGGGCGAAGCCGGTGGTGGTGACGACCGAGGTCACGTTCAGCGCCACGTGGCGCAGCGCATCGAGCCAGTGCAGGTTGGTGGTGTACCAGTACCAGGTGCCCAGTACCAGCCAGGTGACCACCAGCATGCCCAGCAGGCCCTGCACCTGCTGGTCACGGATCAGTGCCCTGCGGTTGCCGCGCAGGGTCGCCACGTACAGCGTGAAGGGCAGGCTGCCGAGGATCATCACCACGACTGCGACCCAGTGCACCGCCGGGATGTCCCACTTGGCCAGGGACTGGTCGGAGGTCGAGAAGCCACCGGTGGAGATGGCCGACATGGCATGGTTGATGGCATCGAATGGGCTCATGCCGGCCCACCAGAAGGCCAGCGCGCCCAGCACCGAGAAGCCGACATACACCCCGACGATCGACTTGGCGACCATGTGCGAACGCGGCATGACCTTTTCCGAGCGGTCCGAGGACTCGGTCTGGAACAGCCGCATGCCACCGATGCGCAGCAGCGGCAGGATCGCCACGGCCATGGCGATGAAGCCGATGCCGCCGAGCCAGTGCAGCATCGAGCGCCACATCAGGATGCCCGGCGACATGTGGTCCAGGCCACTGAGCACGGTGGCCCCGGTGGCGGTGATGCCGGACATGCTCTCGAAGAAGGCGTCGGTGTAGCTGATGTGCTGGGTGAGCAGGAAGGGCAGGGCGGCGAACACGCAGACCACCAGCCAGCTGCAGACCGTGAGCAGGTACATGTCGCGAGGGCGCAGGTGCACATGCTCGGGGCGGCCCTGGATGACCATGGCCAGGCCGGCGACGAAGGTGATCAGGCTGGACCAGAGGAACGACGGCATGTCGCCGGTGCGTTCGAAGACCACCAGGGTCGCCATCGGCACGGCCATGCTCACGGCCAGGGTGATGAGGAAGATGCCGATGATGAAACCAATGATCCTTAAGGTCGGCAACGCCATGTGTTCTGCTCTGACTCGAAACGGAAGGGCGCCATTCTACCTATGGGTCTGGTGATGTAAACGCTAGAATGGCCGCACATTTACCTGCCAGGAGGGTAGCCGATGGAGGCTCTCGACGCATTGCTCAACCGTGTTTCCGTGCCACGCCTGACCGACCCCGCGCCCAATGCCGCCCAGCGCGAGGCGCTGTTCCAGGCCGCATTGCGCGCACCGGACCATGGTCAGTTGCGTCCATGGCGCTTTCTCACCATCGAAGGCCAGGGCCGCGAAAAACTCGGCGAATTGTTCGCCCAAGCGCTGCAGGCCAAGGGCGATGCCAGCCAGGCGGCGTTGGACAAGGCCCGCGCCATGCCACTGCGCGCACCGCTGCTGATCGTGGTGATCGCCAAGCTGCAAGACCATTTCAAGGTGCCCAAGAGCGAACAGCGCCTGGCGGCGGGCTGCGCGGCCCACGGGATTCTGATCGCGGCGCATGCCCAGGGCATCGGCGCGGTGTGGCGTACTGGCGACATGGCCTTCGATGCCAATGTGCACAAAGGGTTGGGGATGGCCGAGAACGAGGAACTGGTTGGCTATCTGTACGTCGGCACGCCGCTGACCGAGCCGCGTACGGCGCCGGTGCTGGAAACGGCCGAGTTCGTCCGCGCCTGGGGCGAGTAAAGCGGTGTCCCCTTCGCGGGCAAGCCCGCTCCCACAGGACGGTGCGGTCCTTGTAGGAGCGGGCTTGCCCGCGAATAGGCCGGTAGCCCCGCCCGGTTTTCAACTGCCGGTCGCCACCACCAACGGCAGCACCAGGCGGCCGACGAATCCACCCTGTGGATGATTCTCCAGCACCAGGCTGCCACCATGTCGCTCGGCCGCCTTGCGCGCGATCGCCAGGCCAAGCCCATGTCCCGCCGCTTCCTGCCCCGGCGCACGGAAGAACGGCTCCCCCAGTTGCTCCAGATGCTCCGGCGCGGCTCCTGGCCCATGGTCGCGCACGCTGATGACGATGCGGTCCTGCTCGCGCTTGGCATGGATTTCGATCGGCTGCCCTTGCGGATTGAAGCGCAGGGCATTGCGCACCAGGTTGTCCACGGCGCGCTCGATCAGCGTCGGCCAGCCCTGCAGGGTCAGCCCAGGCTGGGCCTCCAGCCGTACCTCTTGCTCCGGCGCGCTGAGCTGGGCGTCCTTGCGCACACTGCCGAGCAATGCGTTGAGGTCGACCGGCTCGGCGTGGGACTGCTCGGCATCGACCCGGGCCAGGGCAAGGATTTCGCTGATCAGGTCTTCCAGGCGGTCGCATTCGCGGGTCAGGCGCGGCCACAGGGCCTGGCGCTGCTCGGGTTCGGCACGCTCGGCCAGGGCCAGGGCGATGCGCAGGCGGGCCAGGGGCGAACGCAGTTCGTGGGAAACATCACGCAACAGCTGGCGCTGGCTGCCGATGAGGCTCTGCAGGCGCGCGCCCATCTTGTTGAAGTCGTTGGCCAACACGCCGAATTCGTCGCGTCGCCCGGCCAGTTGCGCCAGGCTGGTCTGCTGGTAGCTGGTCTGGCCCAGGTCGTGTACGGCGCCCCGCAGGCGGCTCAACGGACGGGTGATCGACAGCGTCACCAGCAGGCTGAACAAGGTCAATACCACCAAAGCGATACCCAGGGCGCTGAGCGGCCAGAGCAGGCTCTCGCGGTGCCAGGCGTCGAGCTCGGGGTGCGGAATGCGGTAGATCAGCAGGTAGGTCACGCCGCTGGTGGGGCTGGTGTATTCCTCGGTCAGGCGGCGCCAGGGCAGGTGGCGTTCATCATTGTGCTGGCGCGCCTCGAATGCCGCCGCACGACGAGGGAAGGTACCTGGCACCACGGCATCGCCGCTGTCGTCGAGCACCTGCACGTCGATCTTGTAACGCTGCTTGCGCCGTTCGAGGAAGTGCTGGGCAGACTCCAGGCCCTCCTGCTCGTAGTGCTGGGTCCAGCGGGCCGCCAGGGTGTTGATGCCCGGGTGGCGGCTGAGGATCCAGGCATCCTGGTTGAGCATGTGGCCGAGCAGGATGGACAAGCCGGCGACCAGGGCAATGGCCAGCCAGAAGCTGGCCAGGATGCGCCAGAACAGAGAACGCAAGAGCACCTCCTGTAAGCGTAAAAAGCCCGGCTCGCGTGGCGCGGGCCGGGCATGGGGGGGACAGCTTACTGGGCCTTGCCGCCTTTTTCAGCTTTCCAGGCCTGGAACTCTTTCCACTCGGCCTGGCGAGCGGCGCGTTCCTTTTGCAGGTCGTCGAACTTCTTCTGCTGGTCAGGCTTGAGCAAGGCGCGCACCTGGCCGTCGGTTTTCTCGCGGCTGGCCTTGATCTCGTCCTTCATGGCTTTCTGGTCGGCGGCCGGCAGCTTGTCCAGGTAGCGCTTGGTGATGTCGCGCTGGGCTTTCATCTGCTCACCCATCAGTTTGCCGACCTGCTGGCGCTGGTCGCGGGTCAGGTCCAGCTGGGCGAAAGGCGCGTCACCGCGGTGATGCGGGCCGTCGTGGCGCGGGCCGCCTTCAGGCATGGCCATGGCAACGGTCGGCAGGGCGGCGGCGAACATCAGGGCGATAAGGGTCTTGCGCATGGTGTCTCTCCTTTCATGGGCCGGTGATTACCGGATGAGCCCAGTCTAGGGAAATCAAGGTCAAGCGCAGTCAGTTCAGGGTAAAGGGTTGGTAAAGGCCAGTGTTCATAGGCTGTAGTAGTAGCCGCGGCTGCGCAGCGCGACGATGCGCGGGCGGCCGTCGGGGTGCGGGCCGACCTTCTTGCGCAGGTTGCTGACGTGCATGTCGAGGCTGCGGTCGTACAGGGTCAGCTTGCGCCCCAGGGCGATCTGCGCCAGTTCCTGCTTGTCCAGCGGCTCGCCTGGTTGACGCAGGAGCGCTTCGAGGATGCGGCTTTCGGACAGGGTCAGGCTCATTTCGCGTCCGTCGATGCTGACCACGCCACGCACCGGGCTGAAGGCCAGGTCGCCGATTTCCAACTGGGTGGTGGTGGCTGCGGGGTGGCTGCGACGCAGCACCGCACGCAGCCGGGCAGTGAGCTCGCGTGGATCGCAGGGTTTGGCCAGGTAATCGTCGGCACCCAGCTCCAGGCCCAGAATCCGGTCCAGGGGTTCGCCGCGGGCCGAGAGCATCAGCACCGGCAAGTCGGCGTGCTCGCTGCGCAGTTGCTTGAGCAGCTCCAGGCCGCTGCCGTCGGGCAGCATCACGTCCAGCACCACTGCCGCCGGCGCCTGTTCGGCCAGCGCCAGGCGCGCGCTCTGGCCATCGTGGCAGGCGCGGACGACAAAGCCTTCCTGGCTCAGCCAGCTGCCGAGCAGCTCGCAGAGTTCCTGGTCATCATCAATCAGTAACAGCTCGCTCATGACTCACTCAATTCAACCATTGACGGCGTCTTCTGTGTCCGCCACTGGCAAAGATACCGCAGACTGCCGACAAGAGTGCAACGCCTGAGCCAATCAGAAACCATTGTTGCTTGTCGGTCAGCAGTTGTTGCGGGGGCGCGGCCTGCAATTCCTTGATCGCCAGCTTCAGCCTCTGGTTGTCCTGGCGCAGGCGGGTCAGTTGGGCGCTTTCGCGCTGGATGTCGTTCTCCTGCAGCTGCTGGGCCAGTGCCGCGCGTTGCTTTTCGCTGTCGTCCAGGCGCTGTTGCAGTTCGGTCAGGCGCGCACCGGCTTCCAGTGATAGCGGCTGTTCGGCGTGGGCGAATGGGGACAGCAACAGCAGGCAAAACAGCAGGAACATCTGACCTTGGCGCATGGGCCCTCCTGAGGCGGTATGGATTTCAGGAGGTTGTCGGCTGGGGGCCGGAATTTATGAATCGATAACGAACGCGTCGTTCTTTTCGCGGCGGTTCGGCGCTCCGACAAGCCGGCGAAAAGAACGACGGGGTATCGACTCAGGGCAGCACTTGCTTGAAGGGCTTGACGATGACGTTGTCGTACACGCCAGCGGCGATGTACGGATCGGCATCGGCCCAGGCCTGGGCGGCGGCGAGCGAATCGAACTCGGCGACGATCAGGCTGCCACTGAAACCGGCTTCACCCGGGTCGTTGCTGTCGATGGCCGGGTGCGGGCCGGCCAGCACCACGCGGCCTTCGGCCTTGAGCTGTTGCAGGCGCTCGATGTGCGCCGGGCGGGCGGCCAGGCGTTTTTCCAGGGAGTTCGCGACGTCGCTGGCAATGATGGCGTAGAGCATGTCAATCCTTGGTCTTGGAGGTGGAAGGGTCGTCGTGCAGGTGACGCGACAGGTACACGCCCTGCGCCACCAGGAATAGCACGGTCATGCCCAGGCTGCCGAACACCTTGAAGTCGACCCAGAAGTCCTGGAAGGTGAAGGCGACGAACAGGTTGGCCGCGCCGCAGAACAGGAAGAAGCCGATCCAGGCCAGGTTCAGGCGGGTCCAGATGGCATCGGGCAGCGTCAGCGCGTGGCCCATGATGCGCTTGATCAGCACCCGGTCGCCGATGAAGTGGCTGCCGGCGAAGCCCAGCGCGAACAGCCAGTTGACCACGGGCGCCTTCCACTTGAGGAAGGTTTCGCTGTGGAACGTCAGGGTCAGGCCGCCGAACACCAGGCAGGCCACCAGGGTCAGCCACTGGCCCTTTTCCAGCTTGCGCTGGCGCAGGAACAGCGCGCCGTAGACCACCAGCGAGCTGATGATCAGCATCGCCGTGGCGCTGTAGATGCCGCCGAACTCGAAGCTGTGGCCGGCGACCTCCATGGGCCGCGGGTCGAGCTTGTAGACGATGAAGAACAGCAGCAGCGGGATGAAATCGATGAATTGTTTCACAATGGCAGCCAGAATCGGGATGTGACGGCATAATAACAAACATCGAATCCAGCGAAAGCGCTCCTAAATGAATGTTGATCTGCACTGTCACAGCACGGCCTCCGACGGCGCCCTGTCGCCCTCGGCCCTGGTCGCCCGGGCCTTTGACCACGGGGTGCAAACGCTGGCACTGACTGACCACGATACCCTCGAGGGCCTGGCCGAGGCACGTCAGGCCTGCCAGGAGCAGGGCATGCGCTGGATCAGCGGCGTGGAGCTGTCGTGCACCTGGGGCGGTGCGACCATCCACATATTGGGTTACGACTTCCCGTTGGATGCACCTCCGTTGCTCGACGCCATCGAAGCCTTGCACCGTGGCCGCTGGCTGCGCGCCGAGGAAATCGACAAACGGCTGGCAGCCAAAGGCATGCCCGGAGCCCTGGACGGCGCCCGGGCCGTGCAGCAAGAGCTTGGCGACAGTGGCAATGCCCCGGCGCGGCCACATTTTGCCGAGTTCCTGGTCCGCGCCGGGCACGTCAAGGACCGCGGCGAGGCGTTTCGCAAGTGGCTGGGTGCCGGCAAGCTGGGCGACGTCAAGCTGCACTGGCCAACCCTGGAGGAAACCGTTGCCACCCTGCGCCGGTCCAACGCATGGGTGAGCCTGGCCCATCCGATGCATTACGACCTGACCCGCAGCAAGCGCAGACGGCTGATTGCCGACTATATTCAGGCAGGTGGGCAGGCACTTGAAGTGGTCAATGGGATGATGCCGGCCGAGCAGGTGGGCACGATGTCCATTCTCACCCGTGAGTTCGGGCTGCTGGCAAGCGCTGGCAGCGATTTCCACGGCCCCGGCACCTGGGGCGAGATCGGTGCCTACCGGCCATTGCCCGAGGACCTGCCACCCCTGTGGCGCCGATTCAGCCATGAACAGCCTTTGGCGGTATGAACAGGATGACTACGTGAGCCAATTTTTCCAGATTCATGCGGAAAACCCGCAGGCGCGCCTGATAAAACAGGCCGTCGAGATCATTCGCAAGGGCGGCGTGGTGGTCTATCCAACCGACTCGGCCTACGCCCTGGGCTGCCAGATCGGCGATAAAAGCGCCATCGAACGGGTGCGCCGCCTGCGTCAGTTGGACAAACAGCACAACTTCACCTTGCTGTGCTGCGACCTGTCGCAGATGGGGCTGTTCGCCAAGATCGACACGTCCACGTTCCGCCTGCTCAAGGCGCATGTCCCGGGGCCTTACACCTTCATCCTCAACGCCACCCGGGAAGTCCCGCGGCTGTTGATGCACGAGAAACGCCGCACGATCGGCCTGCGCGTGCCGTCCAACCCGATCGTCCTGGCGCTGCTGGAAGAACTCGGCGAGCCGCTGATGAGCGTGAGCCTGATCCTGCCGCCCGAAGAGGAGCCGATGACCGATCCCTACGAGATCCGTCAACGCCTGGAACACCACGTCGACCTGATCATCGATGGCGGTTACGGCGATCTCAAGGCCTCGACCATCATTGACCTCACCGGTGATGAACCTGCCTTGATCCGCGAAGGCTGCGGCGATCCGACGCCGTTTCTGGTCGACGCGTGAGCCAGTTGGAAACGCCCGAGGCGCCGGCCGCAGAGGCCGAGTCGCCGCAGCAGTTGCAGTTGGCGCTGGTCTACGGCGAAGCGCTGACCGAAATGCCGGTGGACCTGTACATCCCGCCGGACGCCCTGGAAGTCATTCTCGAAGCCTTCGAAGGCCCGCTGGACCTGCTGCTGTACCTGATCCGCAAGCAGAACATCGACATCCTCGACATACCGGTGGCGGAAATCACCCGCCAGTACATGGGTTACGTCGAGTTGATGAAGAGCGTGCGCCTGGAGCTGGCTGCCGAGTACCTGGTGATGGCTGCCATGCTGGCCGAGATCAAGTCGCGCATGCTGCTGCCACGCTCGGCCGAAATCGAGGAAGAAGAGGGCGACCCGCGCGCGGAACTGATTCGTCGGCTGCAGGAATACGAGCGTTTCAAGGCCGCGGCCGAGGGCATCGACGAGTTGCCGCGGGTCGGGCGCGATGTCGTCGTGCCGCGCCTGGAGGCGCCTCAGGCCAAGGTGCGCAAGCTGTTGCCGCAGGTCAGCCTGGAGGAGTTGTTGGTGTCCATGGCCGAGGTAATGCGCCGCAACGACCTGTTCGAAAGCCACCAGATCACCCGCGAGACCTTGTCTACTCGCGAACGCATGAGCGAGGTACTGGAGCGGCTCAAGGGCGGGGCTTTCGTGCCGTTCGTCGAGCTGTTCGCCAACGAGGAGGGCAAGCTGGGCGTGGTGGTGACCTTCATGGCGATTCTCGAGCTGGTGAAGGAATCGCTGGTCGAACTGGTGCAGAATGCGCCTTTCGCGCCGATCCATGTACGGTTGCGTGC